>NZ_JBHWGP010000009.1:28708-206508 GCF_042733155.1 Streptomyces sp. NPDC059740 | reverse complement strand
CCGGCTGCCGGCCACCCCCCCCCCCCACCCGGGCCCCCCCCGCCCCCGCACCCGGACGAGCCGGGGCCGCGTGGGCCCCCGCCACGCCACCGGATCAGCGGGTGGTGTCGATCTCCCGCAGCAGCCCCGTCCCGACGTCGAAGACGAAGCCGCGCACGTCGTCGGTGTGCAGCAGGAAGGGCGAGGTGCGCACCCGCTGCACCGACTGCCGCACCTCCTCGTCCAGGTCCCGGAACGCCTCCACGGCCCAGGTCGGACGCTGCCCGGCGGCCTCCGCCAGCTCGTGGCGGAAGTCCTCGGTGAGCGAGAGCATTCCGCAGCTGGTGTGCTGGACCACCGCCACCGAGCGGGTGCCCAGCGCACGCTGGCTGATGGTCAGGGAACGGATGACGTCGTCGGTGACCACCCCGCCCGCGTTGCGCAGGGTGTGGCAGTCGCCCAGGGCGAGGCCGAAGGCGGGATACAGGTCCAGGCGCGCGTCCATGCACGTGACGACGGCGAGCCGCTGCGCCGGACGAGCGCTCAGCCCCGGGTCGGTGAAGGAGTCGGCGTACAGCCTGTTGGCCGCCACCAGGCGGTCCGTGACGCCGCCGTCGGTGCGGGCGCCCTCATCGGAGGACGAGGCGTCGGGGGTCGGCGAGTGTGACGCAGATATGGGCATGCCGATACGGTATCGCCAGGTCGGCGGGGTGGCAGCAGGTGTTCCGCGTCCCGGCGCGGGGTTCCCCGAGGACTGGTGACTTGCATCACAGTGACCGTCACCCGATCGGCTGGCACCGACCCGTGGGCAGGCGTGTCGGAGAGGTGTCCCGGGGCCCGGCCGCCCCGGCCCGGGACGCGCGCGGTGCGGTTGATTGACCGAAAAGGGGCGTCGACTAGAGTGACGCGGAGTGGGAGGCCACCGGCGCTCCCCCGGGGCGGCCCGCGGCAGTCTTGACCTCGGCGGCCGGCCCAGGGGCCCGCGGTGCCGGTCCCGCACGTACGGTCCGGCCTCCTCCCGCTCACGGTCGCCGGCGGCCCTTCCCCGCTGCCGGAAAGCGGCCACTCCCCTTCAGAGCGGGCGGGGACCAGACGGTACGTGCGGCTCCGGTCGCCGTCCGCGCCCCGCGACCGTCCGGCCGCGGCGCACACCGGCACTCTCACGGCATTTCGGAAGGCGCATGAGCGAGCGTAGCGAGCGAACCACCCCGTCAGCACCGCGACCGGCGGGGCCGGCGGAGACGACCGGCGGGGGGCCGCGATGACCGACGCCCGTACCCGCCACGTCCCCGTCATGCTGCGGCGCTGCCTGGACATGCTCGCGCCCGCCCTCGGCCCGGGAGCCGCCTCCCCGGGCGAACCCGGCACCGGCGACGCCCCCGTGGTGGTCGACTGCACCCTCGGCCTCGGCGGACACAGCGAGGCACTGCTGGCGGCCTTCCCCGCCGCCCGCCTGATCGGCCTGGACCGCGACCGGGAGGCGCTGCGGCTCGCCGGGGAGCGGCTGGCGCCGTTCGGGGACCGCGCCACCCTCGTCCACGCCGTCTACGACGAACTCCCCGAGGTACTGGACCGCCTGGGCATCCCCCGCGTCCAGGGCATCCTGTTCGACCTCGGCGTCTCCTCCATGCAGCTGGACGAGGCCGACCGCGGCTTCGCCTACTCCCAGAACGCCCCGCTGGACATGCGGATGGACCAGAGCACCGGGCGCAGCGCCGCCGAGGTGCTCAACACCTACCCGCCCGGCGACCTGGTGCGCATCCTGCGGTCCTACGGCGAGGAGAAGCAGGCCCGGCGCATCGTCTCCGCGATCGTCCGGGAGCGCGAGAAGGAGCCGTTCACCACCAGTGGCAGGCTGGTGGAGCTGATCCGCGACGCGCTGCCGCAGGCCGCCAAGCGCACCGGCGGCAACCCGGCAAAGCGCACCTTCCAGGCGCTGCGCATCGAGGTCAACGGCGAACTGTCGGTCCTGGAGCGCGCGGTGCCGGCAGCCGTGGGGGCGCTCGCCGTCGGAGGGCGGGTCGCCGTCCTCTCCTACCACTCGCTGGAGGACCGGCTGGTCAAGCAGGTGTTCGCGGCGGGCGCCGCCAACACCGCCCCGCCGGGCCTGCCGGTCGTCCCCGAGCAGTACCAGCCGCGGCTGCGGCTGCTCACCCGCGGCGCCGAACTGCCCACCGAGGAGGAGATCGCCGAGAACCGGCGGGCCGCCCCGGCACGGCTGCGCGGTGCCGAACGCATCCGGGAGGACCTCGCGTGAGCCGGACCGGGCGGGTCCGCGGCGGCGCCCGGCGCCTGGCCGCGCTGCTGCCGTCCGGTACCACCACGGCCGCCCGGGCCCCCTTCGTCCTCCTCGTGGTGGTGCTCCTGGGCTCCGGCCTCATCGTGCTGCTGCTGCTCAACTCGGCCCTGAACCAGGGTTCGTTCGAGCTGAGCAGGCTGCAGAAGGAGACCACCGACCTCACCGACGAGCAGCAGGCGCTCCAGCAGGACGTGGACTCCTACTCGGCGCCCGACGCGCTGGAGCGGCGCGCCCGTCGCCTGGGCATGGTCCCCGGCGGCAGCCCGGTCTTCCTCGATCCCGACGGCGCCGTGCACGGCCGTCCGCAGAGCGCCACGCCCGCCGCCTCGCCGATGGGGGCCCTCGGCGTCCCCGCGCCGGACCCGCAGCCGGCGGCCCCCGCCGGGCCCGCCGAGCCGGCGCCCACCGCCACCCCGTCCGCCGCGGGGCCCGGCGGGGGATGAGGGGTGACGCAGGAGTGAGCCCGCCCGCCGCGCCCGTGTCCGCAGCGGCGCCCCTCCGCGTCGACGCCCAGCCGGTCCTTGCCGCCCGGTGGGCCCCGCTCCCCGCGGGCCGCGCGCTCCCAGCCGTTCCCGTCCCCGTCCCCAGTCCGCCGGAGGGCGTCTCGTGACCGACGCACGTTCGCAAGGCTCCGACCGCAGGGTCCCGCGGCCCCCCTCGCGGCCCCGCCCGCCGGCCGGGGCCCGCCCCCGGCAGGTGCCCCGCCCGGCGGGCCGGCCCGCGGCTGCGGCCCCGGCCTTCCGGCTGGGCAGCCCCCGGCCGCGGCTGCGCCTGGTCGCGGTCGGCCTGACACTGGTCATGCTGGTCTTCGTCGTGCGGCTGGTGCAGGTGCAGGCGCTGGACGCCGGGGCCTACGCGGCCAAGGCGAACGTCAACCGGTACGTGCCCGTCACCCTTGCGGCGGAGCGCGGCGCGATCACCGACCGCTCCGGCGTGGACCTCGCCACCACGGTGGACGCCTACGACATCACCGCCGACCCCAGCCTGCTGGCGCCCGACAAGACGAAGATCCCCGACGCGCCGCGCCGCGCCGCCGCCCTCCTCGCCCCGCTGCTGGACGTGGACCGGGACGAGCTGCGCGCCAAGCTGTCCCGCGCCGACTCCCGCTACGTCCTGCTGGCCCGGCAACGCTCCCCCCAGGTCTGGAAGAAGATCAAGGACCTGCGGACCTCGCTGGCCGACAAGGCGGCCGCGGCGCAGCGCACCTCCCCCGACACCCCGCACCCCAACGTGCTGACGGGCATCTTCGCCGACGAGCACAGCAGGCGCGTCTACCCGGGCGGGGACCTGGCCGCGGGGGTGATCGGCTTCGTCAACGCGGCCGGCCACGGCTCCGGCGGGGTGGAGGCGCTGCTGGACCACCGGCTCGCCGGGAAGGACGGCAAGCTGGTCTACGCCCAGTCCGCCGGCCGCCGGGTGCCCACCGCGGACTCCCGCGAGCAGCCGGCGGTGCCGGGCAGCGATGTCGAGCTCACCCTGGACCGCGACATCCAGTGGGAGGCGCAGCAGGCCATCACCGAGCAGGTCGAGGCCTCGCAGGCCGACCGCGGCTACGTCGTCGTCCAGGACACCGCCACCGGTCAGGTGCTCGCCATGGCCAACGCGCCGGGCTTTGACCCCGGCGACCTGTCCAAGGCCTCCGCCGACGCGCTCGGCAACGCGGCGGTCTCGGACGCCTACGAGCCGGGTTCCACCGCCAAGCTGATGACGATGGCGGCGGTCCTGGACGAGAAGGCCGCCACGCCCGGCACCCACGTCACGGTGCCCAACCGGCTCTACCGCGGCGACCGCCCCTTCCACGACGACGTCGACCACGAGACCTGGCACCTCACGCTCAACGGGGTGCTGGCCAAGTCCTCCAACATCGGCACCATCGAGGCGGCCGAGCACCTCGGCCGTACCCGGGCACAGGCCAACCGGACACTCTGGTCCTACCTGCACGCCTTCGGCGTGGGGCGGCCCACCGGGCTGGGCTTCCCCGGCGAGACCGCCGGGCTGCTCGCGAAGCCGCAGGACTGGAGCACCTCGCAGCAGTACACCATCCCGTTCGGCCAGGGCCTCTCGCTCAGCGCGATGCAGACCGCGTCGGTGTACTCGACCATCGCCAACGGCGGCGTGCGGGTGGCGCCCACCCTGGTGCGCGGCACCCGGACGGCGGACGGGCGGTTCACCCCGGCGCCGCGGCCCGACACCCGTCGGGTCGTCAGCAGGAAGACGGCGGCGGAGTTGGCCACCATGCTGGAGTCGGTGGTCGACGACGAGGAGGGCACCGGTGCCGCGGCGAAGATCGACGGCTACCGGGTGGGAGGCAAGACCGGTACCTCCAACCGGGTGGACCCGCGCACCGGGCGCTACAGCGGCTACACCGCGTCCTTCGCGGGCTTCGCCCCGGCGGACAAGCCGCGGCTGACCGTCTACTGCGCGGTGCAGAACCCCACGGTGGGCAGCCACTTCGGCGGGCAGGTCTGCGGGCCGGTCTTCCAGAAGGTGATGTCCTTCGCGCTCAAGACCCTCCAGGTCCCGCCGACCGGGGCCGCGGCGCCGAAGCTGCCGGTCACCTTCCAGCCGGATCACAACGGATGATAAGGGGCGAAACCGACAAAGGAGTACCACCATGACCACCATGACCACTCCTGGCCCCGCGGGCCCCGAGAACACCCCCCACCACCCCCGCGGCGACCGGGCCTCACTTCGCCCCGAGCCGGTGGGGCCCGGTACGCTCACCGCCGTGTCACATGCTGAGAAGTCCCACCACGCGCCACCGGGCGGCACCTCCCACCCGGGACCGCCCCGCCCCGAGAAGGTCCGGCCCACGCCCCTCGCGGAGCTGGCGGAGCTGCTGGGCACCCCCGTCCCCGCGGGCGGCCCGGCCACCCGGCCCGGCGTCTCCGACATCGCGGTCACCGGCATCACGCACGACTCGCGCGCGGTGCGCCCCGGCGACGTCTACGCAGCCCTCCCGGGAGCCCGTGTCCACGGCGCGGACTTCGCCGCCCAGGCCGCCGACCTCGGCGCCGCGGCGATCCTGACCGACCCGACCGGCCACGACCGGGCCGCGGCGACCGGGCTGCCCGTCCTCACCGTCGAACGGCCCCGTGCCCGGATGGGCGAACTGGCCGCCGCCATCTACGGCGAACCGGGCGCGGACCTGCTGCAGATCGGCATCACCGGCACCTCCGGCAAGACCACCACGGCCTACCTCGTCGAGGGCGGCCTGCGGGCCGCCTCCCGTGCCGCCGGCGGCGGACTGACGGGCCTCATCGGCACCGTGGAGTCCCGCATCGGTGACGAGCGCCTGAAGTCCGAGCGCACCACCCCGGAGGCCACCGACCTCCAGGCGCTGTTCGCCGTCATGCGCGAGCGCGGCGTCACCTCGCTCGCCATGGAGGTCTCCAGCCACGCGCTGGTGCTCGGCCGGGTCGACGGCTGCGTCTTCGACGTGGGCGTCTTCCTCAACCTCAGCCCCGAGCACCTGGACTTCCACCCCGACATGGAGGACTACTTCCAGGCCAAGGCGCAGCTCTTCACCCGGGCCCGCAGCCGCGTCGGCGTGGTCAACCTCGACGACGAGTACGGCCGCCGCCTGGCCGGCGGCGCCAGCGAGGTCCCGGTCACCACCTTCTCGGCCGAGGGCCACCCCGACGCCGACTGGCGGGCCGAGGACGTCGAGATCGGCGTGCTCGGCTCCACCTTCACCATTCTGGGTCCCGACGGGCAGCGGGTGAAGGCGGCCTCCCCGCTCTCCGGGCCCTTCAACGTCGCCAACGCGCTGGCCGCGGTCACCGCCCTCATCGTCGCCGGCGTCGACCCGCAGACCGCCGCCGACGGTGTCGCGGCGGTACCCGGCGTCCCCGGCCGGCTGGAGCGCGTCGACGCGGGCCAGCCCTACCTCGCCGTCGTCGACTACGCGCACAAGACCGACGCCGTGGAGTCCGTGCTGCGGGCGCTGCGCAAGGTCACCGACGGCCGCCTGCACGCCGTCCTCGGCTGCGGCGGCGACCGCGACCCGCACAAGCGCGGCCCGATGGGCGCGGCTCTGGCACGGCTGGCGGACACCGCCGTGCTCACCTCCGACAACCCCCGCTCCGAGGACCCCCTCGCCATCCTCGCCACCATGCTGGCGGGCGCCGCGGAGGTCCCCAGCCACGAACGCGGCACCGTCCTGGTGGAGGAGGACCGGGCCGACGCCATCGCGGCGGCCGTGGCCCGGGCCGAACCGGGCGACACCGTCGTCGTCGCCGGCAAGGGGCACGAGCAGGGCCAGGACGTCGCCGGGGTGATCCGCCCCTTCGACGACCGGGTGGTGCTGCGCGAGGCCATCGCGGCACGCACCGGCGCAGGCCCCGCGGCCGTCCCCCATGCCGGCGCCGGACACCGCGAACCGACACCGCCCGACCCCCAGGGATGACCTGCCCGATGCGCGCACCACGCCCACCCCGGCCCGCCCGCGGCCGGGGCCCCCGTCCCCCTCGCGACGCCCGCCCCCAGCGACGCCGCACGCACCGCACCGGAGGCACCCAGTGATCTCCCTGACCCTGGCCGAGATCGCGGACATCGTCGACGGCCGGCCCCACGGCATACCGGACCTGGCGGCCGCAGTCACCGGACCCGTCGTCATCGACTCCCGGAGGGTGGTGCCCGGCGGCCTGTTCGCCGCGTTCGCCGGCGAACGCGTCGACGGGCACGACTTCGCCGCCGGCGCGGTCAAGGCCGGCGCCGTCGCCGTGCTCGCCACCCGTCCGGTCACCGTCGACGGCACCCCCGTCCCCGCCCTCGTCGTGGAGGACATGCTCGCCGCGCTCGGCGCCCTGGCCCGCGCCGTGGTGGGGCGGCTCGGCGCGTCCGTCGTCGCCCTCACCGGGTCGGCCGGCAAGACCTCCACCAAGGACCTCATCGCGCAACTGCTCCAGCGCGACGCACCCACGGTGTGGACGCCCGGCTCGCTCAACAACGAGATCGGGCTGCCCCTGACGGCCCTGACCGCCGACGAGACCACCCGTCACCTCGTCCTGGAGATGGGCGCCCGTGGCATCGGCCACATCCGCTACCTCACCGGGCTCACCCCGCCGCGGGTCGGCCTGGTGCTGAACGTGGGCAGCGCGCACATCGGGGAGTTCGGCGGCCGGGAGCAGATCGCCCAGGCCAAGGGCGAACTGGTCGAGGCGCTGCCCGCGGCCGAGGACGGCGGCGTGGCGATCCTCAACGCCGACGACCCCTACGTGCGGGCCATGGCCTCCCGCACCCGCGCCCGCGTCGTCTACTTCGGGGAATCCGGCACCGCGGACGTCAGGGCGGAAAACGTCCGTCTCACGGGCAGGGGTTGCCCTGCCTTCACGCTTCACACACCCTCCGGGTGCGGTGACGTGACCATGCGCCTGTACGGTGAGCACCACGTGTCGAACGCGCTCGCCGCTGCCGCCGTCGCCCATGAGTCCGGCCTGTCCGCCGACGAGATCGCCCAGGCGCTCTCCGAAGCCGACTCCCTCTCACGGTGGCGGATGGAGGTCACCGAGCGCGCGGACGGCGTGACGATCGTCAACGACGCCTACAACGCGAATCCGGAGTCCATGCGGGCCGCGCTGCGCGCGCTGGTGGCGATGGGTGAGGCCTCCAAGGCAACGGGGGGCCGCACGTGGGCGGTGCTCGGCCCGATGGCCGAACTCGGTGAGGAGTCACTGGCCGAACACGACGCGGTCGGACGGCTGGTCGTCCGGCTCAACGTCAGCAAACTCGTGGCGGTCGGCGGCACGGAAGCCGCCTGGCTCGACATGGGTGCCAAGAACGAGGGTTCGTGGGGTGAGGAGTCGGTGCACGTGTCCGACGCGCAGGCGGCGGTGGACCTGCTGCGAGCGCAGTTGCGGCCGGGAGACGTCGTGCTGGTGAAGGCGTCCAGGTCGGTGGGGCTGGAGAAGGTGGCCGCAGGCCTGCTGGAAGGCGACGGAGCAAAGGGCGGGGCCGCCGACCGATGAACTCGATGAAACAGATCCTCTTCTCGGGGACGATCGGGCTCTTCCTGACCCTGATCGGCACGCCTTTGCTGATCAAGCTGCTGGCCCGCAAGGGCTACGGCCAGTTCATCCGCGACGACGGTCCCCGCGACCACCACAGCAAGCGCGGTACGCCCACCATGGGCGGCATCGCCTTCATCCTGGCCACGCTCATCGCGTACGCCCTGACGAAGGTGATCACCGGAGCGGTCCCGACCCTCTCCGGCGTGCTGGTGCTGTTCCTGATGACCGGCATGGGCCTGGTGGGCTTCCTCGACGACTACATCAAGATCGTCAAGCAGCGCTCGCTGGGCCTGCGGGCCAAGGCCAAGATGGCCGGCCAGCTCATCGTCGGCATCGCCTTCGCCGTGCTCTCGCTCCAGTTCGCCGACCTGCGGGGACAGACCCCGGCCTCGGACCGGCTCTCCTTCACCCAGGACTTCGGCTGGTCCATCGGCCCGGTGCTCTTCGTGGTCTGGGCACTGTTCATGATCCTGGCCATGTCCAACGGCGTGAACCTGACGGACGGTCTGGACGGCCTGGCCACCGGCGCCTCGGTGATGGTCTTCGGCGCCTACACCTTCATCGGCATCTGGCAGTGGCAGGAGTCCTGCGCCAACCAGCTCTCCGCCGGACCGGCCTGCTACGAGGTACGCGACCCACTCGACCTCGCCGTCGTCGCCTCCGCCCTCATGGGCGCCTGCTTCGGCTTCCTGTGGTGGAACACCTCGCCCGCGAAGATCTTCATGGGCGACACCGGGTCCCTCGCGCTGGGCGGCGCCCTCGCGGGCCTGGCGATCTGCTCCCGCACCGAGCTGCTCATCGCCGTCCTCGGCGGCCTGTTCGTGCTCATCACCATGTCCGTGGTGATCCAGGTCGGTTCCTTCCGGATGACCGGCAAGCGCGTCTTCCGCATGGCACCGCTCCAGCACCACTTCGAGCTGAAAGGCTGGAGCGAAGTCCTGGTCGTGGTCAGATTCTGGATCATCCAGGGCATGTGCGTGATCGTCGGACTCGGCATCTTCTACGGCGGCTGGCAGGCGGCGAAGTGATGACGCGACCAGGTCCCCTCCCTCCGGACGTCCCCGGGCTCGGACTCGCCGGACGCCACGTGACCGTCGCCGGCCTCGGCGTCAGCGGCGTACCCGCCGCCCGCGCCCTGGCCGCCCTCGGCGCCCGCGTCACCGTCGTCAACGCGGGCGACGGCGACCGCGACCGCGCCCAGGCCGGCGAACTGGAGGCGCTCGGCGTCACCGTGCGCCTGGGCGAGGGCGACACGCTGCCGGAGGGCACCGACCTGGTCGTCACCACCCCCGGCTGGAAACCCACCAGCCCGCTCTTCCGCGCCGCGGAAGCGGCCGGCGTCCCGGTCTGGGGCGACGTGGAGCTCGCCTGGCGGCTCCGCGCCCCCGACGCCCCGCCCTGGCTGGCCGTCACCGGCACCAACGGCAAGACCACCACCGTCCGCATGCTCGCCGCGATCCTGACGGCCGCCGGACTGCGCACCGCCGCCGTCGGCAACATCGGGGTCTCCCTGGTCGAGTCGGTCCTGGAGCGGGCGGAGGACGGCGGCCCGGCCCACGACGTACTGGCCGTGGAACTCTCCAGCTACCAGCTGCACTGGGCCCCCTCGCTGCGCGTCCACTCCGGGGCCGTACTCAACCTGGCACCGGACCACCTGGACTGGCACGGCTCCATGGACGCCTACGCCGCCGACAAGGGCCGCATCTACGAGGGCAACCAGGTCGCCTGCGTCTACAACGCGGTCGACCCGGCCGACGCCGCCACCGAGAAGCTGGTCCGCGCCGCCGACGTGGCAGAGGGGTGCCGCGCCGTCGGCTTCACCCTCGGCGCGCCGGCCCCCTCCCAGCTCGGCGTCGTCGACGGACTGCTGGTGGACCGCGCCTTCGTCGCCGACCGGCAGCGCCAGGCGCAGGAACTGGCCGAGACCACCGACATCGCCCCCGGCTCCGGGCCCGCCGCTCCCCACACGATCGCCAACGCGCTGGCCGCCGCGGCCCTCGCCCGGGCCTACGGCGTGCCGCCCACCGCGGTGCGCGAGGGCCTGCTCGCCTTCCACCCCGAGGCGCACCGCATCCAGCTGGTCGCCGAGACCGGCGGCGTGCGGTGGATCAACGACTCCAAGGCCACCAACACACACGCCGCGCAGGCCTCCCTCGCCGCGTACGAGAGCGTGGTGTGGATCGCCGGCGGCCTCGCCAAGGGCGCCACCTTCGACGAACTGGTCGCCGAGACCGCCCACCGGCTCCGGGGCGTGGTCCTCGTCGGCGCCGACCGCGCCCTGATCCGGGAGGCGCTGGCGCGACACGCCCCGCAGGTCCCCGTCGTGGAGCTGGAGCGGACCGACACTGGGGCGATGCCGGAGGCCGTCGCCGAGGCCGCACGACTGGCCCGGCCGGGCGACACGGTCCTGCTCGCCCCGGCCTGCGCCTCCATGGACATGTACCTGAACTACACCAAGCGCGGCGAGGCCTTCGCCGAGGCGGTGGGGGACCTGGTGGCCGCGGGCCGGCGGTAGGGTCGCCTCCCCGCCGCACCGCCGCCCGCGGCGGCAGACCCGTGGAGGGGAGCAGATGACGGCCCGACCGCCCACTCCTGCCAAGGCCGCGGCCACCCGCCGCCCGCAGCCGCGCCCGGCCCGGTCCGCCGGCACCCCCAATGCGGTCCGCCGTGGCCGCCGCAACCCCCTCGACCAGGCACGCCGTGCCTGGGACCGGCCGCTGACCGCCTACTACCTCATCCTCGGCGGCAGCGCACTGCTCATCACCCTCGGCCTGGTGATGGTCTACTCCGCCTCGCAGATCAAGGCCCTGCAGTCCGGGCTCGGGCCGACGTACTTCTTCCGCAAGCAGCTGCTCGCCGCGCTCATCGGCGGCGTCCTGCTGCTGACCGGGGCCCGCCTGCGGGTGCGCACCCACCGCCGCCTCGCCGTGCCGCTGCTGCTCGGCTCGGCCCTGCTGATGGCCCTGGTGCAGGTGCCCGGCATCGGCGTGGCCGTCAACGGCAACCAGAACTGGCTGGGCTTCGGCGCCTTCCAGATGCAGCCCAGCGAGTTCGGGAAGCTGGCGCTGGTGCTGTGGGGCGCGGACCTGCTGGCCCGCCGCCAGCAGCGCGGCCAGCTCACCCAGTGGAAGCGGCTGCTGGTGCCGCTCACCCCGGTCGCCTTCGCCCTGCTCGCCCTCATCATGCTCGGCGGCGACATGGGCACCGCCATCATCCTCACCGCGATCCTCTTCGGGCTGCTGTGGCTGGCCGGGGCGCCCACCCGCCTCTTCGCCGGCGTCCTGGCGGGGGCGGCGGCGCTCGGCGCCCTGCTCATCGCCACCAGCGCCAACCGCCTCTCCCGGCTCGCCTGCATCGGCGCCACCGACCCCGGCCCGGGCGACTCCTGCTGGCAGGCGGTCCACGGCATCTACGCCCTGGCCTCCGGCGGCATCTTCGGCTCCGGCCTCGGTGCCAGCGTGGAGAAATGGGGCGAACTACCCGAACCGCATACCGACTTCATCTTCGCCATCACCGGGGAGGAACTGGGACTTGCGGGGACGCTGTCCGTGCTCGCCCTCTTCGCGGCTCTAGGCTATGCGGGTATCCGCGTGGCCGGACGCACGGAGGACCCCTTCGTGAGGTACGCCGCGGGAGGTGTGACCACCTGGATCACCGCTCAGGCGGTGATCAACATCGGTGCGGTGCTCGGCCTGCTGCCGATCGCCGGTGTCCCCCTCCCGCTGTTCTCCTACGGAGGCTCCGCCCTGCTGCCCACCATGTTCGCCGTCGGTCTCCTCATCGCCTTCGCGCGCGACGAGCCCGCGGCACGGGCGGCGCTGGTCACCCGGCAGCCGGTCTTCGCCAGGAGACTGGCCGCGGTGAGAAGGAAGACGATGAGACGGCTCGTCAAGGTACGACCGTCCGGAGAGCGGTGAATTTCGGTGCACGTCGTACTCGCCGGTGGGGGGACCGCCGGCCACATCGAGCCCGCGCTCGCCCTCGCGGACGCCCTGCGCAGGCAGGACCCGACCGTGGGGATCACGGCACTGGGCACGGAACGGGGCCTGGAGACGCGCCTGGTCCCCGAGCGCGGCTACGAACTCGGCCTCATCCCGGCCGTGCCACTGCCCCGCAAACCCACCCCTGAGCTGATCACCGTCCCCGGACGGCTGCGCGGTACCATCAAGGCGGCCGAGCAGATCCTGGAGCGCACCAAGGCCGACGCCCTCGTCGGCTTCGGCGGCTACGTGGCGCTCCCCGGCTACCTGGCCGCCAAGCGCCTCGGCGTGCCGATCATCGTCCACGAGGCCAACGCCCGCCCCGGTCTGGCCAACAAGATCGGCTCCCGGTACGCCGCCTACGTCGCCGTGAGCACACCCGACAGCAAGCTGCGCGGCGCCCGCTACGTCGGCATCCCGCTGCGCCGCTCCATCGCCACCCTGGACCGCACCGCCGTCCGGCCCGAGGCGCGCGCCGCCTTCGGCCTCGACCCGCGGCTGCCCACCCTGCTGGTCTCCGGCGGGTCCCAGGGCGCCCGGCGCCTGAACGAGGTCATCCAGGCCGCCGTCCCCACGCTGCAGCGCTCCGGCATCCAGGTGCTGCACGCCGTCGGCCCGAAGAACGACATGCCCCAGGTCGACAACATGCCCGGCATGCCCCCCTACGTGCCGGTACCGTACGTGGACCGGATGGACCTGGCCTACGCCGCGGCGGACATGATGCTCTGCCGGGCCGGCGCCATGACCGTCGCCGAACTCTCCGCCGTCGGGCTCCCGGCCGCCTACGTCCCGCTGCCCATCGGCAACGGCGAGCAGCGGCTCAACGCCCAGCCGGTGGTCAACGCCGGCGGCGGGCTGCTGGTGGACGACGCGCAGCTCACGCCCGAGTGGGTGCAGTCCCAGGTGCTGCCGGTCCTCGCCGACCCGCACCGGCTGCTGGAGATGTCCCGCGCCGCCGCCGAGTTCGGCCGCCGGGACGCCGACGACCTGCTGGTCGGCATGGTCTACGAGGCGATCGCCCAGCGCGGGTAGCGCGACGGGGCCGCACGGCGGCCGAGGGAGACGGGAAGGACGCAAGGTGGCCCAACCGACGACCGCGTCGCGGGGCGGAGACGGAACCCGGCACGGCTCCGGCCGCCCCCGGCAGGGCGCCGGTCCCGGCCGGCGCCCCCCGGCTCCCGACCGCCGCCGCTTCGCCCGCCGCCGCGCAACCCTCGCCTCCCTCGCGATCGCCGTGCTCGCCGCGGCCTTCGTCTCCTGGGCCCTGTACGGCTCCTCCTGGCTGCGGACGGAACGGGTCCGGGTGGGCGGGACACGGGTGCTGACGGCGACACAGGTGGCGCGGGCCGCGGACGTCCCCCTGGGCGGCCCGCTGGCCTCGGTGGACACCGCCGCGGTCGCCCGCCGGGTGCGCGCCGCCCTGCCCCGGGTGCGCACCGTCAGGGTGGTCAGGTCCTGGCCCCACACCCTCTCGGTGCGGGTGGCCGAACGCACCCCGCTGCTGTCACTGCGGCGCGGCGGGAAGTACGGCGAGCTGGACGCCGACGGCGTGTTGTTCGCCACGGTCGCCGCCCCGGCCCGCGGCGTCCCGCTGCTGCACCTGGCCGGCCGGGTGCCGAGCGGTGCCGGCCGGGCGTACCGCTCGCGGCCCTACCGGGAGGCGGCGGAGGTGGTGTCCGCCCTGCCGTCGCGGCTGCGCACCCAGGTCCTTCAGGTCCGCGTCGGCTCCTTCGACGACGTCACCCTGGAGCTGACGGGGGATCGGAGCGTGGTGTGGGGGAGCAGCGAGGAGGGCGCCGCCAAGGCCCGGGTGCTGGCCGCGCTGATGAAGGCGGCGCCCCACGCCCGGCGGTACGACGTCGAGGCGCCGTCGGCTCCGGCCGCGGCGGGGAGTTGACGATCTCGCCGACCGGCCAGCACCCTGGATGACTACCCTTATGGGTGATCACATAGGGTGAAAAGAAAAACGGGAGGTTCGGCGTGTTCGTTGAACGCGCGCCGCTTGTCGACTTAGTGTCTCGTTCCAAAGCACCCTGAGGGCCATCGGAAACCGTGGAAGCCATGGAGTCCGTCGGACTCGTGGAGCACAAACGAGAACACGTCTGACCCTCAAGTAGAGGTTCAGAGTTCGGGTCGGCGCGAGGACATGGCGAGCCAACCCATCGGCATCAGTCGGCGTCCGCACGGAATGTGGGGCGGCGACACGTAACTCGAGGCGAGAGGCCTTCGACGTGGCAGCACCGCAGAACTACCTCGCAGTCATCAAGGTCGTCGGCATCGGCGGCGGTGGCGTGAACGCCATCAACCGGATGATCGAGGTCGGGCTCAAGGGCGTCGAGTTCATCGCGATCAACACCGATGCGCAGGCGTTGCTCATGAGCGACGCCGACGTCAAGCTGGACGTCGGCCGGGAGATGACCCGCGGACTTGGTGCCGGCGCCAACCCGGACGTCGGCCGCAAGGCGGCAGAGGACCACCGCGAGGAGATCGAAGAGGTGCTCAAGGGCGCCGACATGGTCTTCGTCACGGCGGGCGAGGGGGGCGGCACCGGCACCGGCGGCGCACCCGTGGTCGCCAACATCGCGCGCTCGCTGGGTGCCCTGACGATCGGAGTGGTCACCCGGCCGTTCACCTTCGAGGGCCGCCGCCGCGCCAACCAGGCCGAGGACGGGATCGCCAGCCTCCGTGAGGAGGTCGACACCCTCATCGTCATCCCCAACGACCGCCTGCTGTCCATCTCGGACCGCCAGGTCAGCGTGCTGGACGCCTTCAAGTCCGCCGACCAGGTGCTGCTCTCCGGTGTCCAGGGCATCACCGACCTCATCACCACGCCCGGCCTGATCAACCTGGACTTCGCCGACGTGAAGTCGGTCATGTCCGAGGCCGGTTCGGCGCTGATGGGCATCGGCTCGGCCCGGGGTGACGACCGTGCGGTGGCCGCCGCCGAGATGGCCATCTCCTCGCCGCTGCTCGAGGCGTCCATCGACGGCGCCCGTGGCGTGCTGCTCTCCATCTCGGGCGGCTCCGACCTGGGGCTCTTCGAGATCAACGAGGCCGCTCAACTCGTCTCCGAGGCGGCCCACCCCGAGGCGAACATCATCTTCGGCGCGGTCATCGACGACGCCCTGGGCGACGAGGTGCGGGTCACCGTCATCGCCGCCGGCTTCGACGGCGGCCAGCCCCCGGCCCGCCGCGACACCGTGCTCGGCGCCGGCTCCGCCAAGCGTGAGGAGAGCGCGCAGTCCACCGCCTCCTCGCGGTGGCCGCAGCAGGAGACCCGGCCGTCCTCCGGAACCCTGGGCACCGTGCCCACCCGCGAGGAGGAGCCGGTCGCAACCGAGAGCGGAGTCGCGGAGGTTCCGCCGCCGGCCGCCCCTCACGTCCCCCAGGCCCGTCCCTACTCCGACCCCTCTGCCGAGGAGCTGGACGTACCGGACTTCCTGAAGTAGCCGAACCTTCCGACGTGATAGAGCAGCAGCAGGACGTGGGCGGCGCCCACTTCGCCTTCACCGACAGGTGGGGCGGGGTGAGCGCCGCTCCGTATGACCAGCTCAACCTGGGTGGCGCGGTCGGTGACGACCCCGCCGCGGTACGGACCAACCGCGAACGGGCAGCCCGGGCCCAGGGCCTGGACCCCGCGGACGTGGTCTGGATGAACCAGGTCCACGGCCGCGAAGTGGCCCTGGTGGACCGCCCTTGGCCCGCGGACCCCGACCAGGTGCCCCCCGGCGACGCGGTGGTGACCACGCGTCGGGGGCTGGCCCTCGCCGTCCTGACCGCCGACTGCACCCCCGTCCTGCTGGCCGACCCCGTCGCGGGGGTGGCCGGCGCGGCCCACGCCGGCCGGCCCGGCCTGGTCGCCGGCGTGGTGCACGCCGTGGTCGAGGCGATGGTGGCGGCGGGCGCGCAGCCCTCCCGCATCCTCGCCAGGACCGGCCCCGCGGTGTGCGGTGGCTGCTACGAGGTGCCGGCCGCCATGCGGGACGAGGTCGCGGCCGTCGTCCCCGAGGCCCGGGCGACCACCCGCTGGGGGACTCCGGCCGTCGACGTGGTGGCCGGGGTGGCGGCGCAACTCGCCCACCACGGTGTGCGGGACATCACCCACTCCGCCGTCTGCACCCTGGAGTCGGCGGACCACTTCTCCTACCGGCGGGACCGCACCACGGGCCGCCTGGCGAGCTACGTCCGGCTCGACCCCGCGGCGGCACCGGGTGCCGCCCCCCGCACCGACCACCCCGACTCCGACCGGAGGGACCACCCGTGACCGATCGCCGCAGCGAACTGGCGAGCAACCTGGCACGGGTGGAGGAGCGCATCGCGCAGGCGTGCGACCGGGCGGGCCGGGCACGCGAGGAGGTGACGCTCGTCGTCGTCACCAAGACCCACCCGGCCCAGGACGTCCGGCTCCTCGCCGAGCTGGGGGTGCGGCACGTCGCCGAGAACCGCGACCAGGAGGCCGCAGCGAAGGCCGCGGACTGCGCGGACGCCGACCTGACCTGGCACTTCGTCGGCCAGTTGCAGACCAACAAGGTCCGCTCCGTCCTCGGGTACGCCGACGTCGTGCAGTCCGTCGACCGCGTGCGGTTGGTGAGCGCGTTGTCGAAGGAGGCCGAGCGGCGGGGCCGCGAGGTGGACTGCCTGATCCAGGTGGCCCTCGACGCCGGGACCGACGAACGGGCCGGGGTGGAGCAGACCGGTGAGCGCGGCGGGGTGGCGCCCGCCGGTGTGGCGGCCCTCGCCGAGGCCGTCGAGGCCGCGGCGAGTTTGCGACTGCGTGGTCTCATGACGGTCGCGCCGCTCAGCGGACAGTATGCCGGGCGTCAACAGGAGGCGTTCGAGGCGCTGGTGGAAATGTCATCCCGCCTGCGCCTGGAGCATCCGGCTGCGAACATGGTGTCCGCCGGGATGAGCGGGGACCTCGAACAGGCCGTGGCCGCCGGAGCGACACATGTACGCGTCGGCACCTCGGTACTCGGAGTCCGTCCACGGCTCCGGTAACGTCGCCAAGCAGTCGGACCACAGTAGAAAATATGGTCATTACCACCCGAAGGTGGCAGGCCGAACGTGGATCCACGGCCCCCGGTGACCGGTTGACGGGCCTGATCCACCACAGAGCGGAGGATGCGGAGAATGGCCGGCGCGATGCGCAAGATGGCGGTCTACCTCGGCCTCGTGGAGGACGACGGGTACGACGGCCGGGGGTTCGACCCCGACGACGAGTTCGAACCGGAGCTCGACCCGGAGCCCGCCGCTCACGACCGAGGTCGGCGGATGGCGACCCAGGCGCCCACGGAGGCGCACCCGGAGCACGAGGAACCTGTGCGCCCGCGGGAGTCGGTGCTGCCGCCGGCCCAACGGGAGGCCCCTCCGCAGGCTTCCGAAAACGGGCGCTCTGCCCGAATCGCCCCCGTGGCGTCCATCACACCCGAACGTCCGAGTCTGGAGAAGAACGCGCCGGTGATCATGCCCAAGGTCGTGTCCGAGCGGGAGCCCTACCGCATCACCACGCTGCACCCCCGGACCTACAACGAGGCCCGTACCATCGGGGAACACTTCCGCGAGGGCACCCCGGTGATCATGAATCTGACCGAGATGGACGACACCGACGCGAAGCGACTTGTCGACTTTGCGGCGGGTTTGGTCTTCGGTCTCCACGGAAGTATTGAGCGGGTGACGCAGAAAGTGTTCCTGTTGTCGCCTGCTAACGTCGATGTCACGGCGGAGGACAAGGCCCGTATCGCTGAGGGTGGGTTCTTCAACCAGAGCTGAGACGCAACACCGGGCAGACTGTGGCGTGAAGGGCACGCACGACGGCCGTCGGCAGACGACGGGTGAAGGGGAGAGGGACGCGCGAGATGAGTATCGCTGGCCAAGTGATCTACATCGCGCTGTACTGCTTCCTGTTCGTACTGATCTTCCGCCTGGTGATGGACTACGTGTTCCAGTTCGCCCGTTCATGGCAACCCGGCAAGGCGATGGTGGTCGTCCTGGAGGCCACCTACACTGTCACTGATCCGCCACTCAAGCTTCTGCGGCGATTCATCCCGCCGCTGCGTCTCGGGGGCGTGGCGCTCGACCTGTCCTTCTTCGTATTGATGATCATCGTCTACATCCTGATCACTGTCGTGAGGACGGTGTTGTTGGTGTGAACGATACGGTCTTGCCGATTGCCGACGACTACGTTGAGGTGAAGTAGAGATGCCGTTGACCCCCGAGGACGTGCGGAACAAGCAGTTCACGACCGTCCGCCTCCGAGAAGGCTATGACGAGGACGAGGTCGATGCCTTCCTCGACGAGGTGGAAGCGGAGCTGACGAAGCTGCTGCGCGAGAACGAGGACCTGAGGGCGAAGCTGGCTGCCGCCACGCGCGCCGCCGCCCAGTCCCAGCAGCAGAACATGCGCAAGCAGCAGCAGGAGCAGCAGGAGCAGCAGCACCAACAGCAGCAGCAGCGCGGTGGGGCTCCGGTGCCCGCCGCCATATCGGGCCCGCAGCCGGTCCCGCCGCAGCAGCAGGGGATGGGTGGCCCTCCCCAGCTTCCCGGCGGTGCACCGCAGCTGCCCGCAGGCCCCGGTGGACACGGCGGCCCCCAGCAGGGCGGCCCGCACGGTCCCATGGGGCACGGTGGTCCGATGGGCGGCCCGATGGGCGGTCCCGGCGGACCCCAGCTGCCGCAGCCGGGTCAGGGCCCCGGCGGCGACAGCGCCGCGCGTGTGCTGTCCCTCGCACAGCAGACCGCGGACCAGGCGATCGCGGAGGCCCGTTCCGAGGCCAACAAGATCGTCGGTGAGGCGCGCAGCCGCGCCGAGGGCCTGGAGCGGGACGCCCGCGCCAAGGCCGACGCCCTGGAGCGGGACGCGCAGGAGAAGCACCGCGTGGCGATGGGCTCGCTGGAGTCCGCGCGCGCCACGCTGGAGCGCAAGGTCGAGGACCTGCGGGGCTTCGAGCGCGAGTACCGCACCCGCCTGAAGTCGTACCTGGAGAGCCAGTTGCGCCAGCTGGAGAACCAGTCGGACGACTCGCTGGCTCCGCCGCGCACCCCGGCCGCCGCGTCGCTGCCGGCGTCGATGGCCTCGGCCGGTGCCGGTTCCATGAACGGCGGCCACACCATGGGCGGCCAGTCCATGGGGAGCCAGCAGTCCATGGGCGGCCCGTCCTCGGGCAACGGCACCTACGGCAGCCAGCAGCAGATGTCGCCCGCCATGACGCAGCCGATGGCTCCGGTGCGCCCGCAGGGCCAGTCGATGCAGGGCGCGCCCTCGCCGATGCGCGGCTTCCTCATCGACGAGGACGACAACTGACGTCCTCCGGCGCGATGACGCGTCGCTGACAGTTCGGCAATCGGAGACCGGGCCCCGGGAGAGTGATCTCCCGGGGCCCGGTCTCCGTGTGTGCGGGGTGCCCCGGGCGGTGCGCCCTTGGGGCTGTCGCGGCTGCGGCGGCCACCGGTCCCGCCTCGGGGCCGCCCGCCACGCCGGCCTGCCCGGTGCAGGGGGCGCCGGCTCCGGCGGAGTGAGGCGGACATGCAGGAGGGACGCACCCCGGCGGGATGCGTCCCTCCTGCGTCTGCCTGCCGGGACCCGTTACGCCTCGACGCGGCGGAGCCGGAAGGTCAGCCCGAGCGCCTCGTCGGTGAACGGCTCGCCGTAGGAGGCCTCGGCCCCACCCCGGGCGAAGTCGGTGGCGAGGACCTCGTCGGAGACCAGGCCTGCGTGGTCGGTGAGCGCGCGCGCCACCTCCTCGTCGGCCGACTCCCAGCGCAGCGCGATCCGGTCGGCGACGTCCAGGCCGCTGTTCTTCCGCGCCTCCTGGATCAGCCGGATGGCGTCGCGGGCCAGGCCCGCCCGGCGCAGCTCCGGGGTGATCTCCAGGTCGAGCGCCACGGTGGCACCGGAGTCGGACGCCACCGACCAGCCCTCGCGCGGGGTCTCGGTGATGATGACCTCGTCCGGGGCCAGGTCGACGAGTTCGCCGTCCACCTCGACCTGGGCCATGCCCGAGCGCAGCGCGACGGAGAGCGCCGCGGCGTCGGCGGCGGCGACGGCCTTGGCGACCTCCTGGACCCGCTTGCCGAACCGCTTGCCCAGCGCACGGAAGTTGGCCTTGGCCGTGGTGTCGACCAGCGAGCCCCCCACCTCGGAGAGTGAGGCGAGCGCGGTGACGTTCAGCTCCTCGGTGATCTGGGTGCGCAGGTCCGCGTCGAGGCCCTCGAAGCCGGTGGCCGCGATCAGCGCGCGGGAGAGCGGCTGGCGGGTCTTGACACCCGACTCGGCGCGGGTGGCGCGGCCCAGTTCCACCAGGCGGCGCACCAGCACCATCTGCGTGGAGAGCACCGGGTCCACCAACGCGTCGTCGGCCTCCGGCCAGGACGCCAGGTGCACCGAGTCCGGCGCGTCCGGCGTGACCGGCACGACCACGTCCTGCCAGACCCGCTCGGTGACGAAGGGCGTCAGCGGCGCCATGAGGCGGGTGACGGTCTCCACCACGTCGTGCAGGGTGCGCAGGGCCGCCTTGTCGCCCTGCCAGAAGCGGCGGCGGGAGCGGCGCACGTACCAGTTGGAGAGGTCGTCGACGAAGGCGGAGAGCAGCCGTCCGGTGCGCTGCGTGTCGTAGGACTCCAGCGCCTGGGTCACCTGTGCCACCAGCGTGTTCAGTTCGCCCAGCAGCCAGCGGTCCAGCACCGGGCGGTCCGCCGGCGCCGGGTCGGCCGGGCTCGGTGCCCAGCCGGCCGTGCGGGCGTACAGGGCCTGGAAGGCGACGGTGTTCCAGTAGGTGAGCAGGGTCTTGCGCACCACCTCCTGGATGGTGCCGTGGCCCACCCGCCGCGCGGCCCAGGGGGAGCCGCCGGCTGCCATGAACCAGCGCACCGCGTCGGCGCCGTGCTCGTCCATCAGTGCGATGGGCTCCAGGAGGTTGCCCAGGTGCTTGGACATCTTGCGGCCGTCCTCGGCGAGGATGTGGCCCAGGCAGACCACGTTCTCGTAGGAGGACTTGTCGAAGACCAGGGTGCCGACCGCCATCAGCGTGTAGAACCAGCCGCGGGTCTGGTCGATGGCCTCGGAGATGAACTGCGCCGGGTAGCGCTTCTCGAAGAGCTCCTTGTTCTTGTACGGGTAGCCCCACTGCGCGAACGGCATCGAGCCGGAGTCGTACCAGGCGTCGATGACCTCCGGCACCCGCGTCGCGGTGGCCGAGCAGGTCGGGCAGGGGAGGGTGACCTCGTCGATGAAGGGGCGGTGCGGGTCCAGCCCCGACTGGTCGGTGCCGCTGAGCTCGGAGAGCTCGGCGAGCGAGCCCACGCAGGTCAGGTGGCCCTCCTCGCAGCGCCAGATCGGCAGCGGGGTGCCCCAGTAGCGGTTGCGGGAGAGCGCCCAGTCGATGTTGTTCTTCAGCCAGTCGCCGAACCGGCCGTGCTTGACGGCCTCGGGGAACCAGTTGGTGTGCTCGTTCTCCCGCAGCAGCGCGTCCTTGACGGCGGTGGTGCGGATGTACCAGGAGGGCTGCGCGTAGTACAGCAGCGCGGTGTGGCAGCGCCAGCAGTGCGGGTAGCTGTGCTCGTAGGCCAGGTGGCGGAAGAGCAGGCCGCGGGCGTCGAGGTCGGCGACGAGCGCCTCGTCCGCCTTCTTGAAGAACTGCCCGCCGACCAGGCCGAGCCCTTCCTCGAACGTGCCGTCGGGGCGGACCGGGTTGACCACCGGCAGATCGTAGCGGCGGCAGGTCTCCAGGTCGTCCTCACCGAAGGCGGGGGACTGGTGGACCAGGCCGGTGCCGTCCTCGGTGGTGACGTACTCGGCGTTGAGGACGAAGTTGGCGCCCTCCAGCTCCACGAGGTCGAAGGGGCGCCGGTAGGCCCAGCGCTCCATCTCGGCCCCGGTGTAGGTCTCGCCGGTCGCGCTCCACCCCTCGCCCAGCGCCTTCTCCAGCAGCGGCTCGGCGACGACCAGCTTCTCGGCGCCGTCGGTGGCCACCACGTAGCGGACCTCGGGGTGGGCGGCCACCGCGGTGTTGGAGACCAGCGTCCACGGCGTCGTCGTCCACACCAGCAGGGACGCCTGTCCGGCCAGCGGGCCCGAGGTCAGCGGCATCCGGACGTACACCGAGGGGTCGACGACCGTCTCGTAACCCTGCGCCAGCTCGTGGTCGGACAGGCCGGTGCCGCAGCGGGGGCACCAGGGGGCGACGCGGTGGTCCTGGACCAGCAGGCCCTTGTTGAAGATCTGCTGGAGTGACCACCACACCGACTGGACGTAGTCGGGGTCCATGGTGCGGTACGCGTCGTCCAGGTCGACCCAGTAGCCCATGCGGGTCGTCAGCTCGGAGAAGGCGTCGGTGTGCCGGGTCACCGAATCGCGGCACCGGGCGTTGAACTCGGCGATGCCGTACGCCTCGATGTCCTTCTTGCCGTTGAAGCCCAGCTCCTTCTCCACGGCCAGCTCCACCGGCAGGCCGTGGCAGTCCCAGCCGGCCTTCCGCGGCACGTGGTAGCCGCGCATGGTGCGGAAGCGCGGGAAGACGTCCTTGAAGACGCGGGCCTCGATGTGGTGGGCGCCCGGCATGCCGTTGGCGGTGGGCGGGCCCTCGTAGAAGGTCCACTCGGGCCGGCCCTCGGACTGTTCGAGGGAGCGCGCGAACACCTTCTGCTCGCGCCAGAAGTCGAGCACCGCGTGCTCCAGCGCGGGCAGGTCGACCTGCGCGGGCACCTGGCGGTACTGCGGGGTGGGACTCATCGGGGTGTGCCTCCGGCGGACATCGTCTGACGTTCTCCGACCGGAGGGACGAGCGCCGGTTCACCGGCTCCCGCGGTACCACCCTCCTTGACCCGGCGCGGCTCCCGCACCGGGCCCCCTCATTGGGGCGGCGAACGCCGGGTCTACTCGCCGAGCCGGCCGCTGTCGCGGCCCGCGGGCTTTCTTCCGGCGGCTCCGGGGTGATCTTCACGTCGTGCTCGCCCCCGGGCTCCCACCGTCCCCGGGTCGCTCTGGGCCGCCTGCGACGCTACTCGTCCCATCCACGCCTCTCGCCGCCCTCAGTGTAAGGCGCCCGCGACGCACTGCCGACCGCATTACCGCGGACCCCGCCGCGGGCCCGGCCGACCCGCCGCCGCCGGGGCCGTCACTCCACCAGGTGACCGTCCGGTGACGGTGCGTCCCGTTGCTGTCGGCCTATGGGCGTTTTATCGTTCCGCTCACGATTTGCCTCCGCGAACGCGGAGGCCGGGACCGAGGAGGGAGGCGCGGCGAACGGGGCCTGCCGGGGCGGGCCGCCGCGCCACGGAGCCGGCGTTGCGGGCCGGACCGGCCACTGTGAGGAGTGCCGCACCCCGGCCCGGGAAGAAGAGGGCCCCGGAAACGGTTGCGGAGCCCGTCGCCGCGGGTACTGCCGAAGGCGACGGCGGAGCCGGGGCGCCCCGTGCCGCGCCGCGCGCGGGTACCGCCCGCAAGGGAGCACCGCACCCACCACGACGGCCGGCAGGAGCCCGGCCCACCAGACCGCACCGGCGAAGTCGACGGTGCCCGCGAGGAAGACGGGAGCCAGAAGGACGATGGCTAAGAAGACGTCCCAGGACGCGCCGGCGGCGACAGCCGAGCTGGACGAGAGGTCCACCACGGCGGCACCGGCCGCCCCCGAGGACCTGCCCGTCCGCCCGGGGGAGGACCCCTGGTCGGCACAGGAGATCGAGGAGGCGCGCACCGCCCTCACCGAGGAGTCCGAGCGGCTGCGCGGTGAGATCGCCGCCTCCGAGGAGGTGCTGGCCGGACTGCTGCGGGACGGCGAGGGCACCGGTGACGAGGCGGACACCGGCACCGCCAACATCAGCCGGGAGCACGAGATGGCCCTGGCCTCCGGCGCCCGCGAACGGCTGGAACAGTCCGAGCGGGCCCTGGCCCGCATCGACGCCGGGACCTACGGCCGCTGCGAGAGCTGCGGCAACGCGATCGGCAAGGCCCGGATGCAGGCCTTCCCCCGCGCCACCCAGTGCGTGGACTGCAAGCAGCGGCAGGAGCGGCGCTGACCGGCCCCTGCCGCCCGGGCGGGTGAGCTGCCTTCCGGTTGCGGCGTCCCGGGGGCGGCCGGCCGGTGTGCCCGCCGCCCCCGCGGCTCCCCGCCGGGGCCGGGCGGCAGGCGCCGCGGCCCCCGCCGCCCGGTGGTCGGCACCGCGGCGGTGACCTCGGGCTGCGCGGGCGCCGTGCCGTACCCTCGTGCCTGGCGGGCACAGCCCGCCGCGCTGATCTCCTAACGGGCTTGAGGACACGACGTGGCAGAGGCGGAGCGCATGAACGTGCCGGACACCGGCGAGGGGCGGCGCCCGGGCGGCGGAAAGGTGTCGCCTGCCGGCGAGGCGCCACCGGAGCCGACCGGAGCGAGCACCGCACCACCGTCCGAGCCCGCGAAGGCGGCCAAGGCCCCGGAGGCGGCGACGGCGACGGAAACCGCAGCACCACCGTCCGAGCCCGCGAAGGCGGCCAAGGCCCCGGAGACGGCGACGGCGACCGGGACCGCGGAGTCACGGCCGACTGAGCCCGCCGGGACCACTGAGCCCGCCAAGCCCGCCGAGCCGTCCGCCGCCGCCCCCCTCACCCCCGAGGACCGGCCGGCCGAGGAGTCCGCAAAGGCGGCGCAGCCGGCGCCCGCCACCGGCCCCCGGCGCGTCGGCCTGCTGCTGGTGGTCGCCGCCGTGGCCTACCTCCTCGACCTCGGCAGCAAGATGCTGGTGGTCGCCAAGCTGGAGAACGGGCCCGGCGTCGAGGTGGTCGGCAAGCTGCTGCGCCTGTACGTCATCCGCAACGCCGGCGCCGCCTTCAGCATGGGGCAGGCGCTGACCGTCTTCCTCACTCTGATCGCCGTGGTGGTGATCGTGGTGATCGCCCGGATGGCCCGCAGGCTGCGGAGCCTGCCGTGGGCGATCGCGCTCGGCCTGCTGCTCGGCGGCGCCCTCGGCAACCTCACCGACCGGATCTTCCGCAAACCCGGAGTCTTCCGCGGCGAGGTCGTCGACTTCATCGCCCCCGCCCACTACGCCGTCTTCAACCTCGCCGACACCGCCATCGTGTGCGGGGGCATCCTCGTCGTGCTGCTCTCCTTCCGCGGCCTGAACCCGGACGGCACCCGGCACCGCGACTGAAGGCCCCGCGGGGCGTCGTCTCCCCGGCCGGGACCGGCCGGGAAGCGGGGTGTTCCGTCCGTCACAGGCGGGCGGGACGGCGTGCTCCCGGTGGCTGACATACTCGTGGTGTGAGCACCATTCCCGAGACCCGCAGCCTGCCCGTGCCCAACGGCCTGGAGGGCGAGCGCGTCGACGCAGCCCTGGCCCGCATGTTCGGCTTCTCCCGTACGAAGGCCGCCGAACTCGCGAGCGCCGGCAAGGTGCGGATCGACGGCGCCGAGGTGATGAAGTCCGAGCGGGTCACCGCGGGCGCCTGGCTGGAGGTGGAGCTGCCGGCGGCGGCCGCCCCGGTCGAGGTCGTCGCCGAGCCGGTCGAGGGCATGGAGATCGTCCACGACGACGAGGACGTCGTGGTCATCGTCAAGCCCGTCGGCGTGGCGGCGCACCCCAGCCCCGGCTGGAACGGCCCCACGGTCATAGGCGGGCTGGCCGCGGCCGGGTACCGCATCTCGACCTCCGGCGCCGCCGAGCGCCAGGGCATCGTCCACCGCCTGGACGTGGGCACCTCCGGCCTCATGGTCGTCGCCAAGTCCGAGCGCGCCTACACCCTGCTGAAGACGCAGTTCCGGGAGCGGACGGTCGACAAGAAGTACCACGCGCTGGTCCAGGGCCACCCGGACCCGCTGAGCGGCACCATCGACGCACCGATCGGCCGGCACCCGCAGCACGACTACAAGTGGGCCGTGACCGCCGACGGCAAGCCCTCCGTCACCCACTACGACCTCGTCGAGGCGTTCCGGGCGGCCAGCCTGCTCGACATCAAACTGGAGACGGGGCGCACCCACCAGATCCGCGTCCACATGTCGGCCCACCGCCACCCCTGCGTGGGCGACCTCACCTACGGCGCCGACCCGACGCTGGCCAAGCGCCTCGGTGTCACCCGCCAGTGGCTGCACGCCGTGCGGCTCGGCTTCGAGCACCCCTCGGACGGCCGCCGGGTGGAGTTCACCAGTGACTACCCCGACGACCTGCAGCGGGCCCTGGACCGGGTGCGCGCCGAGAGCGCCTGACCGACCGGACCGCACCCGCCCCGAGCCGCACCCGTACCGCAGCCCGCGCCGAAGGACCCCCGCATGACCGAGACCGCCGCCGACCGGCCCACCGCTCCCGCCCACACCCTCACCAGCGTCCGCGGTGACGGTGACCTGACCGCCTGCCACGCGGTGCGCCGCGAGGTGTTCGTCCGCGAGCAGGGAGTCGCCGAGGAGCACGAGATGGACGAGTACGACGTCCACGCCGTGCACCTGCTCGCGCGCACCGCGACCGGCGAGGCCCACGGCACCGCCCGGGTCCTGTTCGGGCCGGCGGCGCAGCGCAAGTACGCCGCCTACGGGCTCGGGCCGGACACCGCGGTGCTCGGCCGGCTCGCGGTCGTCGGCGCGGCCCGCGGCACCGGTCTGGGGGCGACGCTGGTCCGCGCCGTCGAGGCGGAGGCCCGGAGGCTGGGTGCCACGGAGGTCTACCTCCAGGGCCAGGTGCAGGCCCTCGGCTTCTACGAGCGGCTGGGGTACACCGCCTACGGCCCGGAGTTCGACGACGGCAGCGGCATAGCGCACCGGGCGATGCGCCGCCGCGTCGACGCCTGAGGCGGTCCGGGCCGAACCGGCCCGGTCTGCGCCGCCGGGTGCCCGGCCTGCCTACCGGTGGCAGGTGACAACTCCTGCTTCAGGCATGTTCGTGTGCTTTCGTGGCAGGCTTGTGATCGGCCGCCGCACAGAACTGACCGGAGCGTAACTCTCGATGGACCAACTGGCCCTGCTCTTCGTCCTGCTCATCGGGGCGGTGGTCATGGTCCCGGTCGGAGACCGGCTCCGGCTCCCGCCGCCGGTGCTGATGACCCTGGCCGGCGTGGTCCTCGCGCTCCTGCCGTTCGTACCGAACGTCGACGTGCCGCCGCAGTACATCCTCCCCCTGGTCCTGCCGCCCCTGCTGTACGCGGCGGTGCAGCGCACCACCTGGCGCCAGTTCACCGCCAACCTGCGGCCGATCCTGCTGCTCGCGGTCGCCCTGGTGCTGGCCACGACGGCCGCCGTGGCCGCCGTCGTGCAGGCCGTGGTCCCGGGCCTGCCGGTCGCGGTGGCCGTGGTGCTGGGCGCCCTCGTCGCACCGCCCGACCCGGTGGCCGCCACCGCGGTGGCCGGCAAGCTCGGCCTGCCGCGGCGCCTGGTCTCCATCCTGGAGGGCGAGGGCCTCTTCAACGACGTGACGGCCATCGTCCTGTACAACGTGGCGCTGTCCGCGGCGGTCGGCGGAAGCTTCTCCTGGCCCTCGGCGCTCGGCGCCCTGGTGCTGTCCGCGGTGGTGGCCGTCGTGGTGGGCCTTGCGCTCGGCTGGGGCACCAACAAGCTGATGTCGCTGCTGAACGACCCCACGCTCCAGATCGGCATGACGCTGCTGGTGCCCTTCGTCGCCTACGTGCTGGCGGAGGAACTGCACGGCTCGGGCGTCCTCGCGGTGCTCACCTCGGCGCTCTTCCTGGCCGAGTACGCCGCCGACGCCGACGACGTGATGGGCAGGCTGGCCGGCTACACCTTCTGGGAGGTCGTCGACACCCTCGTCACCGGCATCGCCTTCGGCCTCATCGGCCTGGAGCTCCACAACGTGCTGGGCGCGGTGCGCGGCCACTGGACGCAGTGGCTGGGGGCGGCCGGGGCCGTGGTGGGCGTCGTCGTCGCCCTGCGCCTGGTCTGGTTGCTGCCCGCGGCCTGGCTGGCGCAGCGGATACACGCCCACCGCTTCGACGAGGAGATCCCCACCAGCTGGCGCGAGACGCTCATCATGTGGTGGTCCGGCATGCGTGGGGTGGCCTCGGTGGCACTGGCCCTGGCCATCCCGTACACGGTCTCCGGCGGCGGCGACTTCCCGCACCGCGACGAGATGCTCTTCATCGCCTTCGCCGTGGTCCTCGCCACCCTCGTGATCCAGGGCCTCACCCTGCCGCGGCTGGTGCGGATGCTGAAGGTGCGCGGCGACACCGACGCGGAGGACGCTTTGGAGCACGAGCTGGCGCTGCGCGTCGTCAAGGCCGCCAAGCGCAGGCTCAAGGAGATCCAGGAGGTCGAGGAACTCCCCGACGACATGGCCGACCGCCTCTCCCGCGCGGCGCACGACATGGGCGCCCGCATCGCGCCGGACATCGTCGACGAGGAACGGCGCGAGTTCTACGAGCAACGGGTCACGCGGATGAAGAAGGCGCAGCGCCTCCAGCAGGAGCTCCTGTCGGCCGCACGCCACGAGGTGCTGTCGGCCCGCAGCGAGCCGGGCGCCGACCCCGAGGTCGTCGACCGGGTGCTGCGCCACCTCGACCTGCGCAGTCTGCGGATGGCCCCGGGCTCGCCCAACCCGCCGTCGGTGTAGGCGGGGCGGCGCGGCCTCGGCGGCTCAGTCCTCCGGCAGGTCCGACCGGCCGTCCGACAGGCCGGGCGTGAGACCTGCGCCGTCCACCCGGCCGGCCGCGAAGCCCCCGCCGTCCCCCCGCGCCCGGCCGCCGTCGGCCGTCCACTCCCGCCAGCCGGCGGCCGGGGCGGTGGGCAGCCGCGGCAGCGCGTAGGGGTGCTCGGCGTACAGCCAGGAGATCATGCGCTCGCGGACCTCGCAGCGGACCGTCCACAGCGCGTCGGAGTCCCGCGCGGTCATCAGGGCGCGGACCTCCATCGTGGTCGGCGTCGTGTCGGTCACCACCAGGCTCCAGGCGCGCCCGTCCCACGCCTCGCACTCCTTGAGCAGCTGCGGCAGCCGTTCGCGCATGAGCTCCACCGGCGCGGAGTGGTCGAGCTGGAAGAAGACGGTGCCCGTCAACTGGGTCCCGCCGCGGGACCAGTTCTCGAAGGGCTGGCCGGTGAAGTAGGACACCGGCATGGTGATGCGCCGCTCGTCCCAGGTGCGGACGGTCAGGAAGGTGAGGGTGATCTCCTCCACGATGCCCATCTCGTCCCCGACCACCACGGTGTCGCCGATGCGCACCATGTCACCGAAGGCGATCTGCAGCCCCGCGAAGACGTTGCCCAGCGTCGACTGGGCGGCGATGCCGGCGACGATGCCCACCAGACCGGCCGAGGCCAGCATCGAGGTGCCCAGCGCCCGCATGCCGGGGAAGGTCAGCAGCATCGCCGCCACCGCCACCACGGCCACCACCGCGGTGACGATCCGCTGGATCAGCGTGACCTGGGTCCGCACCCGCCGGACCCGCGCGGCGTCCCGGGCGCCGGCCGCGTACCGCGAGTAGCCGGACTCCACCACCGCCGCCGAGACGCGTATCACCAGGTAGGCGGTCGCCCCGATGAGGATCAGCGACAGCAGCCGGCCCATGCCCTCCGCGTGGCGTTCCACCACGTCCAGGCGGGACTTGTCGAAGGTCCCCCGCAGCAGGGCCGTGAGGAGCACCACCTGCAGCGGGACCCGGCAGCGACGCAGCAGGTTCCACAGCGGGGCCTGCGGGTGTGCCGCCGCGCCCCGGCGCAGCACCTGGTCGGCCAGCCAGCCCAGCACCAGCGTGACGACGACCGAGCCGCCCACGACGATCAGCGGACGCAGCACGTCCTCCATCCGTTACCCACCTCAAGCCCTGTCGGGTCGTGTGTGCAGGGACCGGCCCCGCGGGCCGGCCGCCCCTGACACGTCTCTCCACTCCCGCCCGACCGTAACTGGCAGGATGGTGGCAGTGTGATCCGCCGCCGGGGCGGGTCCGTCGATGCGAAGGCGAGTCCCGTGGCCTCCCCAGGCGCCTCCACCGTGATCCTCTTCCACTCCATGTACGGTCTGCGGCCGGCCGTGCACGCCGCCGCCGACCGGATGCGGGGCGCGGGCCACGAGGTGATCGTCCCCGACCTCTTCGACGGGCGGACCGCCGAGAACGCCGAGGACGGCCTGGCGATCCGGGACGAGTTCGGCAACGACGAACTGCTGCGGCGGGCGGTGACGGCCGCCGCGCCCTACTCCGAGAGCGGCCTGGTCTACGCCGGCCTCTCCCTGGGCGGCGCCCTCGCACAGAACCTCGCCCTCGCCGACGAGCGGGCCCGCGGTCTGCTGCTGCTCCACGGCACCTCCGACATCGCCGACGACGCGGCCGTCGACGACCTGCCCGTCCAGCTCCACGTCGCCGACCCCGACCCGTTCGAGCCGCACGACTGGCTGAACGCCTGGTACCTGCGGATGCAGCGGGCCGGCGCGGACGTGGAGGTCTTCCGCCACGCCGGCGCCGGGCACCTCTACACCGACTTCGACCTGCCCGACCACGACGCCGCGGCGGCCGAGGAGACCTGGCGGGTGGTGCTGGGGTTCCTGGCGTCCCTGTGACCCGTAGCCACGACGACTGAAAGGGGCGCGCCGGCTGTGCCGGCACGCCCCTTTTCGTCACTCCGCCCCGCCCGCCTCGGCGGCCGGGGGCCGGAGCGTCACTTCTTCAGCGCGGCGCTCAGCTGCGACTGGAAGGACTGGAGCATCTGCGTCGTGGTGTTGCCGGTCGGCGAGATCTTGGTGCCGTCCATGATGATCGTCGGCGTGCTCTGGACGTCCTTGTTGGCGTTGAACGCGGCCGACATCTGCAGCGCCCAGCGGTCGTAGGTGCCCTTCTTCAGGGCGTTCTCGAACGAGGCGTTGTTCTTCAGCGCGGGCACGGTGTCGGCGACCTGCGTCAGGTACTTGTCGTCCGCGAACTTGTCGGGCCCGGTCTCCTCGGGGTGGTACTTCGTGGAGTACAGCGCCTCCTTGTACTGCAGGAACGCGTCCGGGCTGACGTTGAGGGCGGCGCCCAGCGCACTGATGGCGTTCTTCGAGCCGACGCCGTGGAGCCTGTCGTCCAGGAAGGCGCCGAGGTGGTAGGACGCCTTGTACTTCCCGCCGTCGACGTCCTTGACGATCTGGGACCCCGCGGACTGCTCGAAGGCAGCGCAGGAGGGGCAGCGCGGGTCCTCGTACAGGTCCAGCGTCTTCTTGGCGCCGGACTTGCCGATCACGATGGTGGTGCCCATGTCGCCGCTGGTGTGGGCGGGCTTGACGACCTTGTTCTTCTTGGCCTTCGTCCACGCCGCGTCGGTGGAGACGCCGGTGTTGCTGGCGCCGTCGACGTCGGCCGCAGAGGTCTTGGCGTCGTCCCCGCCGCCCGAGTTGGCGACGGCCACGCCGATGCCGACGGCCGCGGCGATGACCACCACGACGGTGCCGCCGACTATGAACTGGCGCTTGAGGGCGTCCTTCTTCTTCTGCTTCTCGCGCTCGGCGCGCAGCCGCTCGCGGGCTGCCTGCTTGTTGGCCTGGTTGTTGCGGTTGCTCATGGGGTGACCTGCTCCGTGTGGGATGCGGCGTGACGCCGTCGACCGGCCGGGTGCGGCGGGACGGGTCGGGGACCGGGTGCTGCGGGCTCGCCTCAGGCGGCGAGCAGGGAGCGGGGCGGTCCGCGGCGTACGACGCTGTGCACCAGCACGGTGGGGGAGGAGGGCGCGCCCGCCGCGGAACGGAACCGTGGCGGGCGGACCGGAAGGCGGCCGGCCGCGGTACGGGCCGCGGCCACCGCGACCAGCAGCGGCCGGAAGGCGAAACCGGCGGTCGCCCGCACCAGGCCGACCAGCGCGGCCTCGCCGCGGCGCAGCCAGGCGGCGGCCAGCAGCGCCACCGTGACGTGGGCGACCAGCAGGGCGAGCCAGGAGGTCGGCCCCTGGACCGCGGTGGGGTCGGCGGGCAGCTTGGCCAGCGGCGAGCCGACGTCACCGCCGCCGCACAGGAGGTGGACGCCCATCGACCGCAGCGGTCCGGTGACCGGGCCGCCGGCGGGGCCGTAACAGGTGTGCTGCCCGCCGCTGAAGACGGTGTCGGCGGCCAGTTCCAGCGGTACCAGCAGCGCGGCGATGCGGCCGAAGCCGCGTTCCCGTCCCGCGAGGCGGTAGGCCAGCGCGAAGACGGCCACGCCAAGGGCGGCGACCACGGTCAGCGGCAGCGGCGTACGGGACAGCAGGACGTGCGAGGCGGTGGACAGCGTCAGGCACAGCGCGGTGAAGAGCGCCGCGCGCGCTGCCCTGAGTGGAGCCGCCGTTATGTCCATCGCACACGAGTCTGCCATGACGCAGGCCGCCACCGTCTGAGAGATCCCTGAGAACTCCGCGGAGGCGGCGGCCCGGCGGTCACAGCCCCGGGATGCGCCCGTTGCGGAAGAGGTCCACGAAGATCTGGTGGTCGGCGCGGGCCCGGGCGCCGTAGGCGTGGGCGAAGTCGACCAGGTGATCGGCGAAGCCCTCCTCGTCCGCGGCGATGGCTGCCTCGATGGCACGCTCGGTGGAGAACGGCACCAGCGAGTGGCCGCTCTCGTCGTCGGCGGCGGCGTGCATGGCCGCCGTGGCCCGGCCCAGGTCGGCGACGACCGCGGCGATCTCGTCCAGGTCGTCCAGGTCGGACCAGTCCAGGTCGACGGCGTACGGCGAGACCTCCGCCACCAGCTGCCCGGCCCCGTCCAGCTCGGTCCAGCCCAGCCAGGGGTCGGCGTGGGCCTGGAGGGCGCGCTGGGAGATGACGGTGCGGTGGCCCTCGTGCTGGAAGTACTCGCGCACCCGCCGGTCGGCGACGTGCCGGGAGACCGCCGGGGTCTGGCCCTGCTTCATGTAGATCACGACGTCGTTCTCCAGGGCGTCGCTGGTGCCCTCCAGCAGGATGTTGTACGAGGGCAGCCCCGCCGAACCGATGCCGATGCCGCGCCGCCCCACGACGTCCTTGACGCGGTAGGAGTCGGGCCGGGTCAGGCTCGCCTCCGGCAGCGTCTCCAGGTAGCCGTCGAACGCGGAGAGCACCTTGTAGCGGGTCGCGGCGTCCAGCTCGACCGCGCCGCCGTCGGCCGCGAACCGCCGCTCGTACTCGGTGATCTGCGTCATGGTCTCCAGCAGGCCGAAGCGGGTCAGCGAGCGGGCCGCGCGGAGCGCGCCGAGGAGCGGGCCCTCGGCGGTGTCCAGCGTGAAGGGCGGCACGTCGTCGTCCTTGGCGCCGGTGGCGAGCGCCCGGATCCGCTCCCGGTAGGCCGCCGCGTAGGTGCGCACCAGGTCGGTGATCTGCTCGTCGCTGAGCGCCTTCGCGTAGCCGAGCAGCGCCACCGACGCCGCGAACCGCTTCAGGTCCCAGGTGAACGGGCCGACGTAGGCCTCGTCGAAGTCGTTGACGTTGAAGATCAGACGGCCGGTGGAGTCCATGTACGTGCCGAAGTTCTCGGCGTGCAGGTCACCGTGGATCCACACCCGCGAGGTCCGCTCGTCCAGGAACGGGCCGGTGTGGCCGCCGTCCTCGCCCCGCGTCCCGGCGGCCTCCAGATCCCGGTAGAACAGGCAGGCCGCACCGCGGTAGAAGGCGAAGGCGGACGCCGCCATCTTGCGGAACTTCACGCGGAAGGCAGCCGGGTCCGCGGCGAGGAGTTCCCCGAAGGCGGTGTCGAAGACGGCGAGGATCTCCTCGCCGCGCTCCTCGGCGTTCCGGGACGGGACGGGCACGGAAGGCGTGGACGGCATCGGGGGACTCCAGGGGTGGGACGGGTGGATCGCGGACCCCTCCTGCCGCCCTCCCGTCGGACACCGTCAAAGCTGACACAGCGCACCGTCGAAAGGCCCGGCAGGACCAGGTCGTCGGCCGACTCAACGGCTGAGATCTGCGATTGGTGCCCGCGTGTACGCGCAGTGGATCTTACAGGTGGAGGCCCGGCCCCCGGTGGGCTGCACGAACTCAGAGCAATGTGGTCAGCGAGGCGCCCCCACTGGGTCCGGCCGGTCCGTCGAATATGGCGACGACCGGCCGGACTGCCCGTGAGAAAGGTCTTCTTCTCACACCTGCTCACCGCGCATACTGCGACGGTTGGACGTGGGAAATCCTCCTCTGTGCTTTCCCCGGCGACGACCGGATTCACCTGGTGCCGGTCGGAGAAGAACGCTGCGGACTTCGCTGGGATCCATCAGCACATGTAAAGGTTTCCGGACTGCTGCTTGAGGTTCGAGGTGTAGTACCAGCCTTTGGTCTGAGTTCCGGCAATACGCCCGTACACCCAGTAGTTCCCGTAGTCGTTTATCTTCTGGCACCAAGCGTAGAAGATGGTGCCGTAAGGAGCGCTCGCCACCGAACTGCACTCGTTGGCCGGACCGGACTTCAGGCTTCCGGTGCCGCTGCTCAACTTGAAAACGGCGTCGGAGTAGTTGCCGACCGGGCCGTTGGTGCAGGCGGACGTGGCGGCGGCGGTTGCGGTGCCCCCCGTCGCCACCGAGCCGGCGAACACGCTCCCCAGAATCGAAATCGCAGCGATGCTCTTCCTGATCCTCATGATTCCCCTCCCGTCGAGGCTCTTGCGGCCGCCTAGATCATAGGCACCGCCCACCGGGTGAGCGAGGGGTTTGTGTGTGATGGCCAGTGGACCTCTGTGTGAATGGCTGAAATGTGGGCTCGCGTCGCTGAAGGGGGAATGGGTGATGTGGGTGGGTCATTTCGATTGCCGGTCGTCCTGGAGGTTCGGCGAGGCGTCTGGCCCGGAGCCCGGGCGGCCCCGGCCGGCCGTGACCGCTGCTGAGCACGGAGCTCTGCCGATCGGAGCGTCGAGACCGTCCTGAACGGGGCGGGAAGGGCGGCCGGGTCCCCGCCGCTTCCGGACGACTGCCGGCCGCTTGAACGCGGAGCACCCGCCTCGGTCGCCAGTGCGGACAGTGGTGCACCCCTTGCGGGAACGGGGACGCCTTCAGGTTGCCCCGCCCGTTGATCACCCGCCCCGGACGCGGCTTCCGTCGCCGCGCCGCAGGTCGCCGCCCGGACACCCACCCACTGGTGTCACCGGGCCGCCCGCACCCCCTCGCGCCGGTCCGCCGGGACGTAGAATTCCCACCCGTCGTCCGATCCCCGCCGCCCCCTTCCGGAGGTCTCCCACCGTGGCAGCCCCGTCCTCGTCCAAGGCACCCTTCACGCACCTGCACGTCCACACCCAGTACTCGCTGCTGGACGGCGCGGCCCGGCTGAAGGACATGTTCAAGGCCTGCAACGAGATGGGCATGACGCACATCGCGATGACGGACCACGGCAACCTCCACGGGGCCTACGACTTCCACGGGCAGGCGGTGAAGGCTGGCGTCACGCCGATCATCGGGATCGAGGCGTACGTGGCGCCGGAGTCGCGCCGCAACAAGCGCAAGATCCAGTGGGGCCAGCCGCACCAGAAGCGCGACGACGTCTCCGGCTCCGGCGGTTACACCCACAAGACGCTGTGGGCGTCCAACAAGACCGGGCTGCACAACCTCTTCAAGCTCTCCTCCGACGCCTACAAGGAGGGCTTCCTCCAGAAGTGGCCGCGGATGGACAAGGAGACCCTCGCCCAGTACTCCGAGGGGATCATCGCCTCCACCGGCTGTCCCTCCGGCGAGCTCCAGACCCGGCTGCGGCTCGGCCAGTACGACGAGGCGCTGCGCGCGGCCGGCGAGTACCAGGACATCTTCGGCAAGGACAAGTACTTCCTGGAGCTGATGGACCACGGCATCGAGATCGAGCGCCGGGTCCGCGACGGCCTGCTGGAGATCGGCAAGAAGCTCGGCATCCCGCCGCTGGTCACCAACGACTCGCACTACACCTACAGCCACGAGTCGTCCGCCCACGACGCGCTGCTGTGCATCCAGACCGGCAAGAACCTCTCCGACCCGGACCGCTTCCGCTTCGACGGCACCGGCTACTACCTGAAGTCCACGGAGGAGATGTACGCCATCGACTCCTCCGACGCCTGGCAGGAGGGGTGCGCCAACACCCGGCTCATCGCGGACATGATCGACCCCGAGGGGTGGTTCGAGAAGCGCGACCTGATGCCGAAGTTCGACATCCCCGAGGGCTACACCGAGGTCACCTGGTTCAAGGAGGAGGTCCGCAAGGGCATGCACCGCCGCTACCCCGGCGGCATCCCCGAGGACCGGCAGCGCCAGGCCGACTACGAGATGGACATCATCATCCAGATGGGGTTCCCCGGCTACTTCCTCGTGGTCGCCGACTTCATCATGTGGGCCAAGGAGAACGGCATCCCGGTCGGCCCCGGCCGAGGCTCGGCCGCCGGCTCGATCGTCGCCTACGCCATGGGCATCACCGACCTCGACCCGATCACCCACGGCCTGATCTTCGAGCGGTTCCTCAACCCCGAGCGCGTCTCCATGCCCGACGTCGACATCGACTTCGACGAGCGCAGGCGCGGCGAGGTGATCCGCTACGTCACCGAGAAGTACGGCGCCGACAAGGTCTGCATGATCGGCACCTACGGCACCATCAAGGCCAAGAACGCCATCAAGGACTCCTCACGGGTGCTGGGCTACCCGTACGCCATGGGCGACCGCATCACCAAGGCCATGCCCGCCGACGTCCTCGGCAAGGGCATCGACCTCGACGGCATCACCAACCCGCAGCACCCCCGCTACAGCGAGGCGGGCGAGGTCCGGGCGATGTACGAGAACGAGCCGGACGTGAAGAAGGTCATCGACACCGCCAAGGGCGTCGAGGGCCTGGTGCGGCAGATGGGCGTGCACGCCGCCGGCGTCATCATGTCCAGCGAGCCCGTCACCGACCACATCCCGGTCTGGGTGCGCCCCTCCGACGGCGTCACGATCACGCAGTGGGACTACCCGACCTGCGAGACGCTCGGCCTGCTGAAGATGGACTTCCTGGGCCTGCGCAACCTCACGATCATGGACGACGCCCTCAAGCTCATCAAGAAGAACAAGGACGTCGACGTCGAGCTGCTCGAAGTGCCGCTGGACGACCCCAAGACCTACGAGCTGCTGTGCCGCGGTGACACCCTCGGCGTCTTCCAGTTCGACGGCGGGCCCATGCGCTCCCTGCTGCGCCTGATGAAGCCCGACAACTTCGAGGACATCTCCGCCGTCTCGGCCCTGTACCGGCCGGGCCCGATGGGCATGAACTCGCACACCAACTACGCGCTGCGCAAGAACGGCCAGCAGGAGATCACCCCGATCCACCCGGAGCTGGAGGAGCCGCTCAAGGACGTCCTCGGCATCACCTACGGCCTCATCGTCTACCAGGAGCAGGTGCAGAAGGCCGCACAGGTCCTCGCCGGCTACACCCTGGGCCAGGCCGACCTGCTTCGCCGCGCCATGGGCAAGAAGAAGAAGGAGGTCCTGGACGCCGAGTTCGTCAACTTCCAGAAGGGCGCCCGGGAAAAGGGCTACAGCGACGCGGCGATCCAGGCGGTCTGGGACGTGCTGGTCCCCTTCGCCGGCTACGCCTTCAACAAGGCGCACTCCTCCGCGTACGGCCTGGTCACCTACTGGACCGCCTACCTCAAGGCCAACTACCCGGCCGAGTACATGGCGGCGCTGCTGACCTCGGTGCGCGACGACAAGGACAAGTCGGCGGTCTACCTCAACGAGTGCCGCCGCATGGGCATCAAGGTGCTGCCGCCCAGCGTCAACGAGTCCGAGGGCAACTTCATCGCCCAGGGTGACGACGTCATCCTGTTCGGCCTCACCGCGGTCCGCAACGTCGGCCAGAACGTCGTCGACGCGATCATCCGGTCCCGCAAGGCGAAGGGGAAGTACACCTCCTTCCCCGACTACCTGGACAAGGTCGAGGCGGTCGTCTGCAACAAGCGCACCACGGAGTCGCTGATCAAGGCCGGCGGCTTCGACGAGCTGGGCCACACCCGCAAGGGGCTGATGGCGCACTACGAGCCGATGATCGACAACGTGGTGCAGGTCAAGCGCAAGGAGGCCGAGGGCCAGTTCGACCTCTTCGGCGGCATGGGCGGCGACGAGAGCGAGGACACCCCCGGCTTCGGCATGGACGTCCAGTTCACCGACGAGGAGTGGGAGAAGACCTACCTCCTCGCCCAGGAACGGGAGATGCTCGGCCTCTACGTCTCCGACCACCCCCTCTTCGGCCTGGAGCACGTCCTGTCCGAGAAGGCCGACGCGGGCATCTCCCAGCTCACCGGCGGCGACTACTCCGACGGCTCGATCGTCACCATCGGCGGCATCATCTCCGGCCTCCAGCGCAAGATGACCAAGCAGGGCAACGCCTGGGCCATCGCCACCGTCGAGGACCTCGCCGGCTCCATCGAGTGCATGTTCTTCCCCGCCACCTACCAACTCGTCTCCACGCAGCTCGTCGAGGACGCCGTGGTGTTCGTCAAGGGCCGCCTGGACAAGCGCGAGGACATCCCGCGGCTGGTGGCCATGGAGCTGATGGTCCCCGACCTCTCCGAGGCCGGCACCGACGCCCCGGTGACCATCACCATCCCCACCGTCCGGGTCACGCCGCCGCTGGTGGAGAAGCTGGGCGAGGTCCTCACCAGCCACCGCGGCCACACCGAGGTCCGCATCAAGCTCCAGGGAGCGCGCAAGACGACGGTGCTGCGCCTGGACCGCCACCGCGTCCAGCCCGACCCCTCGCTCTTCGGCGACCTCAAGGTGCTCCTCGGCCCCTCCTGCCTGGCGGGCTGAGAGCGGCGGCCCCCGAGGAGGACTCCTGCCGGGGCCCCGGGAACACAGGGCGGCGGCCGGTCACCGCGCGGGCGGCCGGCCGCCGCGTCCACCCCGGTCGGCGCCCCGCGGGCCGGCCGGGGCGGCGGAGCGGCTCAGTTGTGGCCGAAGCGGCGCCGCTGCTTGCGGCCCGGGACGGTGGTGCCGATCTGCGCGGTCGGGTCCGCGGGCGTGGGAGCCTCGGTCGCGGTGCCCGCGGCGCGCGGCGCCTTGCGCTCGGTGGTCCCCGGTTTCTTCTGGTTCCGGTTCTTGGCCATCGTGGTGCCTCCCTGGTCGGGGGTAGCGGCTGCGACGAGCCTGCCACGCAGGGAGGAACATCGCATTTCGGGCGTGTCGCCGCGGAATGCCGCCGGTCACCGGCCTCGCCCCCCTGCCTCCACCCCCGCCACCGGACGGCCCCCACCGCGAGGACGCGGCGGCCGAACGCCGCTCCCCGCGCGGCAGCCGGCACGAAATCCGCCACGCCGAAGATCCAGTTCGGGCTGATAACGCCCCCCGCGTCGGGCAGACTCGCTGCAAGCCGGAGAGCCGGGGGGCCGCCCACAGCGCCCCCGGCGGCGACGGTGGGCCGGGGGGCGACCGGAGACAACACCTGTAGGGAAGAGGGTGGAACGTGGATCGCTGCGTCGTGCTCGTGGACGCCGGATACCTTCTCGGCGCCGCCGCCAGCCTGCTCGCCGGGGAACCCGCCCGCTCCCGCATCACCGTCGACCACGCCTCCCTCATCCGGCAGTTGCGGGAGCGGGCCGAGGCCGACACCGAGAAACCCCTGCTGCGCATCTACTGGTTCGACGGGGCACCGGACCGGGTGCCGCAGCCCGAACACCGCCGACTGCGCGTCATGTCCCGGGTGACCGTGCGGCTCGGCGCCCTCACCCGCAGCGACGGTCGCTGGGCGCAGAAGGGCGTGGACGCGGCGATGCACGCCGAGTTGACCGAACTGGCCCGCAACCGGGCCTGCTCGGACATCGTGTTGGTCACCGGCGACGGCGACCTGCTGCCCGGCCTGATGTCGGCCAAGGAGCACGGGGTCGCCGTCCACCTCTGGGCGGTGCAGGCCGCCGACGGCGACTACAACCAGTCCGAGGACCTCGTCGCCGAGGCCGACGAACGACGGGTGCTGGACCGCTCCTGGATCACCCGCGCCATGCGGGCCAAGGACATCGGCGGCCCCTGCGCACCGCCCCCGGTGCCGCGCCCGGAGATCGCCGCCATCCTCTCCGCCCCCCTCCCCGAGTCCGCAGTCGCCGCCCAGCGCGCCGCCGCCCGCCGGGAGGACGGCCGGGACGCCGCGCCGAAGACCGAGGAGGCGGCACAGGAGGACGCCCGCACCCCCGCCCCGCAACCGGCCCGACCGGCGGCGGACACCCCCGCGGTGAAGGTGGTGCCCACCCCCAAGGACCTCGCCGACCTCGGCAAGGGCGGCCCGCTCGCCGGCACCGCGGCGGCCGCCGCCACCGCGGGCGCCGCCGCCACCCTGCGCTGGTCCTCCGACAAAGGGTGGGTCGACCGGGGCGGCCCGGCCGGCGAGTCGCCCGAGACCGCGGCCCTGCCCACGCTCGCCCAGCTGACCACCGCCGAGCAGCGCTGGGCCGACCGCGAGGAGGACATCACCGCCGTCAGCGGCGACCCCTTCGAGGTCGGCCAGGTCTTCGCCCGCCGCTGGACCGACCGCCTCACCGGCACCGCACACCTGCAGAACCTCTCCACCGAGTACCCCCGCATCCCCCACCGCATCGACGGGGAACTGCTGCGCTACGCCGCCCGGTTCGGCCTGCTGGCACACAAGGACGACCAGATCGACGAGCACGACCGCTACGCGATCCGGGCCGGCTTCTGGCGCGAGATCGACCTGCGCACGGCCGCCGGGCACGCCGCGGTCGGGGACTGACACACCCTCCCGGCCGCCGTCACCACCCGCCACCTCGCGTTCGCCCGTCCGGGTCCGGCCGCGGGCAGGCGCGGCGCCCGGCCCCAGCGCAGCAGCGCCGCGACCGACCGGGCCCGGTCAGACCACGCACCCCCCACCCGCCACGGTAGGGGCTCCGCAGCACCGCACAGCGGCGGCGCGTACCCTCATAGCTCGTGAGCACGGGCACAAAACAGGCCGAGCACGGCGAGATCGTCTGTGCCGTGAGGGACCTGGTCAAGACCTACCCGGCGGTCCGCGGCCGTCGCGGCAGCGCGCCGACCCCCGCGGTGCGCGCCAGCGACGGCGTCAACCTCCAGGTGCGGCGCGGCGAGATCTTCGGACTGCTCGGCCCCAACGGCGCCGGCAAGTCCACCCTCGTCCGCCAGATCACCGGGCTGCTGCGGCCGGACTCCGGCAGCGTCACCGTCCTCGGACACGACCTGGTCCGCCACCCCGAGCGGGCCGCCCGCCTGCTGGGCTACCTCGGCCAGGAGTCCACGGCCCTCGACGAGCTGACCGTCTCCCTCGCCGTGGAGACCACCGCACTGCTGCGGGGCCTGGAAAGGGCGGCCGCCCGCGCCGAGCGCGACGCCGTCCTGGCCGAACTGGGCCTGGTGGAGATCGCCGGCCGGCCCCTGAAGAAGCTCTCCGGGGGGCAGCGCCGGCTCGCCTGCTTCGCGACCGTCCTGGTGGGGGAGCGGCCGCTGCTGGTCCTGGACGAGCCCACCACCGGCATGGACCCGGTGGCCCGGCGCGCCGTCTGGGCCGCCGTCGACCGCCGCCGCGCCGAACGCGGCACCACCGTCCTCCTGGTCACGCACAACGTCATCGAGGCCGAGACGGTACTGGACCGCGTCGCCGTCGTGGACTGCGGCCGGGTCGTCGCCTGCGACACCCCGGCCCGGCTGAAGGAGAGCGTCGCCGGCGAGGTGCGGCTGGACCTGGTGTGGCGCGCCGCGCCGCCGCTGTCCGTCCCCGAGATCGCCGCGCTGGGCGCCAGGGCCCACACCACCGGCCGCCGCTGGACGCTGCGGATGGCGCCGGAGGAGGCCCGGGCGGCGGTCGCCAGCGTCACCGCGGGCCCCGCCTTCGCCGCGCTGGACGACTTCACCCTCGCCACCCCCAGCCTGGAGGACGTCTACCTCGCGCTCGGTGGCGCGGCGGAGAAGGGCCTGGTGAAGGCATGAGCCCCCACGGCACCGGCACGGCCCCCGCCGCGTCGCCCGCCGCCGGTGCGGAACGGGACGGCGACCGGCTCCCGCACCGCCCCGCCGCCCTCGCGCCCCGCGCCCGCCTGGTCCCCGCGCTGGTCGCCGTCTACCGCGCCCAGCTCAGCCGCGCCCGGGTCGCCCGCATCCCGCTGCTGTTCGTCGCCACCTTCCAGTCGGTGGGGATCATGGTGCTGATGCGCGGCGTCGTCGACGGCGGGTCGGAGGCCCGCGCGGTCGTCTCCGGCGCCAGCGTGCTGGTCGTCGCCTTCGTCGCCCTCAACCTGCTCGCCCAGTACTTCGGGCAGCTCCGCGCCGCCGGCGGCCTCGACCACTACGCCACCCTGCCGGTGCCGCCCGCCGCCGTGGTGCTCGGCGCGGCGGCGGCCTACGCCTCCTTCACCGTCCCCGGCACGATCCTGACCGCGGTGGCCGGCAGCCTCCTCTTCCAGCTGCCGCTGGCCCACCTGTGGGTCCTGGTCGCCGTGGTCCCCCTCGCCGGCGCCGCCCTCGCCGGACTCGGCGCCGCCCTCGGCCTGCTGGCCCCCCGCCAGGAGCTGGCCACCCTCGGCGGCCAGCTCGGCATGTCGGCCGCGCTGCTGCTGGGCGTACTGCCGCCCGACCGCCTGCCCGTCCTCGTCGACTGGGCGCGGGACCTGCTGCCCTCCACCTACGGCGTCCAGGCGCTGGCGGACAGTTTCGACGCCAGCCCCGACTGGACGGCCGTGGGCGGGGACCTCGGGGTGTGCGCCGCGGTCGGGCTGCTGTCGCTGACCCTGGCGACCTGGGCCTACCGGCGCGCCGCGGTGCGCTGAGCGGCGACACCGCCGCCAACCGGCCTCCTGCTGCCGGTCGTCCCCGGGCCACCTGGCACGATGGCGGGGTGACCGCACCGCAGCCGCCCTCCGAGCCACCGTCCGAGCGCGCAGCGCACGCCGCGACCGAACCGCCCCCTGGCGCCACCCCGGCGGGGCACCCTGCGCCCAGGACGGGTGCGGCGGAGGCCCTGCTGGGCCCGCGGCCCGCCGTCGAGGCCGCCCGCGCCCTGCTGATCGCCGCGGTGCTGACCGCCTGCGGGCTGCTGCTGGGCCTGCTCTGGGCCCACCTCGCCCCCGCCGTCCCGCTCGTCTCCGACGGCCAGGACGTGTACTACAAGGACACCGAGGGCGAGCAGGCCATCGGCGCCGACGGCACCTTCGCGCTGCTGGGCCTGGCCTTCGGGCTGCTCAGCGCACTCGTCGTCTTCCTGCTGCGGCGCAAAGCCGGCGTGCTGGTCGTCGTCGGCCTGGTCGTGGGAGGACTCGCCGGCTCCTTCGTGGGCCGCGAGATCGGCCAGCTCCTCGGGCCCGCCGCCGACGTCGCGGCGCACGCCCGGCAGCTCGGCAAGGGCGTGGTCTTCGGAGCCCCGCTGCGGCTCCAGGCGCGCGGCGTGCTGCTGGCCTGGCCGGTGGGCGCCGTGATCGGCCAGCTCCTCCTCACCGGCTTCTTCGGGCCGCGGGACCCGGAACCCTGGCAGCCGTCCCTCGACGCCGCGCAGTGGCCGCAGGCCGCGCCCGGCGGGGGAGGGGCCCACCTGGCCGGCGCCCCGGCGGACAGGCAGCACCACCAGGAGGGAGACGGCACGGCACCGGACGGCGAGCGGCCGCACCAGGCACCGGAGCACCACCACGGGGACCACCGGCCCCCCAGGCCCTGAGGAACCGCCCCGGGGGACGTGACGGGACGGGGCGGGACGCCCGGCCTGCCGGGCCCGCACAGGAGGCCGCGCCTTCCCGGGCCGCGGCCGGTCCCGGCCCTCAGGCCCGGGCGATCGGTGCCAGCACGCCGTCCACCAGGCCCACCAGCGCCGCGGGCGCCAGCTCGACCTCCAGGCCCCGCCGCCCCGCGGAGACGCACACCGTCTCGAAGGACTCCGCGGAGACGTCCACGACCGTGCGCAGCCGCCTGCGCTGCCCCAGCGGCGAGATGCCGCCCAGGACGTAGCCGGTGGCCCGCTCGGCCGCCGCCGGGTCGGCCATCACCGCGCGCTTGCCGCCGGCTGCGGCGGCGAGCGACTTCAGGTCCAGCGACCCGGACACCGGGACGACCGCCACCGTCAGGGCGCCGTCCACCTCGGCCAGCAGGGTCTTGAAGACCCGCTCCGGTTCCATGCCCAGCGCCGCGGCGGCCTCCTCGCCGTACGAGGGCGCCGCCGGATCGTGCGCGTAGGAGTGGACGGTGAACGGCACCCCCGCGCCGGTCAGCGCCACCGTCGCCGGCGTCCCCGCGCCGCCCTGGGCCCTGCGGTCCCGCTTCGCCGTGCCGGCCTTCCTCGCCATGCCGGTCCTCCCGCTCGCCGTGCCGGTGTCAGTTGGGGTGCGTGGGTCGGCGGGTGAGCTCGGTGGCCGGCAGCGACGGGAGCTTACCGATCAGGGCCGTCTCCCGGCGCAGCGTCTTCAGCTCGTCCGCCAGCCGCGTGGCGGTGTCGGGGGCCTGGAGCAGCCGCTGCTTGGCCGGGACGTCGAGCACGGTGGCCGCCGCCACCAGGTAGGAGAGCACCGCGGGCTCGTCGGGCAGCTCCTGGCCGCTGCTCAGCGTCCGCTCGTTCGCCCAGGCCAGCCGCTGCTGGTAGGCGCGGAAGGCCCGCTCCACGCCGGCGGCCAGCGCCCCGGCCTCGTCGCCGTCCTCCTCGGCCAGCTCGGTGACCTCGCCCACCAGGTACGGGCCGGAGGCGTCCACCGAGTGCAGCCGGAAACGCGTGGTGCCGGTGGCCAGCACCTCGTAGCCGGGTGCGCCGTCGTCACCGGCCCCGGGCAGCTCCTCCTCGCCGGGCAGCGCGTCCGCCTCCGCCACCGACTCCGCGTCCTTGACCCGGATCGTCGCCGCGTCGGCCACACACCCCACCTGGTGGAAGGCGCGGATCGGCTCGGGTCCGAAACCGGCCGCCGGCCCCACCGCCTGCGCCACCGTCGTGTCCGGCATACCGGTCCCGGTGTGCGCCACCTCGCGGCCGTCGCGGATGGCCACCACCCCGAAGCGGCGCTCGTCCTCCGGCAGGTCGAGAAGATCGCGCATGAGCGCCCGGTACCGGGCCTCGAACACGTTCAGCGGAAGCACCAGCCCGGGGAAGAGCACCGAGTTCAGTGGGAAGAGTGGCAGGCGAACGGAGGTCACAGCCCGCAAGCCTAGAGGAGTGGCCGATCCGCCACACGATGCGGCGGCCCGCCGTCGGGGCGGGGCCCGGGCCGGGCGGACAGCGGAAACCCCGCCAGGAGGGTCCCTGAGGGGTCCTTGCCATATGCCCGCCCGGGTCGCGGACGGCTCATATGGCAAGGACCCCTAAGCCCGCCGCAGGAGGCGTGAGGCGCCCGCCGCGACCGTCGTCGCCAGTACCCAGCCTGTCATGATCAGCCCGGCGGCCAGCCACTGCGAGGTGCCCGTCGGCCGCCAGGCCGCGTCCTGGTGGAGGTCGATGACCGGGAGCAGCAGGTCGGCGCAGTACAGGTACGGGTTCCAGGCGGGCACCTCGTCCGGGTTGAGGGGCTGGGGCGGACGTACCGAGAAGTAGATGGTGGCCAGCGCCCACAGCACCGCCATCCACACCGCGGCCCGCCCGGGGCGGTAGCCGTAGGCCACCGTCACGTCCTGCAGCACCCCCCACGCCTTGCCGGCCAGCGGCAGCGTCTCCCGGCGGCGCCGCTGCTTGGCCAGCAGCACCTCCCGCGCCTCGGCGTCCTCACCGCTGCCGCGCAGCGCCGTCGCCAGCATCTCGTACGGTTCGGGCGCGTACTCCGGGGTAGCCGCCGCCACCCACTCCAGCCGGCGGGTCAGCGGGAAGTGGCCGCGCGGGATGAGGTTCTCGTAGGCGAACCCGGCCATCCACAGCCCGCCCAGGCCCGGCCAACTCGCCGCCTGGTCGACGAGGTTGACGACCTTGGCGCCGGAGAGGACGACCCGGCCCCGCTGCGGACGCTCGCACAGGAACCGCAGCTCGGGCGTCTGTATGCGCCGCAGCGACAGCTCCTGCTCGGACTCCATGACGAAGCGCGCCGCGTCGCAGTCCACCGCGTCGCCGAACCGCCCGTCGTCCAACCGCACCCCGCCCACGCACTCGAAGCGCCGCACCACGGTGCCGCGGGCGGGCGTGTGCGTGGCGGTGTAGGGCGGGGTGGCGCCCGCGCCGGTCGGCGGGGTGAGGCCCGCGGCGTCCAGGTAGAGGGTGCGCTCCACCGTCAGCTGCGGCGCGTTGAGGGCCCGGCGGCCGTGCGGGTTGTCCAGCCGGCTGCCGCGCAGGCTCAGCGACACCCCCACCGTCGCCCCCCGCAGCGACAGCTCACCGTGCGACTCCAGCAACTCCGCCTGGAGGTCCTGGGCGACCGTGAGGCCGTCGGCGGTCACCGAGCGGCCGCGGCGGTCCGCGTACACCACGCTCTCGCTCAGCAGCAGGTCGGTGCCGATGTGCGCGTCGGTCAGCCGTATCCCCGCACGCACCACGCAGCGCGGCAGGTGCAGGTCGCCCTCGGTGGTCAGCCGCGCCGCCTCCACCCGGGGCAGCGCGCACTCGACGATCCGCAGCGTGGTGAACCGGCTCTCCGGCAGCAGCAGTTCCCGCTCGAAGCGGCAGCCGCGCAGCTCCACGAACGGCTCGATGGTGCCGCCCGCCAGGTTCAGCGTGCCCGTGACGCGGGCGCCGGTGAGCTTGAGGGCGCTGACCCGGCCCGGTCGGGGCGGCGGCCCCTGGAGCAGAAGCAGCGCCAGCACCCGCGCCCGGACTGTCCGCTCTGGCCCCCACTCCACGCCCTCCTCGTGCGGGTCGTCGAGTTCGGGGTCGAAGGTGCGCAGGTCGCAGGTGCCGCCCTCGCGGAACGCCTGCCACAGGCTCCGCTCCGCCGGGCTCAGCTCCAGCCCGGCGGGCAGCTCTTCCGCCCCCTCGTCCCCGTCGTGTGTCTCCCGCGGCGTGATCACGCCGGCCCCCTCCTGTGCGTCGCCGGCCTTCGGCCGGATGCCGTGTCCCGTGGTCGCCCGCCTCCTTGAGTCCACCGGGCCGCGGGAGTCGCCCGTGGCGGTCCCGGCCGGTGGCCGTCCGTGTCCACACGGTCTCCCGTGGTCCCTTTCACCCCTCCCCTACCCGCCAGGGTGATTGTTCGAACACGCAGAGTGAGATCGACTCCGGAGTGTCACACGGTGTGTATCACCACCCGATACGCGCGCGTGAACGCATGGACCGGTCTGAGACACTGGAGAGGTGATCTCCCGAATCGATCTGCGCGGCGAGCCCCTCCCCGAAGGCGCCGCACTCCGCGACCTGCTGCCCCGAGCCGAGTTCGACGTGGAAGCCGCCCTGGACAAGGTGCGGCCCATCTGCGACGACGTGCGCCATCGCGGCACCGCGGCGCTGATCGAGTACGCGCGGCGGTTCGACGGGGTCGACATCGAGCGGGTCCGGGTCCCGCAGCAGGCGTTGACCGACGCCCTTGACACCCTCGACCCCCAGGTCAGGGCCGCGCTGGAGGAGTCGATCCGCCGCGCCCGGATCGTCCACCGCGAGCAGCGCCGCACCGACGTCACCACCAAGGTCGTCCCCGGCGGCACCGTCACCGAACGCTGGGTGCCCGTCGAACGCGTCGGCCTGTACGTGCCCGGCGGCCTCGCCGTCTACCCGTCCTCCGTGGTCATGAACGTCGTCCCCGCACAGGAGGCCGGCGTCGACGCGGTCGCCGTCACCTCCCCGCCGCAGGCCGGTTTCGGCGGTCTGCCGCACCCCACCATCCTCGCCGCCTGCGCCCTGCTCGGCGTCGACGAGGTGTACGCCGCCGGTGGCGCCCAGGCCATCGCGATGTTCGCCTACGGCACCGAGGAGTGCCGCCCGGTCAACCTCGTCACCGGCCCCGGCAACATCTACGTCGCCGCCGCCAAGCGCCACCTCAAGGGCCGCATCGGCATCGACGCGGAGGCCGGCCCCACCGAGATCGCCGTCCTCGCCGACGGCAGTGCCGACCCCGCCCACGTCGCCGCCGACCTCATCAGCCAGGCCGAGCACGACACGCTGGCCGCCGCCGTCCTGGTCACCGACTCCGAGGCGCTGGCCACCGCCGTCGAGGCCGAACTCGTCCCGCAGGTGAAGGCCACCAGGCACACCGAACGCATCACCGAGGCGCTCGGCGGCAGGCAGTCCGCGATCGTGCTGGTCGACGGGCTCGACGAGGGCCTCAAGGTCGTCGACGCGTACGGCGCCGAGCACCTGGAGATCCAGACCGCCGACGCCGCCGAGGTCGCCGCCCGCGTCCGCAACGCCGGCGCGATCTTCGTCGGCCCCTGGGCGCCGGTCTCCCTCGGCGACTACTGCGCCGGCTCCAACCACGTGCTGCCCACCGGCGGCTGCGCCTGCCACTCCTCGGGGCTGTCCGTCCAGTCCTTCCTGCGCGGCATCCACGTCGTGGACTACAGCCGTGACGCACTGGCCGAGGTCACCCACCACGTGGTCGCCCTCGCCGAGGCCGAGGACCTCCCGGCCCACGGCGCCGCACTCAAGGCGCGTTTTGCCGGAGGCGAACAAGACCGGCACAGTGACTGGAAGGTCCCCGGCGAGAAGTGAGCGAGAACAGCACCCGCATCGACGACCTGCCCATCCGCGAGGAGCTGCGCGGGAAGTCGCCCTACGGCGCCCCCCAGCTCGACGTGCCGGTACGGCTCAACACCAACGAGAACCCCTACCCGCTGCCCGAGGAACTCGTCGCCCGCATCGCCGAGCGCGTCACCGAGGCGGCCCGCGGCCTCAACCGCTACCCCGACCGGGACGCCGTCGAGCTGCGCAGCCGCCTCGCCGAGTACCTCAGCCGCACCGCAGGCCACCGGGTCAGCACCGAGCAGGTCTGGGCCGCCAACGGCTCCAACGAGGTCCTCCAGCAGCTCCTGCAGGCCTTCGGCGGGCCCGGACGCACCGCCCTCGGCTTCGAGCCCTCGTACTCCATGCACGCCCTCATCTCCCGCGGCACCGGAACCGCCTGGCTCAGCGGTCCCCGCAACGACGACTTCACCATCGACGTCGACGCGGCGGTCGCCGCCATCGCCGAGCACCGGCCCGACGTGGTCTTCGTCTGCTCGCCCAACAACCCCACCGGCACCGCCGTGGACGCCGAAACAGTCCTCGCGCTGCACGACGCCGCGCAGGCCGTCAAGCCCACCATGGTCGTCGTCGACGAGGCCTACGGCGAGTTCAGCCACCGGCCCTCGCTGCTGCCCCTGATCGAGGGCCGCCCCACGCTGGTGGTCTCCCGCACCATGTCCAAGGCGTTCGGCGCCGCCGGCCTGCGCCTGGGCTACCTCGCCGCCGACCCGGCCGTCGTCGACGCGGTCCAGCTGGTGCGGCTGCCCTACCACCTCTCGGCAGTCACCCAGGCCACCGCGCTCGCCGCCCTGGAGCACACCGACACCCTGCTGGGATACGTCGAGCAGCTCAAGGGCGAACGCGACCGACTGGTGGCCGAACTCACCGCGCTGGGCCTGGAGGTGACCCCCTCCGACGCCAACTTCGTCCAGTTCGGCGTCTTCGAGGACGCCCACGCCACCTGGCAGGCGGTACTCGACCGCGGGGTGCTCATCCGCGACAACGGCGTCCCCGGCCGGCTGCGCGTCAGCGTCGGCACCCCCGAGGAGAACGACGCGTTCCTGGACGCGGTACGCGCAGTGACGAAGGAGAACCAGCGATGACCCGCGCAGGCAGCGCCCCGACGCCCGCGACCGGCAACCGCGTCGGCCGGATCGAGCGCACCACCAAGGAGACCTCCGTGGTGGTCGAGATCGACCTCGACGGCACCGGGCAGGTGGACGTCGCCACCGGCGTCGGCTTCTACGACCACATGCTCGACCAGCTCGGCCGCCACGGCCTGTTCGACCTCACCGTCAAGACCGACGGCGACCTGCACATCGACACCCACCACACCATCGAGGACACCGCCCTCGCGCTCGGTGCCGCCTTCCGGCAGGCGCTCGGCGACAAGGTGGGCATCTACCGCTTCGGCAACTGCACCGTCCCGCTGGACGAGTCCCTCGCCCAGGTCACCGTCGACCTCTCCGGCCGCCCCTACCTGGTGCACACCGAGCCGGAGAACATCGCGCCGATGATCGGCACCTACGACACCACGATGACCCGGCACATCCTGGAGTCCTTCGTGGCCCAGGCACAGGTCGCCCTGCACGTCCACGTGCCCTACGGCCGCAACGCCCACCACATCGTCGAGTGCCAGTTCAAGGCCCTCGCCCGGGCCCTGCGCTACGCCAGCGAGCGCGACCCGCGGGCCGCCGGCATCCTGCCCTCCACCAAGGGCGCCCTGTGATCCCCGGCGCACCGCGCGCCACGAACCGAACGGAGCCGCCGCAGTGAACGGCCTGTCGACCGTCTTCATCCTCCTCGGCCTGTTCCTCGTCGGCGGCGTCGTCTCCTTCGTCCGGCAGGGCATGGGCAAGAGCGTCATCGTCCTGCTCGGCGTCGCCTCCGTGATGTGCCTGGTCGCCGGAGTGCTCCGACTCAACGTGTGGAACTGAGGTGAACCCGTGAGCCCCGCCAAGAAGGTCGTCGTCTTCGACTACGGCTTCGGCAACGTCCGCTCCGCCGAGCGCGCCCTGGCCGCGGCCGGCGCGGACGTCACCATCACCCGCGACTACGACGCCGCCATGAACGCCGACGGACTCCTCGTCCCCGGCGTCGGCGCGTTCGGCGCCTGCATGAGCGGTCTGCGCGAGGCCCGCGGCGACTGGGTCGTCGGGCGCCGCCTGGCCGGCGGCCGGCCCGTGATGGGCATCTGCGTCGGCATGCAGATCCTCTTCGCGCGCGGCATCGAGCACGGCGTGGAGAGCCACGGCCTGGACGAGTGGCCCGGAACCGTCGGCCCCCTCAAGGCCGACGTGGTGCCCCACATGGGCTGGAACACCGTCGAGGCGCCCGCCTCCTCCCGCCTCTTCGCCGGCCTCGACGCCGAGGAGCGCTACTACTTCGTCCACTCCTACGCGGTCCACGACTGGGAGCTGGAGAGCGGCAACCCCGCCCTGCGCAGCCCCCAGGTCACCTGGGCCACCCACGGCGAACGCTTCGTCGCCGCCGTCGAGAACGGCCCGCTGTGGGCCACCCAGTTCCACCCGGAGAAGTCCGGCGACGCCGGCGCCGCCCTGCTGCGCAACTGGATCGACACCCTGTAGGCCCGCCGGGCGCCCACCGCGGTGCCCGGCAGACCACGTCCCCGCCCCTCCAGCCGCCCGAAGGTTGACCGACACACCGATGACCAGCAACCGCCTCGAACTGCTCCCCGCCGTCGACGTCCGCGACGGCCAGGCCGTACGTCTCGTCCACGGCGAGTCCGGATCCGAGACCTCCTACGGCGACCCGCTGGAGGCCGCCCTCGCCTGGCAGCGCGCCGGCGCCGAGTGGCTCCACCTCGTCGACCTCGACGCCGCCTTCGGCACCGGCGACAACCGCGAGCGGATCGCCGAGGTCGCCCGCACCATGGACATCAAGGTCGAGCTGTCCGGCGGCATCCGCGACGACGCCTCGCTGGCCGCCGCCCTCGCCACCGGCTGCACCCGCGTCAACCTGGGCACCGCCGCCCTGGAGTCCCCCGAATGGGTGGCGAAGATCATCGCCGAGCACGGTGACAAGATTGCCGTCGGCCTCGACGTGCGCGGCACCACCCTGCGCGGCCGCGGCTGGACCCGCGACGGCGGCGACCTGTACGAGACCCTCGCCCGCCTCGACTCCGAGGGCTGCGCCCGCTACGTCGTCACCGACATCAACAAGGACGGCACCCTCCAGGGCCCCAACCTGGAACTGCTGCGCGGCGTCTGCAAGGCCACCGACAAGCCCGTCGTCGCCTCCGGCGGCGTCTCCTCCCTGGAGGACCTGCGGGCCCTGGCCACCCTCGTGCCCGAAGGTGTGGAGGGCGCCATCGTCGGCAAGGCTCTCTACGCCAAGGCGTTCACCCTGGAAGAAGCGTTGGAGGCTGTGAAGTCATGACCGTGGAGCGCGTGAGGGCAGGCAGTGGCTGGGCAGAGACCATCGGCTCCTCGCGCGCGGTCGCGGCCGGCGACCGGGTCCTGGTCGCCGGCACCATGCCGCTCGTGGAGGGCGTCCTCTACGGCGAGGGCGACCCCTACGAGCAGACGAAGGTCGCCTTCACCAGCGCCCTCGCCGCCCTCGAACCCTTCGGCCTCGACGCCTCCGCGGTCATCCGCACCCGGATGTACCTCACCCATGTGAGGGATGTCGACGCGGCCGGCCGGGCACACCGCGAACTCTTCGGCGAGGTGGGCCCCGCCGCCACCCTGGTGGTGGTCTCCGGCTTCGTCGACTCCCGCGTCCTGGTCGAGGTCGAACTCGAAGCCCACCGCGGCGAGCACTGAGCCCGCCCACCACCACCGAAACCGGAGCCGAAGCACCCATGACCCTCGCGGTCCGAGTCATCCCCTGCCTGGACGTGGACAACGGCCGGGTCGTCAAGGGCGTCAACTTCCAGAACCTCCGCGACGCCGGTGACCCGGTGGAGATGGCCCGCCTCTACGGGCAGGAGGGTGCCGACGAGCTGACCTTCCTCGACATCACCGCCTCCTCCGGCAACCGCGAGACCACCTACGACGTGGTGCGCCGCACCGCCGAGCAGGTCTTCATCCCGCTCACCGTCGGCGGCGGCGTCCGCACCCCCGACGACGTCGACAAGCTGCTGCGGGCCGGCGCGGACAAGGTGGGCGTCAACACCGCGGCCATCGCCAACCCCGACGTCATCCGGGAGATCGCCGAGCGGTTCGGCCGGCAGGTCCTGGTGCTCTCCGTCGACGCCCGCCGCACCGACGCCGGCACACCCTCCGGGTTCGAGGTCACCACCCACGGCGGCCGGCGCGGCACCGGCATCGACGCCGTCGAGTGGGCGCACCGCGCCGCCGAACTGGGCGCCGGCGAGATCCTGCTGAACTCCATGGACGCCGACGGCACCAAGGACGGCTACGACACCGAGATGATCGCCGCGGTCCGCCGCCACGTCACCGTCCCGGTCATCGCCTCCGGCGGCGCCGGCCGGCTGGCGGACTTCGCGCCCGCCGTCGGCGCGGGCGCCGACGCGGTGCTCGCCGCCTCCGTCTTCCACTTCGGCGACCTGCGCATCGGCGAGGTCAAGGGCGCCCTGCGGGAGGCCGGCCACCCGGTGCGCTGAGGCACCGACCGCACCGGTCACGGAGGCGGCGCACCGCCTCCGTGACCGGCCCGCCCCGCCGGCTCAGACCCCCAGTTCGGCCTCCAGGAGCCGGCCCACGGCCTCCTTGTCCCCGTCGAGCTGCACGTCGGCCGCGCCCTGCCGGCCGAAGGCGAACAGGGTCAGCTCGGCCGGCTCCCCGGTGACCGTCACCACCGGCGTACCCCGGTTGGCGACCGCCGTCTGCCCGTTGGGCCGGCGCAGCACCAGCCCCACCGGCGCCTTGCGGCCCAGCAGCCGGCCCATGCGCTCCAGCCGCCGCCACAGCGCGTCCGAGAGCACCGGGTCGGGCTCCCGCGGCTCCCAGCGCTCACCGGCCCGCCGCACGTCCTCACCGTGGACGAAGAACTCCACCGTGTTCGACGCCTCGTCCACCTGCTTCAGCGAGAACGGCGACATCCGCGGCGGTCCGGCCCGGAACATCCGCACCAGCTCGCCGTAGGGCTTCGCGGTGAACTCCGCCTGCACCCGCTCCAGCCGCGGCGCCAGCGGCTTGACGAACATCCCGCCGGCCGCGTCCAGCCGGCGCTCCCGCACCACCAGGTGGGCGGCGAGGTCCCGGGTGGTCCAGTCCGCGCAGAGCGTGGGGGCGTCGGGTCCGGCGCCCTCCAACAGATCGGCCAGCAGGGTTCGTTCACGTTTGGCATGGGTCGTCATACGCCCAGCGTATGCCCGCAGGAGGCCGGGAGGTGGGGAGCGGCCCACCCGTTCGCCCACCCCGCACGACCCGGCCCCCGCAGCCGCCGGGGGGCGGCCCCGACCGCGGTCCGCCGGGGCCGCCCGACCCTCAGTGCCGCAGCAGGTACAGCACGACGGTGACGACCACCGCCGCGACGAAGACGACCGCCAGCACGACGGTGGCGATCCGCGCGTGGCGGTCCAGGTCCGGGGGCGGCGGCAGCAGGTTCACAGCAGCAGCATGCCGCACGGCACAATGGACGGCATGAGCAGCAGCGCCGCCCCGGCCCCCGCGACCCCCGGCACCACCTCCCTGGACCCGGCCGTCGCCGCCCGTCTGAGCAGGAACGCCGACGGGCTCCTCCCAGCCGTCGCCCAGCAGTACGACACCGGCGAGGTGCTCATGATGGGCTGGATGGACGACGAGGCACTGCACCGCACCCTGACCACCGGCAGGTGCACCTACTGGTCCCGCAGCCGCAAGGAGTACTGGGTCAAGGGCGACACCTCCGGCCACGTCCAGCACGTGAAGTCCGTGGCGCTGGACTGCGACGGCGACACCCTGCTGGTCCGCGTCGACCAGGTCGGCGCGGCCTGCCACACCGGCGAGCGGACCTGCTTCGACGCCGACGTGCTGCTGGCGGAGGCGGATGCACCCGGGCCGGCACAGGGTCGGTAGCATCCCTCGGCATGACCGGAACCACTGGAACCGCCACCCCCGACCTCGAGCAGTTCCGCACGCTCGCCAAGGACCGCCGGGTCGTCCCGGTCACCCGCCGGCTGCTCGCCGACGGCGACACCCCCATCGGCCTGTACCGCAAGCTCGCCGGTGAACGCCCCGGCACCTTCCTGCTGGAGTCGGCGGAGGCCGGCAGCTGGTCGCGCTACTCCTTCGTCGGCGTCCGCAGCTCGGCCACCCTCACCGTCCGCGACGGCCAGGCCCACTGGCTCGGCACGCCCCCGGTCGGCGTCCCCACCGACGGTGACCCGCTCCAGGCGCTGCGAGCCACCGTGGAGACCCTCCACACCCCGCGCGACCTGCTGGAGGGCCAGGGCCTGCCGCCCTTCACCGGCGGCATGGTCGGCTACCTCGGCTACGACATCGTGCGCCGCCTGGAGAAGGTCGGCGACCACACCGGCGACGACCTCGGGCTGCCCGAGCTGACCATGCTGCTCACCTCTGACCTGGCCGTCCTGGACCACTGGAGCGGCACGGTCCTGCTCATCGCCAACGCCATCAACCACAACGACCTGGACACCGGCGTCGACGAGGCCTACGCCGACGCGGTGGCCCGGCTCGACGCCATGGCCGAGGACCTCACCCGGCCCACCCCGGCCGGCGCCACCTCGCTGCCCGCCTCCGAACTGCCGCAGTTCACCGCCCGCTGGGGGAGCGAGGGGTACCGGGCCGCCGTCGAGCAGGTCAAGGAGCACATCCGGGCCGGCGACGCCTTCCAGGTCGTCCCCTCGCAGCGGTTCGAGACGCCCTGCGAGGCGAGCGCACTCGACGTCTACCGGGTGCTGCGCACCACCAACCCCAGCCCTTACATGTACCTCTTCCGCTTCGAGGACGGCGTGGACGTCGTCGGCTCCAGCCCCGAGGCGCTGGTGAAGGCGGAGAACGGCGAGGCGCTGCTGCACCCCATCGCCGGCACCCGTCCCCGCGGCGCCACACCGCAGGCCGACCAGGCGCTGGCCGAGGAACTGCTCGGCGACCCCAAGGAGCGGGCCGAGCACCTGATGCTGGTCGACCTCGGCCGCAACGACCTGGGGCGGGTCTGCGAGCCGGGCAGCGTCGAGGTCGTCGACTTCATGTCGATCGAGCGCTACAGCCACGTCATGCACATCGTCTCCACCGTCACCGGCCGCATCGCCCCGGGACGGACCGCCTTCGACGTGCTCACCGCCTGCTTCCCCGCCGGCACCCTCTCCGGGGCGCCCAAGCCCCGCGCGCTCCAGCTCATCGAGGAGCTCGAACCCACCCGCCGCGGCCTGTACGGCGGCTGCGTCGGCTACCTCGACTTCGCCGGCGACCTCGACACCGCCATCGCCATCCGCACCGCCCTGCTGCGCGAGGGCACCGCCTACGTGCAGGCCGGCGCGGGCGTCGTCGCGGACTCCGACCCGGTGGCCGAGGACACCGAGTGCCGCAACAAGGCCGCCGCCGTGCTGCGCGCCGTCCACACCGCCAACCGCCTCGGCCAGGGCTGAGGCGGGGCCCCACCGGTCCGCGGACGGCCGACGGCAAGCTCCGCCGGCCGGTGGGGGATAGTGGTAGGCGTGAGTGCCGCACCCCAGCCCCGTACCAGCCCCGAGACCGACGCAGCCCCCGACGGCCCCGGTGACGCCCCCCGGGCCGCACCGCAGGCCCCGGCCACGCCCTCCGCCCGCCGCTCCCGTGCCGCCGGACGCAGCCTGGCCGTGGCGCTGCTGCTCGGTGCCGCCGGCGCCGCGCTGGCCCTGGTGGCCTCCGGCCGCGTCTGGGCCAAGGCCACCGCCGTCGTCGCGCAGGGCACCCTGCCGCAGACCGCCGACGGCGCCGACGTGACGGGGGTGCCCGGCGCCCTCGCGGTGGTGGGCCTGGCCGCCCTGGTGGCGGTCTTCGCCGTCCGCCGCGTGGGGCGCGTCGTCGTCGCGGCGCTCCTCGCGCTCAGCGGCGCCGGTGTCGTGGCCACCGCGGCCCGCGGCGCCTTCGACGTCTCCGCGCTGCGCGCCAAGGCGGCCACCGCCACCGGCATCACCGGCGCCGCCGTCCACCACGTCACCCACACGCCCTGGCCGTGGGTCGCCGCGCTCGGTGGTCTCCTGCTGCTCGGCGCGGGCCTGCTCGCCCTCGGCTACGGCCGCCGCTGGCCCGCCATGTCCGGACGGTACGAGCGCGCCGGCGCCGCCCCCCGCCCGGCCCGGCCCGCCGCGTCCTCGGGCCCCGAGAGGCCCGAGGACCTCTGGAAGTCGCTGGACCGGGGCGAGGACCCCACCCGGTAGCGGACGGACCCGGCACGTCGGCGACAATGGAGACGAGCGATCACGGCGCCCTGGGGGCGCGAGAAGAGCAACGAGGAGCACTCATGTCGAGCAGTGGCCACGGACACACCCCCGCCGCGTGGACCGGCGTCATCATTTCGTTCATCGGCTTCTGCGTCGCCGGTGTCTGCACGGTGCTGGCCGTCGTGCCCGGGTTCTGGGCCGGACTGGCGATCGTCGCGGTCGGTGCCGTCGTCGGCGGTGCCATGAAGATGGCGGGCCTGGGCCAGAAGCACGAGCTCCCCTCCGCCGAGGTGGCGCAGCGGGCCCGCCAGGCCCAGCCGCAGCGAGGCTGAGAGCCGCCTCCCTCCCGTCGTGACCGTGCGGGCGGGCCCGCGCGCCGGACGGCGTGAGCGCCGCCCGGACACCGGGGAAGCGGCCCCGGGCCCGCCCGTCGCTCACCGGCCCCCGCAGGCCCGCCGGGCCCGGGGCCGCCGCCCGCCCGCGCGCCGCCCGCCCGCGGCGGGACCGACTCGGACGGCCGTCATGGGGCTGCGCGCCCTCGTGCGCCGGCGGACGCTGGCCACTGTGAGCCGCCAGCAGCCCCGCATCACCCGTCCGGGCGAGTCCCCGCCGGGCTTCCCGCCACCGGCGCCCCCTCGGCCGGGTGGCCCGCCCCCCGGCCGTCCCGCCCCCTCCCCGGCCCCCCGCAGCCGCGCGCGCCGGCTGGCCGCCCCACTCGGCGCCCTCGCCGCCGCCGCGGTACCCCTCGCCTGGGTCGGCGTCGTCGACCCGCACGTCCCGGGCCGCTACCCGCCGTGCCTCCTGCTGCGCCTGACCGGCCTGTACTGTCCCGGCTGCGGCGGCCTGCGCGCCACCCACGACCTGCTGCACGGCCACCTCACCGGCGCGCTCCGCGACAACGCCCCCGCCGTCGCCCTCTACGCCCTCCTCGCGGTGGGCTGGGCGGTGTGGACGGCCGCAGCCGCCGCGGGCGCCGGGCGGGTACTGCCGCCGCGGCTGCGGCCCCGCCCCGTGCACGCCTGGGTGCTCGGTGTGCTGCTGCTGGTCTTCTCGGTCCTGCGCAACCTGCCCGCCGGGTCCTTCCTGCGGCCCTGAGCCACCGTCCGCCGGCAGGCACGCCCGGCGCACCCGGCGCGTGGCGCGAAACGCCCCGCACGGGCCGCCGCACCGGTCGCCGGGCGGTTGTCACGCAGCCCGCGTCCACGCAGGTCGGCGCGGTGGGACCCACCGGATGCACGGCACCGGCCGCCGGGCGGATACCATCGGAAAGAAGCCCGTCCAAGCGTCCGGCCCGCCCCGGTCCGGACGCCCCGCAGTCGCAGAAGGAGGCCGCTCGGTGAGTGTGCTCGACGAGATCATCGACGGAGTCCGCGCCGACCTCGCCGAGCGACAGCAGCGGGTGAGCCTGGAGGACCTCAAGGAGCGCGTCCGCATCGCGCCGCCGGCCAAGGACGGCCTCGCGGCCCTCAAGGGCGACGACATCCGCGTCATCTGCGAGGTGAAGCGCTCCAGCCCCTCCAAGGGCGCGCTGGCGGCCATCGCCGACCCCGCGGGGCTCGCCGCCGACTACGAGGCCGGGGGCGCCGCCGTCATCTCCGTCCTCACCGAGCAGCGCCGTTTCGGCGGCTCCCTCGCCGACCTGGAGGCCGTGCGGGCCCGCGTGGACATCCCGGTGCTGCGCAAGGACTTCATCGTCACCGCCTACCAGCTCTGGGAGGCCCGCGCCCACGGCGCCGACCTGGTGCTGCTGATCGTCGCGGCGCTGGAGCAGGAGGCGCTGGTCTCGCTGATCGAGCGCGCCGAGTCGCTCGGCCTGACGCCGCTGGTCGAGGCGCACGACGAGGACGAGGTCGCCCGCGCCGTCGACGCCGGGGCGAAGATCGTCGGCGTCAACGCCCGGAACCTCAAGACCCTTGAGGTGGACCGCGGCACCTTCACCCGGGTGGCGCCCGAGATCCCCGACCACATCGTCAAGGTCGCCGAGTCCGGTGTCCGCGGCCCCCACGACCTCATCGCCTACGCCCACGACGGCGCCGACGCCGTCCTCGTCGGCGAGTCGCTGGTCACCGGCAAGGACCCCAGGACCGCCGTCGCCGACCTGGTCGCCGCCGGCTCCCACCCCGCGATCCGCCCGTGACCGCGACGCCGACCGCCCGCGCCCACCGGACGAGCCCCCGCTCGCGCCGGTGCGTGGCGCGCCCGGCGGTCGGCGTGGCCCGCGACCCGCACGGTGCCCTCGGTCGCGGCTGCCGCCCCCGGGGCTGCCGCGCCCCCGCCCGCCGCATACACGGCCGCCGCGTGCGCTACCACATCGGCAACGAGCCCGGGCAGATCAACGGTCGCCGATGGCGCGGCCGCGGCGCCGCCCCCCGGACCGGCCGCACCGCCGGCTGACGTCCACCGGACGTTCCCGCCGCCGGCCACGGCCCGTCCCGCCCGCCGCCAGGCACCCCCGCACCGCACCCACCCGGTCCTCCCGGGCCCGGGTGCGCCAGGAGCACGCCGCGGCTCGCACGACGGCCGGCGCCGCCGCACAGCAGGCCCCCTCGCAGCCACCGGCAGCCCGCCGGCGGAGCGCCGCGGCCGGGCCGCCACGACCCTGCTTCCCGACATCGACATCCCGGGACGCCGCACGTCCCGAACGAGGAGCCAACACCGATGCCCTCCGAGTACTTCCTCCCCGACCCCGCGGGGCAGACCCCCGACGCGCGGGGGTACTTCGGCGCGTTCGGCGGCAAGTTCATCCCCGAGGCGCTGGTCGCCGCGGTGGACGAGGTCGCCGTCGAGTACGAGAAGGCCAAGGCCGACCCGGCCTTCGCCGCCGAGCTGGACGACCTCATGGTCCACTACACCGGTCGTCCCAGCCCGCTGACCGAGGTGCCGCGGTTCGCCGAACACGCCGGCAGCGCGCGGGTCTTCCTCAAGCGCGAGGACCTCAACCACACCGGGTCCCACAAGATCAACAACGTGCTGGGGCAGGCGCTGCTGACCCGGCGCATGGGCAAGACCCGGGTCATCGCCGAGACCGGCGCCGGGCAGCACGGCGTGGCCACCGCCACCGCCTGCGCCCTCTTCGGCCTGGAGTGCACCATCTACATGGGCGAGATCGACACCGAGCGCCAGGCGCTCAACGTCGCCCGGATGCGGATGCTCGGCGCCGAGGTCATCGCGGTCAAGTCCGGCAGCCGCACCCTGAAGGACGCCATCAACGAGGCGTTCCGCGACTGGGTCGCCAACGTCGACCACACCCACTACCTCTTCGGCACCGTCGCCGGCCCGCACCCCTTCCCGCTGCTGGTCCGCGACTTCCACCGGGTCATCGGTGTGGAGGCCCGCCGCCAGATCCTGGAGCGCGCCGGCCGCCTCCCGGACGCCGCACTGGCCTGCGTCGGCGGCGGCTCCAACGCCATCGGGCTCTTCCACGCCTTCCTCGACGACGCCGACGTGCGGCTCGTCGGCTGCGAGCCCGCCGGCCACGGCGTGGAGACCGGCGAGCACGCCGCGACCCTCAGCCACGGCACCCCCGGCATCCTGCACGGCTCCCGCTCCTACGTCCTGCAGGACGAGGACGGCCAGATCACCGAGCCCTACTCCATCTCCGCCGGCCTGGACTACCCGGGCATCGGACCGGAGCACGCCCACCTCAAGGACTCCGGCCGCGGCGAGTACCGCGCGGTCACCGACGACGAGGCGATGCAGGCGCTGCGGCTGCTGTCCCAGACCGAGGGCATCATCCCCGCCATCGAGAGCGCCCACGCCCTGGCCGGCGCCCTGACCGTGGGGCGCGAACTCGGTCCGGAGGGCGTCCTCCTGGTCAACCTCTCCGGCCGCGGCGACAAGGACATGGACACCGCCGCCCGCTACTTCGGCCTCTACGACGGCCGGGGCGACCACCACACCGAGAACGGCGACGCAGCCGAGGGGGAGCAGCGATGAACAGCGCGACCGTGGAGAACGCGGCCCGGACCACCGGCAACCTCGCCGGCCTGCGCAGTGTCCTGGCCGAGGCGAAGGCCGAGGGGCGGTCCGCCCTCGTCGGCTACCTCCCCGCCGGGTTCCCGACCGTCGAGGCGGGCGTCCGGGCGGCCACCGCCATGATCGAGGGCGGCTGCGACATCGTCGAGATCGGCCTGCCGCACAGCGACCCCGTCATGGACGGCCCGGTCATCCAGACCGCCGACACCATCGCCCTGCGCGGCGGCGTCCGCATCTCCGACGTCATCGCCACCGTCGGCGAGGTCCACGCCGCCACCGGTGCGCCGGTGCTCTGCATGACCTACTGGAACCCCGTCGACCGCTACGGCCAGGAGCGGTTCGCCGCGGACCTCGCCGCGGTCGGCGGCGCCGGGTGCATCCTGCCCGACCTGCCGGTCGAGGAGTCCGCCACCTGGCGCGCCGCCGCCGAGAAGCACGACCTGGCGACCGTCTTCGTCGTGGCGCCCAGCAGCCGCGACGAGCGGTTGGCGACGATCACCGCCGCCGGCTCCGGCTTCGTCTACGCCGCCTCCATCATGGGCGTCACCGGCACCCGCCAGTCGGTGGGCGAGGGCGCCCGCGGCCTGGTGGAGCGCACCCGCGCCACCACCGACCTGCCGGTCTGCGTCGGGCTCGGGGTCTCCAGCGGCGCGCAGGCCGCGGACGTCGCCTCCTTCGCCGACGGCGTGATCGTCGGCTCCGCCTTCGTCAAGCGGCTGCTGGACGCCGGCGACGACCTGGCCGGCGGCCTGGCCGGGGTCCGCGAACTCGCCGGTGAGCTGGCGGCCGGAGTGCGCGGCCGCCGCTGAGGCGCGACGTCCGAGGGCCGGGCCGGTGACCGCTCGCCGGCCCGGCCCTCCGCGTCCGCGGTCCGGCCCGCTGCCCGCCGTCGGTCCCCCGTCCGGGCGAACTTGGCGGGCCGGGGGGTGCGCAGGGGCCGCGGGCTCTCGTTGGTCAGGCTTGTGAGCGAGAACAAGCACAACGAGAAGTCCAGCGCCCGGCAGCGGCTCCAGGAGCAGCGTGAGAAGGAGAAGGCGCGCGCCCGCCGCGGGCGGCAGCTGAAGGTGGCGGGAGCGGTCGTCGCGGTGCTGGCGATCGCCGGCGGCATCGCCGCGTGGTCGGCCTCCCGCGGCGGCAACGGCGAAGGCGGCGACTTCGCCATGGCCAAGGGCACCAGCGACGGCGACAAGCCCGCGGTCCCGGTGGGCCAGGCCCAGGCCCCCGCCACCCTCCAGGTCTGGGAGGACTTCCGGTGCCCGGCGTGCCGGCAGTTCGAGGTCCAGTTCCGCGACGTCGTCCACGAACTGGTCGACTCCGGGCAGCTGCGCGTCGACTACCACCTCGCGACGATCATCGACAACAACACCTCCGGCACCGGCTCCCTCAACGCCGGCAACGCGGCCCTGTGCGCCCAGGACCAGGGGAGGTTCCGCGACTACCACGACGTGCTGTACGCCAACCAGCCCGACGAACGCCAGGACACGTTCGCCGACAAGAAGTACCTGGTCAAGCTCGCGGGGAAGGTGCCGGGGCTGGGCACCGGGCGCTTCCGGAACTGCGTGGAGCACGGCACCTACAACGCCTTCGTCACCAAGTCGGCGAAGGCGTTCAGCTCCTCCGGCTTCTCCGGGACGCCGACCATCCTGCTCAACGGCAAGAACCTCTTCGAGGACCAGTCGGCGCAGATCACTCCGCAGAAGTTCAAGGAGATGGTCCTGGCGGCGGCCAAGGGCTCGGCTCCCTCCACGGGCGCCTCGCCCACCGCCACCCCGCCCTCCGGCTCCCCCTCCTGACAGCCGCCCGGTCACCAGGCCGGCCGTGACCTCCGGGCAGTGGGGGACACGGCCGGTCACCGCCCGTTTACCATTCCGTTGCCTGCGGGGTTTCCGCGGTCGCGGGCGGGCGCGGTAGCGTCGGACCCGCCATGGACCTCGCATACATTCCCAGCCCCTCGACGGGCGTCGTGCATCTCGGCCCGATCCCGCTGCGCGGCTACGCCTTCTGCATCATCATCGGCGTCTTCCTCGCCGTCTGGCTCGGCAACCGGCGTTGGCAGCGGCGCGGCGGCCTGCCGGGCACGGTCACCGACATCGCGGTCTGGGCGGTGCCCTTCGGACTGGTCGGCGGACGGCTCTACCACGTCATCACCACCTACCAGCCGTACTTCGGCGAGGGCGGCCACCCGCTGGACGCCTTCAAGGTGTGGAACGGTGGACTCGGCATCTGGGGGGCCGTGGCGCTGGGCGCCGTGGGCGCCTGGATCGGCTGCCGGCGCCGCGGCATCCCGCTGCCCGCCTACGCCGACGCGGTGGCGCCGGGCCTCGCCCTGGCACAGGCCGTCGGGCGCTGGGGCAACTGGTTCAACCAGGAGCTCTACGGCAAGCCGACCACCGTGCCGTGGGCGCTGAAGATCGACTCGGACCCGGCCATCGGCCGGGTGGGCGGCTTCTACCACCCCACCTTCCTCTACGAGTGCCTGTGGTGCATCGGAGTGGCGCTGCTGGTCCTCTGGGCCGACCGGCGGTTCCGCCTCGGGCACGGCCGGGTCTTCGCCCTCTACGTCGCCGCCTACTGCGTCGGCCGGGCCTGGATCGAGTACATGCGCGTCGACGAGGCCAACCACATCCTCGGCCTGCGCCTGAACGACTGGACCGCGCTGGTCGTCTTCCTGCTGGCCGTGGCGTACATCGTGGTCAGCTCCCGCCGGCGGCCCGGCCGCGAGGAGGTCGTCGAACCCGCCGCGCAGGCCGGCCGGACGGGGACGGGGCCGGGCACCGGCGCCGGCAAGGAGACCGGGGCGGACGCCGAGGGCGGTGAGGACGCCGAGGGCGGTTCCGGCGAGGAGGGCACCGGCTCCGCAGGCGGGGCCCCGCAGGCCCGGCGACCGGAGGACGGGCCCACCGCGGAGAAGTCCGCCAAGGGCCCGGAGCGGGCCACGCAGGAGACCTGAGACCGCGAGCGCCACCGGCGCCGCGCGTCGTGAGGGGCCGCCACTCCCGTCGGGGAGCGGCGGCCCCTCCGTCATGCCCGCCCCGTCCCCACTCCACCGCCCGCAGCTGGGACCGCAGGCCCCTTGGAGCTCCCTGGTTTTCGGTAAAACCGCAGGTCAGCGAAGTAAGTTCGGCCTTCCTTGCTGGCGCGGCCCGGGCTGATCCGCCTACCGTCGAACCCACGCAGAGGCAGGCGCCACCCGGGCCCACGCCTCGCGACCCTCGAGGCAGGTCCGTCACGATGTCCGTCATACCAGCCACCGGGACGATCGGCACCGGCGCGCCCACCCCCGCCACCCCGGGCGACGGGTCGAACGCCGCCGCCCCCCACGACCTCTCCACCCACCGCGACAACCACACCCACCGCGACGTCAACGGCGGCTGGCTGCGCCCCGCGGTCTTCGGCGCCATGGACGGCCTGGTCTCCAACCTGGCGCTGATCACCGGTGTGGCCGGCGGCTCGGTGGCACCGCACACCATCGTCATCACGGGCCTCGCGGGACTGGCGGCCGGCGCCTTCTCCATGGCGGCCGGCGAGTACACCTCGGTGGCCTCGCAGGCCGAGCTGGTCCAGGCCGAGCTGGACGTGGAGCGCCGCGAGCTGCGCAGCCACCCGCAGGACGAGCTCGACGAACTCGCGGCCCGCTACGTCTCACGGGGCGTGGACCCCGACCTCGCCCACCAGGTGGCCGCCCAGCTCTCGGCCGAACCGGAACGGGCGCTGGAGGTGCACGCCCGTGAGGAGCTGGGCGTCGACCCCACCGACCTGCCCTCGCCGCTGGTCGCCGCCGTCTCCTCGTTCGGCTCCTTCGCACTGGGCGCGCTGCTGCCGGTGCTGCCGTTCCTGCTGGGGGCCGCCGCCCTGTGGCCGGCAGTGCTGCTGGCGCTGGTGGGGCTGTTCGGGTGCGGGGCGATCGTGGCCCGGGTGACGGCCCGGAGCTGGTGGTTCAGCGGACTGCGGCAGCTCACCCTGGGGGGTGCGGCAGCCGGTGTGACCTACGCCCTGGGCGCCCTGTTCGGTACGGCCGTAAGCTAGCAGGGCTATGCAAAGTATGCGGCCTCCCGCATAATTAAAGTGTTACTTCTCGGTTTCGTCACAGCCGACCACGGGCATAAGGCCCTGGCCCCTGCCAGCAACGAGGCTCGCGGGGCGCAACCACGCCGGTGCCGTGGGTGTCGGCCGACAGGCGACCCCGCCCGGATCACGCCGATCTGACGGTCTGTCTGTCCGCATCCTGGAAGGCCCTTTCCGGTTTTCGAGAAGGCCTTCATCCTGTAACCTGCTCGAAAATTTTGCGGAGGGCCAGCGTCGTCCCTCGGCACGCCACATGCCACGACGACGTTGGGAGAGCCGATGCGTTCCGCGTCCACGCACTCCGCGATCACCGGCGCCAGCGCCGCCTGGTCGCCCATGGACGGGCGCCCCGCCCAGCAGGGGATGTACGACCCGCGCAACGAGCACGACGCCTGCGGTGTCGGCTTCGTCGCCACCCTGACGGGCGAGGCGAGCCACGCGCTGGTCGACCAGGCCCTCACCGTCCTGCGCAACCTCGAGCACCGCGGCGCCACCGGCGCCGAGGCCGACTCCGGAGACGGCGCGGGCATCCTCGTCCAGGTGCCGGACGCCTTCCTGCGCGAGAACGTCACCTTCGAGCTCCCCGAGGCCGGCGCCTACGCCGTCGGCATCGCCTTCCTCCCGGCCGAGGCCCAGGAGGCCTCCGAGGCCGTCGCCCGCATCGAGGCCATCGCCGCCGAGGAGGGCCTGACCGTCCTCGGCTGGCGCGTCGTGCCCGTCGCGCCGCAGATGCTCGGCAACGGCGCCCGCGCCACCATGCCGGCCTTCTCCCAGCTCTTCGTCGCCGACCGCGACGGCGCGGCCACCGGCATCGCCCTGGACCGCAAGGCCTTCTGCCTGCGCAAGCGCGCCGAGCGCGAGGCCGGGACCTACTTCCCCTCGCTCTCCGCGCGCACCCTCGTCTACAAGGGCATGCTCACCACCGGACAGCTCGAGCCGTTCTTCCCCGACCTGTCCGACCGCCGCTTCGCCACCGCCATCGCGCTGGTCCACTCGCGGTTCTCCACCAACACCTTCCCCTCCTGGCCGCTGGCGCACCCCTACCGCTTCGTCGCCCACAACGGCGAGATCAACACGGTGCAGGGCAACCGCAACTGGATGCGCGCCCGCGAGTCGCAGCTGCGCTCGGCGCTCTTCGCCGGCCCCGACGGCGGCGACAGCCTGGAGCGGCTCTTCCCCCTGTGCACCCCGGACGCCTCCGACTCCGCCACCTTCGACGAGGTCCTGGAACTCCTCCACCTCGGCGGGCGCTCGCTGCCGCACTCGGTGCTGATGATGGTCCCCGAGGCGTGGGAGAACAGCCCCGCCATGGACCCGGCCCGCCGCGCCTTCTACCAGTACCACTCCACGATGATGGAGCCCTGGGACGGCCCGGCCTGCGTCACCTTCACCGACGGCACCCAGGTCGGCGCCGTCCTGGACCGCAACGGCCTGCGCCCCGGCCGCTACTGGGTCACCGACGACGGCCTCGTCGTCCTCTCCTCCGAGGTCGGCGTGCTCGACATCGACCCCTCCCGGGTCGTCCGCAAGGGCCGCCTCCAGCCCGGCCGCATGTTCCTGGTCGACACCGCCGAGCGCCGCATCGTCGAGGACGACGAGATCAAGGCCGGCCTCGCCGCCGAACACCCCTACCAGCAGTGGCTGGACGAGGGGCTCATCGAGCTGCCCGAGCTGCCCGAGCGCGAGCACGTGGTCCACACCCACGCCTCCGTCACCCGCCGCCAGCAGACCTTCGGCTACACCGAGGAGGAGCTGCGCGTCCTGCTGGCCCCGATGGCCAAGGCCGGCGCCGAGCCGATCGGCTCGATGGGCACCGACTCGCCGATCGCCGCGCTCTCCGACCGGCCCCGGCTGCTCTTCGACTACTTCACGCAGCTCTTCGCGCAGGTCACCAACCCGCCGCTGGACGCCATCCGCGAGGAGCTGGTCACCTCCCTGATCTCCTCGCTCGGCCCGCAGGGCAACATCCTGGCGCCCACCGCGGAGTCCTGCCGCAGCGTCACCCTGCCCTTCCCCGTCATCGACAACGACGAGCTGGCCAAGCTCATCCACGTCAACGCCGACGGCGACATGCCCGACATGCGCGCGGTCACCCTCTCCGGGCTCTACCGCGTCTCCGGCGGCGGCGAGGCGCTCGCCGCCCGCATCGCCGAGATCTGCTCCGAGGCCGAGTCCGCGATCGCCGACGGCGCCAGCCTCATCGTGCTCTCCGACCGGCACTCCGACGCCGAGCACGCCCCGATCCCGTCGCTGCTGCTCACCTCCGCCGTCCACCACCACCTCATCCGCACCAAGCAGCGCACCCAGGCGGGCCTGCTGGTGGAGGCCGGTGACGTCCGCGAGGTCCACCACGTCGCGCTGCTCATCGGCTTCGGCGCCGCCGCCGTCAACCCCTACCTGGCGATGGAGTCGGTCGAGGACCTGGTCCGCGAGGGCACCTTCCTGCCCGGCGTCGACGTCGAGCAGGCCCAGCGCAACCTCATCAAGGCGCTCGGCAAGGGCGTCCTGAAGGTCATGTCCAAGATGGGCATCTCCACCGTCGCCTCCTACCGCGGCGCCCAGGTCTTCGAGGCCGTCGGCCTGGACCAGGCGCTGGTGGACACCTACTTCCACGGCACCACCACCAAGATCGGCGGCGCCGGCCTCGACGTCATCGCCGAGGAGGTGGCCCGCCGCCACGCCAAGGCCTACCCGGCCACCGGCATCAGCGCCAGCCACCGCCGCCTGGACATCGGCGGCGAGTACCAGTGGCGCCGCGAGGGCGAGCCGCACCTCTTCGACCCCGAGACGGTCTTCCGCCTCCAGCACTCCACCCGCTCCGGCCGCTACGACGTCTTCAAGCAGTACACGGCCCGGATCAACGAGCAGTCCGAGCGCCTGATGACGCTCCGCGGCCTGTTCGGCTTCAGGAGCGAGCGGCCCTCGGTCCCGCTGGACGAGGTCGAGCCGGTCAGCGAGATCGTCAAGCGGTTCTCCACCGGAGCCATGTCCTACGGCTCCATCTCCCGCGAGGCCCACGAGACCCTCGCCATCGCCATGAACCAGCTCGGCGCCAAGTCCAACACCGGCGAGGGTGGCGAGGACCCCGAGCGCCTCTACGACCCGGCGCGCCGCTCGGCCATCAAGCAGGTCGCCTCCGGCCGCTTCGGCGTCACCAGCGAGTACCTCGTCAACTCCGACGACATCCAGATCAAGATGGCCCAGGGCGCCAAGCCCGGCGAGGGCGGCCAGCTGCCCGGCCACAAGGTCTACCCCTGGGTCGCCCGCACCCGGCACTCCACCCCGGGCGTCGGCCTGATCTCGCCGCCGCCGCACCACGACATCTACTCCATCGAGGACCTCGCCCAGCTCATCCACGACCTGAAGAACGCCAACCCCCGGGCCCGCATCCACGTGAAGCTGGTCTCCGAGGTCGGCGTCGGCACGGTCGCGGCGGGCGTCTCCAAGGCCCACGCGGACGTCGTCCTGGTCTCCGGCCACGACGGCGGCACCGGCGCCTCCCCGCTGACCTCCCTCAAGCACGCGGGCGGACCCTGGGAGCTGGGCCTGGCCGAGACGCAGCAGACGCTGCTCCTCAACGGCCTGCGCGACCGCATCGTCGTGCAGACCGACGGCCAGCTCAAGACCGGCCGCGACGTCGTCATCGCCGCCCTCCTCGGCGCCGAGGAGTACGGCTTCGCCACCGCCCCGCTGGTCGTCTCCGGCTGCGTCATGATGCGCGTCTGCCACCTCGACACCTGCCCGGTCGGCATCGCCACCCAGAACCCGACGCTGCGCGAGCGCTTCAGCGGCAAGCCCGAGTTCATCGTCAACTTCTTCCAGTACATCGCCGAGGAGGTCCGCGAGCTCCTCGCCGAGCTGGGCTTCCGCTCCCTGGACGAGGCGGTCGGCCACGCCGAACTCCTCGACACCCAGCGCGCGGTGGACCACTGGAAGGCCCAGGGACTCGACCTCGCCCCGCTGCTGCACGTCCCGGACCTGCCCGAGGGTGCGGTGCGCCACCAGGTCGTCCCGCAGGACCACAGCCTGGAGAAGGCGCTGGACAACCAGCTCATCAAGCTGGCCGCCGACGCCCTGAACGCCGAGAGCGCCGAGGCCGCCCAGCCGGTGCGCGCCCAGGTCGCCATCCGCAACGTCAACCGCACCGTCGGCACCATGCTGGGCCACGAGGTGACCAAGCGGTTCGGCGGCGCGGGACTGCCCGACGACACCGTCGACATCACCTTCACCGGTTCCGCGGGCCAGTCCTTCGGCGCCTTCGTGCCCCGCGGCATCACGCTGCGGCTGGAGGGCGACGCCAACGACTACGTCGGCAAGGGCCTCTCCGGAGGCCGGATCGTGGTCCGCCCCGACCGCGCCGCCGACCACCTCGCCGAGTACTCCGTCATCGCCGGCAACACCCTCGCCTACGGCGCCACCGGCGGCGAGATGTTCCTGCGCGGCAAGGTCGGTGAGCGGTTCTGCGTCCGCAACTCCGGCGCGCTGGTCGTCTCCGAGGGCGTCGGCGACCACGGCTGCGAGTACATGACCGGTGGCACCGCCGTCGTCCTCGGCGAGACCGGCCGCAACTTCGCCGCCGGCATGTCCGGTGGCACCGCCTACGTCATCGACCTCGACCCCGCCCGCGTCAACCCCGAGCTGAGCAGCGCGGTCACCCCGGTCGGCGACGAGGACTCCCAGTGGCTGCACGACGTCGTGCGCCGCCACCACGAGGAGACCGGCTCGACCGTCGCGCAGCGGCTGCTCGCCGACTGGGACGCGGCCCTGCCCCGGTTCAGCAAGGTGCTCCCCGCCACGTACAAGGCAGTGCTCGCCGCCAAGGACGCCGCCGAGCAGGCCGGACTCTCCGAGTCCGAGACCCACGAGAAGATGATGGAGGCGGCGACCAATGGCTGACCCCAAGGGCTTTCTGACCACTGACCGCGAGGTCGCCAAGACCCGCCCCGTCCAGGAGCGCGTCAGGGACTGGAACGAGGTCTACGTCCCCGGCTCGCTGCTGCCGATCGTGAGCAAGCAGGCCGGCCGCTGCATGGACTGCGGCATCCCCTTCTGCCACAACGGCTGTCCGCTGGGCAACCTCATCCCCGAGTGGAACGACTACGCCTACCGGGAGGACTGGGCCGCGGCCATCGAGCGGCTCCACGCCACCAACAACTTCCCGGAGTTCACCGGCCGCCTGTGCCCGGCGCCCTGCGAGTCGGCCTGCGTCCTGGGCATCAACCAGCCGCCGGTGACCATCAAGAACGTCGAGGTCTCCATCATCGACAAGGCGTGGGACAACGGCGACGTGACCCCGCAGCCGCCCGAGCGCCTGTCCGGCAAGACCGTCGCCGTCATCGGCTCCGGTCCCGCCGGCCTCGCCGCCGCCCAGCAGCTCACCCGCGCCGGCCACACCGTGGCGGTGTACGAGCGCGCCGACCGCATCGGCGGCCTGCTGCGCTACGGCATCCCCGAGTTCAAGATGGAGAAGCGCCACATCAACCGCCGCATCGAGCAGATGCGCGCGGAGGGCACCAAGTTCCGCACCGAGACGGAGATCGGCCGCGACATCGACGCCGCCAAGCTCCGCAAGCGCTACGACGCCGTCGTCATCGCCGCGGGCGCCACCACCAGCCGCGACCTGAAGGTGCCCGGGCGCGAGCTGAACGGCATCCACTTCGCGATGGAGTACCTGCCGCCGTCCAACAAGGTGCAGGAGGGCGACTACGTCACCTCCCCGATCACCGCGGAGGGCAAGCACGTCGTCGTCATCGGCGGCGGCGACACCGGCGCGGACTGCGTGGGCACCGCCCACCGCCAGGGCGCCAAGTCCGTCACCCAGCTGGAGATCATGGGCAAGCCGGGGGAGGAGCGCGCCGCCCACCAGCCCTGGCCGACCTTCCCCATGCTCTACAAGGTGACCTCCGCGCACGAGGAGGGCGGCGAGCGGCTCTACTCCGTCTCCACCACCCACTTCGAGGGCGACGAGGACGGCAACGTCCAGTGGCTGCACCTGACCGAGGTCGACTTCGTCGACGGCAAGATCGTGCAGCGCGAGGGCAGCGAGCGGAAGATCCCCGCCCAACTCGTCACCCTGGCCATGGGCTTCACCGGCACCGACCAGGAGAACGGCCTCGTCGAGCAGTTCGGCCTGGAGCTCGACGCCCGCGGCAACATCGCCCGCGACGAGCACTTCGCGACCAACGTCCCCGGCGTGTTCGTCGCCGGTGACGCCGGCCGCGGCCAGTCCCTCATCGTCTGGGCCATCGCCGAGGGCCGCTCCGCGGCCAAGGCCGTGGACGCCCACCTGACCGGCACGCGCAGCACCCTGCACGCGCCGATCCGGCCCACCGACCGGGCCCTGGCCGTCTAGCCACCCGCACCGGGCCCGCGCCGCCGACACGGCCTCGCGCGGGCCCGCCACGGATGTCCCGTACAACGGCGTACGGAACACGGCACGGCGTCCGTCCGCCACCCCGACCGGCGGGCGGACGCCGTGCACCGCCCACCCGCGCCCCGGCTCAGCCCTCCTGCTCGACCAGGTGCGCCGGGAAACCGCCGGTGGCCACCGGCCCCCACCGCCGCGGCGTGACCCGGATGATCGACTTGCCCTGGCGGACCATCGCCTCGCGGTACTCGTCCCAGTCGGGGTGCTCACCGGAGATGTTGCGGAAGTACTCCACCAGCGGCTCCACCGACTCCGGCGTGTCGATCACCTCGGCCTCGCCGTCCACCTGCACCCACGGCCCGTTCCACTCGTCGGAGAGCACCACCACGCTCACCGACGGCGTGTGGCGGGCGTTGCGCGTCTTGGCCCGCTCCGGGTAGGTCGACATCACGATGCGGCCGGAGTCGTCGACCCCACAGGTCAGCGGCGAGGCCTGCGGCGTGCCGTCGGAACGGCGGGTGATCAGCAGCGCGCGGTGCCGGGGGCGGACGAAGTCCAGCAGCCCCGCCAGGTCGACGCGGGTGTTGGTGGCGATGGACGGACTCATGCGGAACACTCCCGGAAGCGGTACGGACGGGCCCCGGCCGGCCGGCCGGTGCGCCCGAGTCTAGGGACCGCCTGCCCACAGCGGCGCGTCCGCAGCCCCGCAGCGCCCCCTCAGGCCGGCGCTTCCGGCGCCAACACCCCGACCCCGCCGCCCTGTTCGCCCTCAGGGGTCCTTGCAATATGCCCGCCCGGGCCGCGTGGTCTGGCACCGCACCTCGCGGCGTTGCCGAAAAGCCCTGGTAGCTCCGCTACGAGGACTCTCCGGCGTCTTGCGATGCACGGCACCGGACCACGCGACCTCATCGGACGCTCATATGGCAAGGACCCCTGAGCGCGATCCGCCCACGGCGCAACCGCGTTCGCGCGGAGTGCCCGCCGGAAAGAGCTCCGGCATGGAGACCCCCGCACCGCGCCGCCTCGCCCCCGACCTCTGGCACCTCCCCTTCCCAGTCGGCCACGTCTACGCCCTGACCCTGCCGGACGACGGCTGGGCACTGGTCGACACCGGCGTCCCCGGATCGGCACCCGCGATCCTCGACGCACTGGCACAGCTCGGCGCCCACCCCGCCGACCTGCGGCAGATCGTCCTCACCCACTCCCACATCGACCACATGGGCTCGGCCGCCGACCTCGTCGAGGCCACCGGCGCACGCGTCCTGGCGGGAGCTGCCGACGCACCCGTCATCCAGGGCCACACCCCCGAACTGCCCCCCGCCCTCACCGACGGCGAACGGCCCCTGCTGGCACAGGTGCAGGCCGGGCTCGCCGCGGCCGGGCAGCCCCCGCTGCGCCACGTCACCGTCGACACCGTCCTCCACGACGGCGACACCCTCGACGGCTGGGGCCGACCGGTGCACGTCCTGCACGTCCCCGGCCACACCCCCGGCAGCATCGCCCTCCACCTGCCCGGCACCGGCACCCTCCTGACCGGCGACACCGTCGGCGCCGCACCCGGCCGCGCCGTTCTCGGCCCCTTCAACACCGACCGGGCGCAGGCGATCGCCTCCTTCCACCGGATGGCGGCGCTCGACGGCCTGCGAGCCGTCTGCGTCGGTCACGGCACACCGCTCACCGGGGACGCCACAGCCCTGATGCGGCAGGCCACACCGGAGAAGGACTGGCTGCACGGCATGCCGTGACCCGCCCGCCGGAGCACCGGGCACGGACACCCGCGCGGGACGGACGGTCGGGGCGGGGCGAGCGCCCCAGGGCCGGGCCCGCAGGCGGACCCCGCCGCGACCGGTGCTGCGCAGCGCCCGGAGCACCCGGGGGAGTGGGCGGACCGGCAACGCCGACGCTCTCAGGTGTCGCACTCCAGCACCGTCCGGCACAGCGGGCACCGCGCCCGGACCCGGCCCCGTACCGGCAGGCGGTTGCGGCGGCAGCAGGTCGGGCAGGGGAAGGTCACCCGCAACCCGCCGGGGCCACCCTCGAACGTGTAGTCGACCGCGTCCGGTGCGCTCGGCGGACGCCCCTCGCCCGCCGCCCTGCGGTCCCTGGCGTACCGGCGCCGGCCGGCCCACCCCGCGGCGGCCAGCGGCGGACGCCGCCACTCCTGGCGTGCCCGCGCCGCACCCGCGGTGTACGCCTCGTACCCCTGCGGGCTGGTGAACCACGGCCGCGGGTCCTCCCCGAAGAAGTCGGCCCGCTTCGCCATGACGTACCCGAACTCCTCCGGCGTCAGGTAGCCGAACTTCTGCGAGGCCTCGCCCCACTCCCGGTAGGCGTCCAGCAGCAGCCACCCGGCCCCGAGGAAGGTGGCGACGGTGTCGGTGAGGATCTCGTCGGCCCGCTCGTCCGCGAGCCTGAGCCCCAGCCGGTGCAGGTAGACATGGGTGACCTCGTGGGCCAGCGCCGCCCCCACGTCCTCCGGATGGGAACGGAACCGTTCGTTCAGCTCGACGAAGTACTCCGGCCCCGAAGCCAGTTCGACATTGGCCGCGAACTCCATGTCCCGGAAGGAGACGATGATCCGCGCGTCCGGCAACCGCAGGTGCGAGGTCATCACCCGCGCCACCCGCTGCACCCCCAGGACCAGGTCGTCACCGTCGGCGAAGGTCACCTCCGCACGCGCCACGCTGAGCGGGAAGGTGCTGACCGTCTCCTGGGACACCCGCGTGAACAACGCCGTCAGCGCCTCACCGACCGTGGCGAGGTGAGGGAAACCATGGGCGACCGCGCCGCCCCGAGCACCGGCTGGCACACCCCGACTGTACGCCCGCCGGCACCGCACGCACCCGGCACGCACGCACCCGGTGTCCGACACGCCGGTGTCCGGCACCCGCCACCGCACCGTTCACCCGCCAGGCCCGCCACGCCTTGCGACACACCCGGCACCGCCCGACGATCGACCGACGACGGTGCCCGCCCCGACGGACGCGGGACGGGCGCGCAGCCCCGCACCGAAAGGCAGTCCCTTGCGCAGCGCGCTCGCCCACCCCGCAACGGTCCTCCTCACCGCGGCCCTGGCCCTGGCCGCCGCACTCCCCGGCACCACGGCCCAGGCCGCGGCCGGCCCCCGCCCCCTCCCGCCGCCCCCGGCCGGCGGCCCCGCCCACCACAGCCGTCCCGGCGGCCCCGCGCCCCGCCCGGAGGAGACCGACGGCCCCGGCGTGGTCGGCGGCACCCCCGCGATCCAGGGCGAGTTCCCCTTCGTCGTACGCCTCTCCGTGGGCTGCGGCGGAGCCCTCTACAGCAAGGACCTCGTCCTCACCGCCGCCCACTGCGTCGACCGCAGCGGGCCCGACACCTCCCTGACCGTCACCGCCGGCGTCGTCCACCTCGACAACCCCGCAGCCCTGCGCACCACCTCCACCCGCGTGGTGCGCGCCCCCGGCTACGAAGGGAAGGGCCGGGACTGGGCCCTGGTGAAACTCGCCAAGCCGCTCGACCTGCCGACGCTCCCCATCGCCGACACCACCACCTGGAACAACGGCACCTTCTTCGTCGCCGGGTGGGGCGCCGCGGGTGAGGGCGGCGAACAGCAACGCGCCCTGCTCAAGGCCCAGGTGCCCTACGTCGAGGACGCGGTGTGCGCCCGCGCCTACGGCTCCGCGTTCCTGCCCTCCGACGAACTGTGCGCCGGACAGGTCAGGCTGGGCGGCGTCGACACCTGCCAGGGCGACTCCGGCGGACCCCTCTTCCGCAGGTCCGGTCCCGGCGCCTGGGTCCAGACCGGCATCGTCAGCTGGGGCGACGGCTGCGGCGCCCCCGGCAAGCCCGGCGTCTACAGCGAACTGAGCACTTTCGCCCCCGACATCCGGAAGGCGGCGGCGGAACTGGGGGGCTGACGGGCCCCGGCCCCGGGCCGCCGCCGTCCCCCGCGGCCGGCCCGGCCCCGCCCCCGACGGCCCGGGGCCGCCCCGAGCCGTGCCCACGGCGAGAGCACACAGGCCGCGGCAGCCGACCTCCACAGGAGGCAGGACCCCGCCCGCGCACTTCCCTCCGGCTGCCGCCCGGACCCGACCGTTAGGGGTCCTTGCCATATGAGCGTCCGATGAGGTCGCGTGGTCCGGTGCCGTGCATCGCAAGGCGCCGGAGGGTCCTCGTAGCGGAGCTACCAGGGCTTTTCGGCAACGCCGCGAGGTGCGGTGCCAGACCACGCGGCCCGGGCGGGCATATGGCAAGGACCCCTAAGTCCAACACAGCCCGCTCCTTTGTCCATAGCGCCCCTCACGCCCCCACCCCACCCTGGGCGGACCAGACCCACCGCCGGTGCGAGGAGGACACGCGCGTGAACGACGCGAGAGAACCGAAGGACGCCCCCAGCCGCCACCCCCGGCCGGCACCGGACGCGGCGGCCGGGCCGGCCGGCGCCGGGCACGGGCCCACCCGCCGGGGCGTCGTCGTCACCACCGCCCTCACCGGCATCGCCACCGCCCTGCCCCTGGCCACCGCCCCCGACGCGGTCGCAGCCGACGCCGGTACCGCCGTGCTCCGGTCCGACACCCTCCGGGTGACGGTCGACCGCGCCTTCCCCCGCATCGTCGACTACACCGACCGCGCCACCGGCGCCACCCTGCACGGACACGACGAGAGCGTCACCCAGGTCGTCATCGACTCCACCGCCCGCACCCCGGCCGTCACCACCACCCTCGCCGCCGACCACGCCCGCTACCTCCTCACCTTCGACGGCGGCACCCGGATCACCGTCGAGATACGCGTCCACCACTCCACCGTGACCTGGCGCGTCACCGACATCCACGAGACCGAGGCGCTGCGCGTGGGGACCCTGCACCTCCCCGAACTCGCCTTCCTCGCCGTGCGGGAGGACCAACCGGGAGCGACGCTCCTCGCCGCCCGCCTCGAACTCGACAAGGCCCAAAGCGGCGACACGAAGGTGACGGTCAGCGCCGACACCCCGCTCCAGACCACCGCCACCGGCTGCGCCTACGCCGTCCTCGCCACCGACCACCTCGCCGCCGCCATCGAGACCAACACCGTCTGGGACCAGCCCAGCGGCGCCGACCAGACCTGGGAGAACGGCCGGCTGTGGCGGCGCACGGTCCGCAGCGGCGGCAAGGTCACCGCCCGCCTCGGCTGCGGCCAGTTCACCCACCGCGCGGCCGGGCAGCCCCTCGCCGCCACCGAACCGCTGCCGCAGGTCACCGTCATCGTCACCGGCGACCGCAACGGCGACGGGAAGACCGACTGGCAGGACGCCGCCATCGCCTTCCGCGACATCATGACCGACCCGCCCGGCGCCGAGGAGACACACCTGCGCGTCGTCTCCCACATCCCCTACAACTTCGCCAGCCAGGCCACCACCCCGTTCCTGGCCGCCCTCGACAACGTCAAACGCATCGCGCTGGCCACCGACGGACTACGCCAGTTCACGCTGCTCAAGGGCTACCAGTCCGAAGGCCACGACTCCGCGCACCCCGACTACGGCGGCAACTACAACACCTGCGCCGGCGGCCTCGCCGACCTCAACACCTGCGTGCGGGCGGGAAAGAAGTGGAACAGCGACTTCGCCGTCCACATCAACGCCACCGAGTCCTACCCCGTCGCGCACGCCTTCTCCGAGACCCTCGTGGACAAGGACGACCCGCAGTGGGACTGGCTCGACCAGTCCTACCGCATCGACCCGCGCCGCGACCTCGTCTCCGGCGACATCGCCGCCCGCCTCCGGCAACTGCGCCGGGAGACCGACCCGGCCCTGAACATGCTCTACATCGACGTCTTCCGCGAGTCCGGCTGGAACTCCGACGCCCTCCAGGCACACCTGCACGAACAGGGCTGGCAGCTCGCCACCGAGTTCGCCAACGGCCTGGAACGCTCCGCACTGTGGTCCCACTGGGCCAACGAGACCGACTACGGCCCCGACACCTCCCGCGGCGTCAACTCCCAGCTCATCCGCTTCGTCCGCAACCACCAGAAGGACGTCTTCGCCGACAGGTGGCCCACCCTGCTCGGCGCCGGACGCATGGGCAACTTCGAGGGCTGGACCGGCAAGACCGACTGGAACGCCTTCCTCGACATCGTCTGGCGCGACGCCCTGCCCGCCAAGTACCTCCAGGCCTACCCCATCAGCACCTGGACCGAGCACACCGTCACCTTCGAGGGTCCCACCCGTACCCGGGTCACCGACGCCGACGGGACCCGCCGCATCATCACCGACGACCGCCTCGTCTACGAGGACGGCCGCTACCTGCTGCCCTGGGAGCCCCGCAACGCCACCGACCCGGACAAGCTGTACCACTACCACCCCGGCGGCGGCACCAGCACCTGGCAGCTGCCCCGCGGCTGGGCGAAGGCCACCACCGTCCACGTCCACCGCCTCACCGACCAGGGCCGCTCCGACGAACAGCGCCTCGCCGTCCACGACGGGCACCTCACCCTCACCGCCGAGCCGAAGACCGCCTACGTCGTGTACCGGCACCGGGCCCCCGCACAGCCCGACCCCGGCTGGGGCGAGGGCACCGCGCTGGCCGACCCCGGCTTCCACTCCGGCACCCTCGACGCCTGGCAGGTCACCGGCGCCGCCGAGGTCCGCCGCAACGACCTCGGCGACTACGAACTGGTCCTGCCCGCCGGCGCCCCGGCCACCGTCTCGCAGCGGCTGCGCCGCCTGACGCCCGGCCGGTACGTCGCGAGCGCCGACGTCGAGGTGGGCACCGAGGCCGGACAGCGGCGCCGCGCCGAACTCGCCGTCACCACCGCCGACGGCGTCCGGGCCGTCAACTGGACGCAGACCTCCACCGCCGCCAACTTCGTCGCGGCCGACCGCAAGTCCGGCACCCGCTTCCAGCGCATGTTCACCCTCTTCACCGTCCCCGAGGGCGGCGGCCCCGCCACCCTCACCCTCGGCGCCGGCAAGGGCGAGGCGCGCGTCCGCTTCGACAACGTCCGCGTCGTCGCGACCGGCAGACCGCAGCCCGCTGCCGGCCTCGTGGCCGCCGAGGACTTCGAACACGTCCCGCAGGGCTGGGGCGTCTTCTACAAGGGCGACGCGGGCGGCACCACCGACCCCCGCACCCACGTCGCACAACGCCACGCCCGCTACACCCAGCGCGGCTGGAACGGCAAGGCGATCGACGACATCGTCGACGGCACCCAGTCGCTGAAGTCCCGCGGCGAGAACACCGGCCTGGTCTACCGGACGGTGCCGCACAGCGTCCGCTTCCTCCCCGGCAGGCGCTACCGGGTGACCTTCCGCTTCGAGAACGGCGTCGCCGACCAGTACGCCTGGATCACCGCCGCCGACGCGCCCGCCACCCGGGAACTGAGCCGCGAGCCCCTGCCCGTCGCCCACGAACCCGCCACCCACAGCTACGAGTTCACCGCCCCCGCCGACGGCGAGGCGTGGGTCGGGCTGCGCAAGACCGGGGACGACGGCACCGCCGAGTTCGCCCTGGACGCCTTCGAGGTGCGCGAGGTCTGACACGCCACCCGCCCCGGTCCGGCCGCACCCCTCACCGCGGTGCGGCCGGACCCGCCCCACACGGCCCGCCGCCCACCGCGCCCCGACTGCGACACTGGTCCCATGGAGAAGCGTGCAAGCGACAAACTGGACAAGCCGCTGTCGGTCGTCGGCCTCGGCACCTGGCAGCTCGGCGCCGACTGGGGCGAGGTCGAGGAGAAGGACGCCCACGCCGTCCTCGACGCCGCCCTGGAAGCCGGCGTGACCTTCCTGGACACCGCCGACGTCTACGGCGACGGCCGCAGCGAGCAGACCATCGCCGCGTTCCTGGCCGGCCGGACCGCCGCGGAACGCGAAGCCGTCACCGTCGCCACCAAGATGGGCCGCCGCGCCGAACAGCTCCCGGAGAACTACGTCCTGGACAACTTCCGCGCCTGGACCGACCGCTCCCGCCGCAACCTGGCCACCGACCGCCTCGACCTGGTCCAGCTCCACTGCCCGCCCGGCCCCGTCCACGCCAGCGACGAGGTCTTCGACGCCCTGGAGACCCTCGTCGCCGAGGAGCGCATCGCCCGCTACGGCGTCAGCGTCGAAACCTGCCAGGAAGCCCTGACCGCGCTGGCCCACCCGAACCTCGCCAGCCTCCAGATCATCCTCAACCCCTTCCGCACCAAGCCGCTGGAGCGGGTCCTCCCCGCGGCCCGGGAGGCAGGCGTCGCCGTCATCGCCCGCGTCCCCCTCGCCTCCGGCCTCCTCAGCGGCAAGTACACCGCCGACACCGTCTTCGCCGCCGACGACCACCGCACCTTCAACCGCCACGGCGAGGCCTTCGACCAGGGCGAGACCTTCTCCGGCGTCGACTTCGCCACCGGCGTCGAGGCCGCCGCCGAGTTCGCCGCCCTCGCCCCCGAGGGCGCCACCCCGGCCCAGACCGCCCTGCGGTGGATCATCCAGCAACCCGGCGTGACCACCGTCATCCCCGGCGCCCGCGCCCCCGAACAGGCCCGCGCCAACGCCGCCGCCGCCGACCTGCCCCCGCTCGACCAGAACACCCTCACCGCGATCAGCGACCTCTACGACCGCCGCATCCGCGCCCAGGTCCACCACCGCTGGTGAGCCCCCGGGCCCCGGAGCGCCGGCAACACCCGGGGCGTCCGCCCACCCCGCCCCCTCAGGGCACCAGCCGCACCGCCCCCGCCGCCGCGCCCACCCCGGCCGGCGGCGGGGAACCCTCCAGCTCCCACAGCCACACCTCGTTACGCCCCTCCCGCACCACCGGCCCCGGCACATACAGCGAAACCTGCGGCCCCACCGCCCGGTAGCGGCCCACGCAGAAACCGTTGACCCACGCGAAACCGTGCTCCCAGCCCGGCAACTCCAGCGCGGCGTCACCCGCCCCCGCCACCTCGCACACCCCCCGGAACAGCCCCGCCGGCCCCGGACCACCCGGCACCTCCTCCCCGGCGTCCGGCAACGCCCGCCACGGCAGCCGAGCCACCGCCGCCGCGTCCTCCCACGCGTCCAGCCGCAGCCCGCGCGAGCGCACCCCGTGCAGGTACTGCCGCTCGTGCAGCAGCCCACCGGTCAGCCCCTTCGCCTCACCGGTGCGCGGCCCGTAGTTCACCCGCCCCAGCGAGGACACCCACAACTCCACCACGGCAGGGCCCGCGACCTCCCCGAGCAGCACGTCCTCCCCCTCCACCACCCCGCGCCGCACCCCGTCCACATACACCACCGCCCGGTCCCGCAACCCCACCGCCCGCAACGGATACGGCTGCCGCGGCCCGGGCACCTCGAAGCGGTACCGCACCACCCCCCGGTCCACGTCCAGCTCCTCGAAGGCCGGTGCCACGCCCGAGACCACCTCCGGGCCACCCAGCCCCGCCAGCAACTCCGGCGCAGCCACCCACTGCGTCAACTCCACCGGCACCGGCCGCTCCAGCACCGGCTCCGCAGCGGGCACCGGCGGCAGCGGACCGGCCGCGTACCCGGCGAGCACCTCCCGGAACAGCCGGAACTTCTCCGTCACCCGGCCCCGCTCGTCAATCGGCGCGTCGTAGTCGTAAGAGGTCACCGTCGGCTCCAGCGCCCCGTCGTGCAGGGCGCCCGCCCGGTTGGCCCCCGCCCACCCGGCGAAGTTCGTCCCCCCGTGCGCCATGTAGACGTTCACCGACGCCCCGCACTCCAGCACCTGAGCCAACGCCCCCGCCGCGTCCGCCGCCTCCCGCCGCACCACCGGCTCCACCGTGCCGTCCGCCGCCGCCCAGTGCGAGAACCAGCCGCACCAGAACTCCATGCACATCAGCGGCCCCACCGACCGGTGGCGGCGCACCACCTCGAACGCCTCCCGCGCCCCCGCCCCGAAATTCGCCGTCGCCAGCACACCCGGCACCGAACCCCCGCTGAGCATGTGGTCCTCCGGCCCGTCCGAGGTGAACAGCGGCACCTCCACCCCCAGCCCCCGCAACCGCGCCGCCAGGTGCTCCAGATACACCCGGTCGCTGCCCCAGGAGCCGTACTCGTTCTCCACCTGCACCATCAGCACCGGCCCGCCCCGCGACACCTGCCGCTCCACCACCTGCGGCAGCAACCGCTCGAACCAGCCGTCCAGCAGCCGCAACCACTCCGCGTCCCGGGTCCGCACCCGCCGCCCCAACGGCCCCGTCACCCAGTGCGGCAACCCGCCGTTCTCCCACTCCGCGCAGATGTACGGCCCCGGCCGCACCAGCGCCCACAACCCCGCCCCCGCCACCGCGTCCAGGAACCGCCCGAGCGCCGCCACGTCCCGGTACCGGCCCGGCGACGGCTCGTGCAGGTTCCACGGCACGTAGGTCTCCACGCAGTTCAGGCCCATCGCCCGCACCATCGCCAGCCGGTGCCCCCACTGCGCCTCGTGCACCCGGAAGTAGTGCAGGGCCCCGGAGAGCAACCGCACCGGCTCACCGTCCAGCGCGAACCCCCGCTCCCCGACCGCGAAACGGGCACCGCCCCCACCACCGCCACCGACCATGCCGACTCCTCGCCACCCCTGTGTGCGTCGCTTCTCACAACCCGCGCCCACCCTCGCCCCTGGCCCGCACGGCGTCCATGGACAAAGATCGACACCGGTTGGACGGAAGACCCGCAGCCCCGAACCCCGAGCCGGAAACACCGAGGCCGAGAGGAGCCAGGGATGTACCACACCTGGATGCGGTACTTCACGCCCGGCCCGGCCCTCCACCGGCTCGGCCTGGTCTGCCTCGGCGTGGGCCTGCAACACGGCACCCTGCCGCCGGTCGGGCCCCGCGTCCTGGACCACCACGTCGCCGTCGTCATCAGCGCCGGCCGCGGCTGGTACACCACCCCCGACGGACGACGCCGCACCGTCACCGCCCCCGCCCTGCTGTGGCTGGTCCCCGGCGTCCCCCACCACTACGGCGCCGACCCCGACACCGGCTGGGACGAGAGCTTCGTCGACTTCACCGGCCCCGCCACCACCGCCTGGACCGAACTCGGCTACATCGAACCCGACCGCCCCGTCGTCCCCCTCACCGACACCGCCACCCCCCGCGCCGCCGTCTCCCGCATCGCCCGCGCCGCCCGCCGCGGCAACCCGCTGCTGGAGGTGGAGACCGCCGCCGCCGTCCCCGAACTGCTCGTCGCCCTGCGTCGGGCCCGCGCCGACACCGACGCCGACGGCGACCCCGTCCTCACCGCCCTGGCCCGCGACGCCTTCCTCCCCCTCACCATCGCCGGCCACGCCGCCCGCCACGGCATGACCCCCGCCGAACTGCGCCGCGCGGTACGCCGCGGCGCCGGCTGCAGCCCCAAGGACTACCTCCTGGGCATCCGCCTCGGCCGCGCCAAGGAACTCCTGGCCGCCACCGAACTCCCCGTCGCCGCCATCGCCCGCCGCGTCGGCTACGACGACCCCGCCTACTTCAGCCGCCTGTTCACCCGCCGCGTGGGCACCGCCCCCGTCCGCTTCCGCGCCCAGGCCGGCCGCGCCGTCCCCGGCGGCTGGTCCACCCGGATACCCGACCCCGACGACCCGCCCCTGCTGCGCACCACCGACCCGGCACCACCCGCCGCCACCGCGCACCGCCCCCCGCACCACCGCCCCACCCCACCGTGACCGCCCCGCGGCGACCGCCCCGGTTCCCGTGCGGGCCCTCGGCCCCATGAGGCAGCATGACGGCATGCCCGCACTACAGCGCGAAGAAGCGCAGAACCGCTCCGGTCTCCTCGACGTCCACCACTACGACGTGCACCTCGACCTCACCGGCGGCCAGGAGCACTTCACCTCCTCGACCACCATCCGCTTCAGCGTGCGGGCGGGCGCCGCTCCCACCGAGGCCGACGCTCCCGGAACCTTCGTCGAACTCAAACCCGTCCACCTCCACGGCGCCACCATCGACGGCGCCCCCCTGGACACCACCACCCTCGACGACAACCGCCTCCCCCTGCCCGCCCTGGCCGCCGGCGAGCACGAACTCCACGTCGAGGCCACCATGGCCTACTCCCACACCGGTGAGGGCCTGCACCGCTTCACCGACCCCGCCGACGGCGAGGACTACGTCTACACCCAGCTCTTCCTCGACGACGTCCAACGCGTCTTCGCCGCCTTCGACCAGCCCGACCTCAAGGCCACCTTCGACCTCGGCGTCACCGCCCCGCAGGGCTGGACCGTCCTCGGCAACGGCATCGCCACCCAGGACCCGCAGAGCCCCGGCCACTGGAGCCTGGCCACCACCCCGCCGCTCCCCACCTACCTCGTCGCCCTCGCCGCCGGCCCCTGGCACTCGGTGCGCACCGAGCACGCCGGCCTCCCCTTCGGCGTCCACTGCCGCCGCTCCCTCGCCCCCCACCTGGACGCCGACGAGATCCTCGACCTCACCCGCCGCTGCTTCGACCGCTACCACGTCCTCTTCGACGAGCCCTACCCCTTCGACTCCTACGACCAGGCGTTCGTCCCCGAGTTCAACGCCGGCGCCATGGAGAACCCCGGACTGGTCACCTTCCGCGAGGACTTCGTCTTCCGCTCCGCCGTCACCGACACCGAACGCCAGAGCCGCGGCATGGTCATCGCCCACGAGATGGCCCACATGTGGTTCGGCGACCTCGTCACCCTCGCCTGGTGGGACGACATCTGGCTCAACGAGTCCTTCGCCGAGTACATGGGCTACCAGGTCCTCACCGAGGCCAGCCGCTTCACCGACACCTGGACCCAGTTCGCCGTCAGCCGCAAGGGCTGGGGCTACGACGCCGACCAGCGCCCCTCCACCCACCCCGTCGCCCCCACCGACGTCCTCGACACCGCCTCCGCGCTCCTCAACTTCGACGGCATCTCCTACGCCAAGGGCGCCTCCGCGCTGCGCCAACTCGTCGCCTGGATCGGCGAGAAGGACTTCCTCGCCGGCATCAACGCCCACTTCTCCCGGCACCGCTTCGGCAACGCCACCCTCGCCGACTTCCTCGACTCCCTCGCCGGCGCCACCGACCGCGACGTCCACGCCTGGGCCGCCGCCTGGCTGCGCACCACCGGCGTCGACACCCTCACCACCCGCACCACCGGCGGGTCCGACGGCCGCTGGCACCTCAGCCTCGGCCACACCGACCCCACCGGACCCGCCCGCCCCCACCGCGTCGCCGTCGGCCTCTACGACCACGACCCGACCACCCCCGGCCGCCTCACCGCCCGCCCCCGCCTCGAACTCGACGTCCCCGCCGACCCCGCGCACCCCGCCCGGCACGACGCGGCAGGCAGCCGCCCCGCCCTCGTCCTCCCCAACGACGGTGACCTCACCTACGCCAAGGTCCGCCTCGACGAGGCCTCCTGGCGCACCCTGCGCACCAGCCTCTCCGGCCTGCCCGCCCCGCTCAGCCGGGCCGTGGCCTGGAACACCGCCCGCGACATGGTCCGCGACGGCCTCCTCGACCCCCGCGAGTACCTGGAGACGGTCCGCGCCCACCTCCCCACCGAGAGCGACACCGCCGTCGTCCAGGGCGTCCTCGCCTTCGCCCGCAACCAGGTGGCCGACCGCTACCTCCCGCCGGCCGACCGGCCCGCCGCCCTCACCACCCTCAGCGAGACCTGCCGCGCCATCCTGCGCCACACCGAAGGACCGGCCCACGGCAGCCGGCAGGGCCTGCGACTCGCCGCCACCCGCACCTTCATCGACAGCGCCGCCGTCCCCGACCCGCTCGCCGACTGGCTGTCCGGCGAGTCCGTACCCGGCGGACCGGCCCTCGACCCCGAACTGCGCTGGCGCATCCTGGGACGCCTCGCGGTCCTCGGCGCCCTCACCCCCGAGGACGTCCAGGCCGAAGAGGAACGCGACCCCAGCGCCGTCGGACAGCAGGGCGCGGCCCGCTGCCGCGCGGCACTGCCCGACCCCGCCGCCAAACAGGCCGCCTGGGAAGCCCTGTTCACCGACGACCCGGACGCCGAGCTCTCGAACTACCTCTTCAACGCGACGGCCGCCGGCTTCTGGAACCCCGAACAGCTCGATTTGCTCGGGGAGTACGTCCCCCGCTACTTCCCGGCGGCCCTCACCCTCGCCGCCCGACGCGGCCCCACCCTCGCCCGCGCCGCCGGCCGCCAGGCGTTCCCCGCACCCTTCGTGGACGCTCACCTCCTCACCCTCGGCCGCCGGCTCCTCGACGACCCCGCCCCCGGCACCGAGCCGACCCCCGCACTCCGCCGCGAACTGGACGACCAGCTCGACGACCTGGCGCGGGCCCTGCGCGTCCGCGAAGCCTGGGGGAGGGGCACCGCCGTCTGAGGCCGCACGGCGGTACCGGCACGCCGAGCGACGCGGGGCCCCGCCCTTCCGGGGCGGCCCCGCGTCGCTCGGCGTGCCGGGGACTCTCCCCTCCCGCGCCCGGGGACCGTCGCCCGGCCGGTCGCCCCGGCGCTCTGCCCGGGCTCCGGTGCCCGGCGGGGGACTTCGCCGTCCTGCTCCCCGCCGCCCGAGGACGCCCCCGCAAGCCGGTCCCGTCGTGATCCCACCCGAGCCGAAAGCAGCCCCTCCCGCAGTAGGTGCAGCCCCGGCCGAGCCGTGGGTCACCCGAGCCGGACGCAGTCCCCGAGCCCGGGACGGGCAACCTCACCCGGGGCGGGCGCTGCCCCCACCCGGGACGGCGGCGGGGCCGGCGCGGGAGCCACCCACCCGCACCGCGCCCCATAGCAGACTCCCGCGGCCCACTCGAACCGCTGTCCCACGTACGAGTGGTCGCGTGCCGAACGAGCGGCGACACGGAACCACTGACGCTAGCTTAGGTAACCCTAAGTCAGCTCCTGCGCTGCACGTTCCGTGCAAGAAGGGCGCGTCGATGTCCGTCCCCGCCACCGCCGCCGGCGCACTCGCCGGCGGCCCCCGAGGCCCGGAAGCGCTGCGTCCGCTCCTCGCCACCGTCCTCGACGCCCTCGCCCAGGGCGCCGCCGACCGTGCCGGACCCCTCCCGCCCGGCGGCCCGGACGCCGTCGCCCGCTCCCTCCGCGCCGCCTGGCCCGAGACCCTCCCCGAACAGGGCGTCGGCCCCCACCGAGCCCTGCGCACCCTGGTCCGCGCCCTCGCCCGCGGCGCCGCCGACCCCGCCGACCCCCACTGCGCCGCCCACCTGCACTGCCCGCCGCTCGCCGTCGCCACCGCCGCCGACCTCGCCGCCAGCGCCCTCAACCCCTCCATGGACTCCTGGGACCAGGCCCCCGCCGCCTCCGCCCTGGAGAGCCGCGTCACCCGCACCCTCGCCGCCCTCGTCTACCCCGCCACCGCCACCCGGCTCCCCGGCGTCCCCGCGCCCCGCACCACCACCGGGCCCTCCCCGGGCGCCGCCCCCAGCGCGGACGCTCTCGTCACCACCGGCGGCACCGAGTCCAACCTGCTCGCCGTCCTCCTCGCCCGCGAGGCGCACCCCCGCCGCACCACGACCACCCCGCCCCTGCGCATCGTCTGCGGCGCCAACGCCCACCACAGCATCCACCGCGCCGCATGGCTGCTCGGCCTCCCCGAACCCGTCACCGTTCCCACCCCCGACGGCACCCTCGCCCCCCAGGCCGCGGCAGCAGCCCTCCACACCCTGCGGCGCGCGACCACCACCGAGGAGCCCCCGCCGCTGCTGCTCGTCGCCACCGCCGGCACCACCGACGCCGGAGCCGTCGACCCGCTGCCCGCCCTCGCCGACACCGCCCAAACCCACGGCGCCCGCTTCCACGTCGACGCCGCCTACGGCGCCCCCCTCCTCCTCAGCGACACCCACCGGGCAGTGCTCACCGGCCTCCACCGCGCCCACACCGTCACCCTGGACCTGCACAAACTCGGCTGGCAGCCCGTCGCCGCAGGCCTCCTCGCCGTGCCCGACAGCCGCGACCTCGCCCCCCTCGACCACCGCGCCGACTACCTCAACGCCGACGACGACACCGACGCCGGCCTCCCCAACCTCCTCGGCCGCTCCCTGCGCACCACCCGCCGCCCCGACATCCTCAAGGTCGCCGTCACCCTCGGCGCCCTCGGCCGCCGCGGCCTCGCCGAACTCGTCGACCGCACCCTGGCCCGCGCCCAGACCCTCGCCGACCTCGTCGAGGCCCACCCCGCCCTGGAACTCCACTCCCGCCCGCCCCTGACCACGGTCCTCTTCCGCCCCACCGGCAGCGACGACACCACCCTCGCCACCATCCGCCGCGACCTCCTGCGGTCAGGCGACGCCGTGCTGGGCCGCGCCACCACCGCCACCGGCCTCTGGCTCAAGGCCACCCTGCTCAACCCCCACACCAGCGACGACGAACTCGCCACCCTGCTCAAACTCGTGGAAGGCGCCCGCCCCGCATGACCATTCCCAGCCAACGCCCCACCAGCGAACCCAGCACCACCCCCCGCGCCGCCGCCCGCCCCCTGCCGCCGGCCGCCACCAGCCCCACCGACCCGCTGGACCTCGCCGGCATCGGCATCGGCCCCTTCAACCTCTCCCTGGCCGCCCTCGCCCACCCCCTGGACCACCTCCGCACCGCCTTCTACGACAGTCGCCCCGACTTCCGCTGGCACCCCGGCATCCTCATCGAAGGCGCCACCCTCCAGGTCCCCTTCCTCGCCGACCTCGTCACCCTCGCCGACCCCACCAGCCCCTGGACCTTCCTCAACTACCTCAGAACCCGCGAACGCCTCTTCCCCTTCTACTTCGCCGAACGCCTCCACACCGAGCGCACCGAGTACGACGCCTACTGCCGCTGGGTCAGCGAGAACCTGCCCGACCTGCACTTCCGCCACCACGTCGACGCCGTCCGCTGGAACCACGAACACCAGGTCTTCGAGATCGACTACACCCACCTCGACGCCGCCGGCGAAGCCCACGCACTCGGCCGCACCCACGCCCGCAACCTCGTCCTCGGCATCGGCACCGAACCCCACATCCCCGAACCGCTGCGGCCGCTCGCCGAAACCCCCCAGGCCCCGGTCCTCCACTCCGCCGACTACCTCGACCACCGCGCGCGCCTGCTGGCCGCCGACCACGTCACCGTCATCGGCTCCGGACAGTCCGGTGCGGAGATCTTCCTCGACCTCCTCACCCACCGGCCCGCCGGCCACGAAGGCCTGCACTGGCTCACCCGCACCCCCGCCTTCGCGCCCATGGAGTACAGCAAGCTCGGCCTGGAGCACTTCACCCCCGACTACACCCGCTACTTCCACGCCCTCCCCGAAGCCGTACGGAACGACCTGCTACCCCGCCAGTGGCAGCTCTACAAGGGCATCGACCACGACACCATCGCCGCCATCCACGACGCGCTCTACCACCGCACCCTCGACGGCGGCTGGCCCGACGCCCACCTCACCCCCGGAGTCCGGGTGCGCACCGCCGGTCGCGTGGGCACCACCAAGGTCGAACTCCACCTGGAACACGACCAGCAGGGCACCCGCTCCCGCCTCACCACCGACGCCGTCGTCCTCGCCACCGGCTACCGCGAACGCCGGCTGGACACCCTGCTCGCCGCCCTCGACCCCTACCTGCGGCGCGACAACTCCGCCCGCCCCCGCGTCGACGACCGCCACCGGCTCGTCCTGGACCCGGCCGTCACCGGTTCCGTCTTCGTCCAGAACGCCGAACGCCACACCCACGGCGTCGGCACCCCCGACCTCGGCCTCGCCGCCTGGCGCAGCGCCACCATCCTCAACACCCTCAGCGACACCCCCGCCTACCCGCTGCCCTCCCGCACCGCCTTCACCACCTTCGGACTCCCCACCTCCGGCGGACGGACCGCCCACGACCTGGCCCACGCCCCCCACGCCCGCCACTGACCACCCACCCGGGCCGCAGCCACCGGAGCCCCCGCCCTTGCCGAGACCGGCCCCGGCCGCCCCGCCCGACCTGCCGGCGACGCCCCTCAGGACACCAGCCCCACCACCAGCGACACCACGCCCCCCACCGCGAGGACCGACCCGGAGATCCAGAAGTACCGGCTCCGGTTCCGCTCCGCCCGGAGCAACTCCTCCTCCGTCCGCACCGACATCACGAAGACACCACCCCCGGCGGGCTCCGCCATCACCAACCGCCCCCGGTCGTCCGAAGCCGCCCCGTGCACGTAGAAGAAGCTCCCCGGGCGCACCACCCACTCCTCCTGCCGGAACCCCAGAGTCCGCTCACGGCTCGGCAACTGCAACCGCAACGGCCCCAGCTGCAACACCCCGCCCTCGTCCGGCAACTGCCGCTCGAAACGGTCCAGAACCTTCTCCGCCCCCACCACCTCGCCGTCCCCCGGACTGACGGCCACCTGCCCCGTCGCGTCCGCCACCGCGAAGTCCGTCATGCTCGACGCCTCCGACACCGTCTCCGTACGCGTCCGCGTCCGCCGGTTCCCGCGGGCGTCCCGGTACCGCTCCTCGTACTTCCGCGTCACCACATGCCGGTGCCACACGCACTCCGTCTCCGACAACGGCGACCGCAGCACCCGCTCTCCGGCTCCACCGCACGCCCCACCACCTCGCAGCCGTACCGGAACACCCCCGGACCCGCCGCCTCGGCCGCCGCCTGCTGCAAGGACCGCAACTCCGCCACCGAGACCGTCTCCGTGCCCGCCAGCCGCCGCATCCGCAACTGCGCCATCCGCGCCCGGAACCCCAGCACGCCCGCCGCCACCAGCAGCACGCACCCCAACAAGACCGCCATGACCACCCCCGAGAAGTCCTCCACCGACCCGGAAACCCTATCCACCGCCCCCGCCACCCCCCGGGACTACCGTCTCCCCGGACGGCAACCGCCCCACCCCCGGGAGACGACGATGACCGACACCGCCCCGCAAGCTCCGCCCCACGGCACCCCCGACGCCCCCCACCTCACCGTCCGCGGCCACGCCCGCATCGAGGCGGACCCCGACACCGCATGCATCCGGATCACCGTCACCGCCCGCAACGCCGACCGGACCGCCGCCCTCGCCGACCTCACCCGGCGCAACGACCGGGTCCGCGCACTCGTCACCTCCCACGGCACCGCCGTGACCGCCCTGGAGACCGGCGCCCTCGCCCTCACCCCCGAACTCTCCGAACGCTCCCGCGGCGAACGCGTCCGCGCCCACCACGGCCGCGTCCACCTCACCGCCCAGCTCACCGACTTCACCGCCCTCGCCGAACTGGCCGCCCGCCTCGGCGACGAGGACCTCACCGAGGTCGCAGGCCCGTGGTGGACCCTGCGGCCCGACAACCCCGCCCACCGCGCCGCACGTGAGCAGGCCGTACACGACGCCCTGACCCGCGCCCGCGAGTACGCCCACGCCCTCGGCGGCGACCTCGCGGCACTTCTCGAACTCACCGACACCGAGGGTGGCATCCACGCCTACGGCACCCCGCCCCCCGGCGGGCTCACCCGCAGCGCCGCCCCCGCCCCGCTCGTACTCGAACCGGAACGCCAGGAGGTCCACGCCACCGTCACCGCCCGCTTCACCATGACCCGCCCCCGCCTGTGAGGTGCCGCCGCTCCGCAGGCCGACCCCACCCGCATGCTCATCAGAGCGGTGTACCGCGCATTCACACGTTGTCAAAACCCCTTCACTCAAAGGCCGTTGGGCAGTAACCGGCACACAGTTCCCTACTCGACAGTAGGTCTTAGGCTCGGTACATGCGCCGAGCAAAGATCGTCTGCACACTGGGCCCCGCCACCGACTCGTACGAGCAGATCAAGGGGCTCGTCGAGGCCGGTATGGACGTGGCCCGCCTCAACCTCAGCCACGGCACCTACGCCGAGCACGAGGCACGTTACGAACGGGTCCGCCAGGCCGCCGAGGACACCGGCCGCAGCGTCGGCGTCCTCGCCGACCTTCAAGGTCCGAAGATCCGCCTCGGTCGTTTCCGTGAAGGGCCCGTACTCCTCGAACGCGGCGACGAGTTCACCATCACCGTCGAAGACGGCGTCGAAGGCGACCGCAAGGTCTGCGGCACCACCTACTCCGGCCTCGCCTCCGACGTCACCACCGGTGAACGCATCCTGGTGGACGACGGCAAGGTCACCCTCCAGGTCACCCAGGTCGACGGACCGCAGGTCCGCACCCTCGTCGTCGAGGGCGGCATGGTCTCCGACCACAAGGGCCTCAACCTCCCCGGTGTCGCCGTCTCCGTCCCCGCCCTCTCCGAGAAGGACCGCGAGGACCTGCGCTGGGCGCTGCGCACCGGCGCCGACGTCATCGCCCTCTCCTTCGTCCGCAGCGGCCGCGACATCGAGGACGTCCACCGCATCATGCGGGAGGAGGGCCGCTTCCTCCCGGTGATCGCCAAGGTCGAGAAGCCGCAGGCCGTCGAGAACATCGACGACATCGTCGCGGCCTTCGACGGCATCATGGTCGCCCGCGGTGACCTCGGCGTCGAGATGCCGCTGGAGAGCGTCCCGATGGTGCAGAAGCGGGCCATCAAGCTCGCCCGCCGCAACGCCAAGCCGGTCATCGTCGCCACGCAGATGCTGGACTCGATGATCGACAACAGCCGCCCCACCCGCGCCGAGGCGTCCGACGTCGCCAACGCCGTCATCGACGGCACCGACGCGGTGATGCTCTCCGGCGAGACCAGTGTCGGCAAGTACGCCGTCGAGACGGTGAAGACGATGAGCCGTATCGTCACCGCGGCCGAGGAGGACCTCCTGGCCCGGGGGCTGCCGGTCCTCACCGAGAGCGGCAAGCCCCGCACCCAGGGCGGGGCGGTGGCCCGCGCGGCGGCCGAGATCGGCGACTTCCTCGGTGCGAAGTTCCTCGTCGCCTTCACCCAGTCCGGCGACACCGTCCGCCGCCTCTCCCGCTACCGCTCGCCCATCCCGCTCCTGGCCTTCACCCCGGACCCGGCCACCCGCTCGCAGCTCGAGGTGAGTTGGGGAGTGGAGACCTTCCTCGGCCCGATGGTGGACTCCACGGACGAGATGGTCGCCCAGGTCGACGAGCAGCTCCTCAAGCTTGGCCGCTGCCAGAAGGGCGACATGGTCGTCATCACCGCCGGCTCCCCGCCCGGCGTCTCCGGCTCCACCAACCTCGTCCGCGTCCACCGCATCGGCGAGAACGACGGCGGCAACGCCTGAGGCTGCTTCCGTACGGGCCCGGGTCCCGGCCCGGGCCCCGCCACGGAACGGGCGTCCTCAGTACTTGGGGCCGATGTGGGCGTCCATGAGCGCTACGGAGGCACGGCGGGCCACGGAGACGACGGAGGGGCGCCCCTGTCTGCGGTGCGACAGGCGCCATTCGACCCCCACCGCGTCGAGCGTGCCCGTGCACAGTGCGTTGATGTCCGCCGACTTGTTGGTGAAGAAATACCGCGGATACTCGTACCGTTTGGGCTCCCCGCCGATGAGCCGGGTGGTCCAGTTCGTGATGCGACACCCGTCGGAATGGAACAGGCCGCGCAGGAACGACCAGGGATGTTCCGCCACGATCTCCTGCTGCCAGTCGGCCAGGACGATAGGCCGGCTGTGCTTCTTGCCGGGCCCGTGCTGTGGGAAAAGGCACGGCAGGTGTTTCGAGGTCACGTACAGGTAGCTGCATCCCGTTCCGCGGACTCGGCCGACGCGATTGGCCGGGAACACCGCGGCCAGTGCGTTCGCCGCCAGTTCGACGAGTCCGGGCCAGGCGTCGCCGCAGGCCACCGAGAGCTTGGGAACCCTGTGGGCGCGATGGTGGACGATGTAGCCGTCCCCCAGATACAGGCCCAGCAGATAGCTGTAGTCCCCGGTGACCTGTCGCAGATGGCCGTCGACGGGATGACGGGGACAGGTGGCACGAGGGTTTCGCCGGATGCCCGGATCGGATGCGACCAGCCAGGAGCGGAGGGTGGAACGAGAAATTCCGGTTTCTTTGCTGGCGGAATTCAGACTGTGTCCGTCACGGACGAGACGAAGAGCGTTCCTGCGGGCTGCTGTGTCGTACACGCTGCATATCGTCGCCTGCGGCGTCGAGCTGGCGGAGCGCGAACTCCGGGTAATCACCGAGAAGAGTGGAATGGCTCGACATGTCAGCGAGCGAGTGCCCCGGGTCGGACTCGAACCGACACTGTATGGGTTTTGAATCCATTGCCTGCTGCCAATTGGGCTACCGGGGCGAGCCGGTGTTCAGGGAGATCCCCCACCTGCTGTGGGAACACCATACAGGAGGTAGGTAGGCTCTAGGGGCACCACCTGCCACAGCCCGGAACGAGGAGTCCCGTGAGCGCCGCCGAGCCCGAGCAGCCCACCGCCCCCACCGGCGAAGACGATCAGTCGCACGTCCCGCCGCACACCACCCGCGTCGTCATCGCCGAGGACGAGGCGCTCATCCGCCTCGACCTCAAGGAGATGCTGGAGGAGGAGGGCTACACCGTCGTGGGCGAGGCGGGCGACGGTGAACGGGCCGTCGAGCTGGCCCGCGAGCACCGCCCGGACCTCGTCATCCTCGATGTGAAGATGCCGGTCCTGGACGGCATCTCCGCCGCCGAGAAGATCGCCGAGGAGAGCATCGCGCCGGTACTGATGCTCACCGCCTTCTCCCAGCGGGAGCTGGTGGAGCGGGCGCGCGACGCCGGGGCGATGGCCTACCTCGTCAAGCCGTTCTCCAAGAGCGACGTCGTGCCGGCCATCGAGATGGCCGTCAGCCGCTTCACCGAGCTGCGGACGCTGGAGCAGGAGGTCGCCGACCTCACGCAGCGGCTGGAGACCCGCAAGCTGGTCGACCGGGCCAAGAGCATCCTGCAGACCCAGTACGGCCTGACCGAGCCGGCGGCCTTCCGCTGGATCCAGAAGACCTCGATGGACCGCCGCCTGTCCATGCAGCAGGTCGCGGAGGCCGTCATCGAGGACGCCGAGGAGAAGAAGCAGCAGCGGGAGCGGAAGCAGGAGGGCTGAGCCCCCACTCTCCCGAGGGCCCGCCTCCGCTTCTCGCGGGGGCGGGCCCCGTGCGTCCGGTCGCCGGTCTCAGTCGGTCTTCGGGGCGTCCCGCAGCAGGCAGGTCAGGCGGGCCGTGCACACCCGGGCGCCGCTCTCGTCGGTGATCACGACCTCGTAGGTGGCGGTGGAGCGCCCCCGGTGCACGGGGGTGGCGACCCCGGTGACCAGCCCGGACCGCACGCCGCGGTGGTGTGTGCAGTTGAGGTCCACGCCGACGGCGATCCGCCCCGCCCCGCCGTGCAGCATCGAGCCGACCGAGCCCAGGGTCTCGGCCAGGACCGCCGAGGCCCCGCCGTGCAGCAGACCGTAGGGCTGGGTGTTGCCCTCCACCGGCATCCGGCCGACCACGCGCTCGGCGGCGGCCTCGACGATCTCGATGCCCATCCGGGTGCCGAGGTGCCCCGCCGAGAACAGCGCGGGGAGGTCGACCCCGAGCGCCGCGTACTCGTCGACGACCTCCTGCGGGAAGGTGGGGGACTGCTGCTCGCCCATGACTGGCCACTCCGTTCGTCTCTTCGCGGTGCGGTGGTGTGCGGCTCTCGGCGGACGAGGGCCCAACGGTCAGGGAGCGTCCCACCACCCCGCACTCAACCGTGGCTGAGCAAACGCTCAGCCGCGCGGGGATTGTTCCAGCCGCACCACCACGGACTTGCTGGCGGGGGTGTTGCTGACGTCCGCGGTGGCCTCCAGCGGCACCAGCACGTTGGTCTCCGGGTAGTAGGCGGCCGCGCAGCCCCGGGCGGTGGGGTAGTGGACGAGCCGGAAGCCGGCGGCGCGGCGCTCCACCCCGTCGTGCCACTCGCCGACCAGGTCGACGTAGTCGCCGTCGGCGAGGCCGAGGGCGGTGGCGTCCTCGGGGTGGACGAGCACCACCCGGCGGCCGCCCCGCACGCCGCGGTAGCGGTCGTCCAGGCCGTAGACGGTGGTGTTGTACTGGTCGTGGGAGCGCAGGGTCTGGAGCAGTAGCCGGCCCTGCGGCACGCGGGGCCACTCCAGTGCGGCGGCGGTGAAGTTGGCCTTGCCGGTGGCGGTGGGGAAGGTGCGCGAGTCGCGGGGGGCGTGGGGGAGGGCGAACCCCTCGGGGCGGGCCACGCGGGCGTTGAAGTCCTCGAAGCCGGGGACGACGCGGGCGATGCGGTCGCGGATGGTGCCGTAGTCCTTCTCGAACTGTTCCCATGGGGTGGTGCTCGCGGAGCCGAGGGCGCGGCGGGCCAGGCGGCAGACGATGGCCGGTTCGGAGAGGAGCTCGGGGCTCGCGGGGCGGAGTTTGCCGCGGGAGGCGTGGACCATGCCCATGGAGTCCTCGACGGTGACGAACTGGTCGCCGGCGGCCTGGGTGTCGCGTTCGGTGCGGCCGAGGGTGGGGAGGATGAGGGCGCGTGCGCCGGTGACGACGTGGGAGCGGTTGAGCTTGGTGGAGACGTGCACGGTCAGGCGGGCCCGGCGCATGGCCGCCTCGGTGACGTCGGTGTCGGGGGAGGCGGCGACGAAGTTGCCGCCCATGGCGAAGAAGACCTTGGCCTCGCCGTCGCGCAGTGCCCGGATGGCGCGGACGACGTCGAAGCCGTGTGCGCGGGGCGGTGTGAAGCCGAACTCGCGTTGGAGGGCGTCGAGGAAGGCGGGGGCGGGGCGTTCGAAGACGCCCATGGTGCGGTCGCCCTGGACGTTGCTGTGGCCGCGTACCGGGCAGACGCCGGCGCCGGGGCGGCCGACGTTGCCGCGCAGCAGCAGGAAGTTGACGACCTCGCGGATGGTGGGGACGGAGTGCTTGTGCTGGGTGAGGCCCATGGCCCAGCAGACGATGGTGCGCTCGGAGGCCAGGGTCATCTCCAGCGCGCGGTCGATCTCCTCGCGGGTGAGGCCGGTGGCGGTGAGCACCTCGTCCCAGTCGAGGTCGGCGGCGGCTGCGGCGAACTCCTCGTAGCCGTGGGTGTGTGCGTCGACGAACTGGCGGTCGACGGCGCCCTCGGTGGCGAGGATGAGGTGGTTCAGGGCGCGGAAGAGGGCCTGGTCACCGCCGATGCGGACCTGGAGGAAGAGGTCGGTGAGGGCGGTGCCGCCGCCGGCCAGGCCCTTGGGGGTCTGGGGGTTGCGGAAGCGTTCCAGGCCGGCTTCGGGGAGGGGGTTGACGGAGATGATCTTCGCGCCGCCGGCCTTCGCCTTCTCCAGGGCGCTGAGCATCCGGGGGTGGTTGGTGCCGGGGTTCTGGCCGGCGACGATGATCAGGTCGGCGCGGTGGAGGTCTTCGAGCAGGACGCTGCCCTTGCCGACGCCGAGGGTCTCGGTCAGTGCGGAGCCGGAGGACTCGTGGCACATGTTGGAGCAGTCGGGGAGGTTGTTGGTGCCGAACTCGCGGGCGAAGAGCTGGTAGAGGAAGGCGGCCTCGTTGCTGGTGCGGCCGGAGGTGTAGAAGACGGCCTGGTCGGGGTGGTCCAGGGCGGTGAGTTCCCCGGCGACGATGTCGAAGGCGCGCTCCCAGCTGACCGGTGTGTAGTGGTCGGCGCCTTCGTCGAGGTACACGGGGTGGGTGAGGCGGCCCTGCTGGCCGAGCCAGTAGCCGCTGCGGTCGGCCAGTTCGGAGACGGGGTGGGTGGCGAAGAACTCCGGGGTGACGCGCCGCAGGGTCGCCTCCTCGGCGACGGCCTTGGCGCCGTTCTCGCAGAACTCGGCGGTGTGGCGGTGGTCGGGGTCGGGCCAGGCGCAGCCGGGGCAGTCGAAGCCGTTCTTCTGGTTGACGTTGAGGAGGGTGAGGGCGGTGCGGCGGGTGCCCATCTGCGCGTGGGACATGCGCAGGGCGTGGGTGATGGCCGGCAGGCCGACGGCGGAGTGCTGGGGGGAGGTGACCTCCGGGGCGTCCTGGACGGGGTCGGACGCGGGGGGCTTCGCTGCCATGGGGGCTCTCCTCGGGTGCGTGCGGTCGCTGCCGGCGGGCGGCGGGGCTCCTGGGGCGGGCGGCCGGGTGACCGGTCGGGTGCGGTGCGTGGCGGGTCGGTCGCGGCGGGGCGGGGTGTGGGATCAGGTGCTGGGTGAATCCTGTCACGGACCACTGACGGTGCGTACGTCTGTGCGTGCTGCCCGTGCGGTGGGGGTGGTGGAGCGGGGAGGCGCGGTGGGTGGGCGGGCGGCGCCGTGGCGGGATTGTCGGTGGGGCGTGGCAGGATCGGGGACGTGGCAGCAAAGGCAGCGAAGAAGACGGAAGCGACCGGCACCGACACCGCGGGGGGTGAGCGTCCGCGGCTGTTGTTGATGGACGGGCACTCCATGGCCTACCGGGCGTTCTTCGCCCTGCCGGTGGAGAACTTCTCCACCGCGACGGGCCAGCCCACCAACGCCGTCTACGGGTTCGCGTCGATGCTGGCCAATACCCTGCGTGACGAGGCGCCCACGCACTTCGCGGTGGCCTTCGACGTCTCCCGCAAGACCTGGCGGTCGCAGGAGTACCCGGAGTACAAGGCGAACCGCTCCAAGACGCCGGACGAGTTCCGCAGCCAGGTGGGGCTCATCGGGGAGCTGCTGGACGCGATGGGGGTGCGCCGGTTCGCGATCGAGGGGTTCGAGGCGGACGACGTCATCGCCACGTTGACCACCCGCGCCACCGAGCTGGGCTTCAAGGTGTCCATCGTCACCGGTGACCGGGACTGCTTCCAGCTCGTCAGCGACGACGTCACGGTGCTGTATCCCACCAAGGGCGTCTCGGAGCTGACGCGCTTCACGCCGGAGAAGGTCGCGGAGAAGTACGGCCTGACCCCGGCGCAGTACCCGGACTTCGCGGCGTTGCGCGGCGACCCGTCGGACAACCTGCCGGGCATCCCCGGGGTGGGGGAGAAGACGGCCACGAAGTGGATCACTCAGTTCGGGTCGTTCGCCGAGCTGGTGGAGCGGGTCGACGAGGTGAAGGGCAAGGCGGGCCAGAACCTGCGGGACCATCTGGAGTCCGTGCAGCGCAACCGCCGGCTGACCGAGATGGTCCGGGACGTCGAGTTGGAGTGCGGCCCGGCCGACCTGGTGCGCGGTGCCTACGACCGGCACGCGCTCACGACGTTCCTGGAGGGCGTCGAGATCCGTAACCAGAGTCTGCGGGAGCGGCTGCTGGCGGCGGACCCTGGGGCTGCCGAGGCGGCGGCCGAGCCGGTCGCGGAGCCGGGTGTCGCCGTGGACGGCACGATCCTGTCCCCGGGTGGGCTGGCCCCGTGGCTGGCCGAGCACAGTGACGCCCTGATCGGCGTCTCCACCGTGGACACCTGGTCGGTGGGTTCGGGGAGTGTTGCGGAGGTGGCGCTGGCGACGGCCGACGGTCCGGCGGTGTGGTTCGACCCGGCGCAGCTTGACGAGACGGACGAGAAGGCGTTCGCCGCGTGGAGCGCCGATCCGGAGCGGCCCAAGGTGATGCACAACGCCAAGGGTCTGATGCGGGTCTTCGCCGAGCACGGCTGGCGCATCGAGGGTGTCGGCATGGACACCGCGCTGGCGGCCTACCTGGTCAAGCCCGGGCGGCGGTCCTTCGCGCTGGACTCGCTGTCGGTGGAGTACCTGGGGCGGGAGCTGGCGCCGGCTGCGGACGAGGGCGGCCAGCTCGCCTTCGGTACCGAGGAGGGCGACGAGCACGCCGAGGCGCAGGCGCTGATGGTCAAGGCCCGTACGGTCGTGGACCTGGGGGAGGCGTTCGCCGCGCGGCTGGCCGAGGTGGGTGCGGCCGACCTGCTGCGGGAGGTGGAGCTGCCGACCAGTGCGCTGCTGGCCCGTATGGAGCGGGACGGTATCGCGGCGGACCGCGGGTGGCTGGAGCGTCTGGAGCAGCAGTTCGCGGGTGCGGTGCAGCAGGCGGTCCGTGAGGCGCACGAGGCGGCGGGGCACGAGTTCAACCTGGGCTCGCCCAAGCAGTTGCAGGAGGTGCTCTTCGGCGAGTTGGGGCTGCCGAAGACGAAGCGGACGAAGACGGGCTACACCACGGACGCCGACGCCCTGGCGTGGTTGGCCACGCAGACGGACAACGAGCTTCCGGTGATCATGCTGCGGCACCGTGAGCAGTCCAAGATGCGGGCCACGGTCGAGGGGCTGATCAAGACGATCGCGGCCGACGGCCGCATCCACACCACGTTCAACCAGACGGTGGCGGCAACGGGGCGGCTGTCCTCCACCGATCCCAACCTGCAGAACATTCCGGTCCGTACCGACGAGGGGCGGGCGATCCGGCGCGGCTTCGTCGTCGGTGAGGGGTACCAGACGCTGCTGACGGCCGACTACAGCCAGATCGAGCTGCGGGTGATGGCGCACCTCTCGGAGGACGAGGGGCTGATCGAGGCGTTCACCTCGGGGGAGGACCTGCACACCACGGTCGCCTCGCAGGTGTTCGGCGTCGCCAAGTCCGAGGTGGACCCGGAGATGCGGCGGAAGATCAAGGCGATGAGCTACGGCCTGGCGTACGGGCTGTCCGCGTTCGGCCTCTCCCAGCAGCTCGGCATCGGCCCGGAGGAGGCCCGCCGGCTGATGGACAACTTCTTCGAGCGGTTCGGCGGTGTGCGCGACTACCTGCGCACCGCGGTGGACGAGGCGCGGGCCACGGGGTACACCGAGACGATGCTGGGCCGTCGCCGGTACCTGCCCGACCTGAGCAGCGACAACCGCCAGCGTCGTGAGGCGGCGGAGCGCATGGCGCTCAACGCCCCGATCCAGGGGTCGGCGGCCGACATCGTGAAGATCGCGATGCTGCGGGTCGACGCGGCGCTGCGTGCGGCGGAGCTGACTTCGCGCATGTTGCTGCAGGTCCACGACGAGATCGTGGTGGAGATCGCGCCCGGTGAGCGGGGGCGCGTCGAGGAGCTGGTGCGGCGCGAGATGGCCGGTGCCGTCGAACTGCGGGCTCCGCTGGATGTGTCGGTGGGCTACGGCGATGACTGGGAGTCCGCGGCGCACTGACGAGGTGGTGTGGCCGGTGGCGTCCCCGGGTGCGGGGCGCGCCGCCGGCCTTTCCTCGGTCCCGGTCTCCTCAGCCGGTGGAGGTGCGGTCCCGGGGTGGTGCCGGCGTGGCTTCCCGGTGGCCCGGGCGGCGGCCCCGTCCGGCGGTGCGGGCGGTGACCGCGGCGTGTGCGAGTGCGGCGGCGGTGAGTCCGGCTCCGGCGCCGAAGCAGACGGCGGGCAGGTACTCCTCCGGGCGGGCAGTTCCCGCCGAGGCCGCGTACAGGCCGGCGCAGCGGTGGGCCGCGCCGAGCCCGATGCCGGCGGCGAGCAGGAGGACGCCGGTGCGCCGGGCCCGGGGCGTGAGGGCGGCAAGGCTCGGGGGAGTGGGGCGTGTGCCGACGCGCCGGAGGACGTGGGTGCCGTAGCGGGCGAGGACGAGCAGGGCCAGCGCCGAGGTGCCGTACTGCAGTGCCGAGTACCACGGCATGCCGGCCACGGGGGTGTTCAGTGCGGGGAAGGCGCGTACCCCTGCGCGCCCCTGGTGGGTGAAGGCGTCCCACAGGAGGTGGGTGCCGGCGCCCACGGCGGCGGAGACCGCGAAGCGCACGGCACGCCCCGGTGCCCCCGGTCGTCGGATGCGGCGGTGCTCGGTGGCTCCTGTGCGTGGCGGGCGGGGTGGAGCGGCCGTCGCCGAGTCGGCCGGGCGGCCGGTGAGTGTGCGGAGGGCGGCGGGCTGTGCGGCCGGGGCGCCGCGGCCGGTCAGCGCTGCGTGGACGCGGCCCTGTGCGGTGGCGGGCAGCAGGGCGACGAGGGGGTCGCGGACCAGGAGCCAGCAGCCGACGAGCGCTGCGGCGACGGCGACGTCCACGGTGGCCGCGGCGGCCGGGGAGTGGGTGATCCGGCCGAGGGCCATGGCGTGTGCGTCGAGGGAGGCGGCGAAGTAGGGCACGTCGGGGGCGAAGGAGCCAGCGACGAGGGCCGAGGCGCACAGGCCGCTCCGTGCTGTGCCGTCGGCGCGGAGGGCGGGCAGGACTGCGGCAGCATGGCTGAGAGTGAACGGCATGCACGTCTCCTGATCGATTGCGATCAGTATGTCGCCAATCTGAACTGTGGAGGCTCATAGGAAGTTGTCGTAGTGTCACCTCCTGTCCAGGGCGTCGGTGTTCACCCGACGGGCACGAGCGAGTTCGGCATCGGCACTTTTCCCTCCTCGCCCGGGGCGGGGGGAAGCGGAGGAGATCGGCGTATGGCACCCAGGATTCGGCGACGTCACTACCGGGGCGCGGCGACCGCAGCCGTCACGGCCCTCGCCCTGGCGGCACTCACCGCCTCGCAGGCACCGGGGGAGGCCCGGCCCACCGCCGACCGGGCGGCGAGCAGCGAGGAGAGCACCCCCATAGACGGTGGTGGTTCGCAGTACCACGGTGAACTGCCGCCCCCCAGGGGGACCGCGGGACCGGCGACACCGGACCCGGCCGTCACCACCGCGCCCGCGACGCCCGGCAGCGACGGCATCCCGGCCACCGTGCTCGCCGCCTACAGACGGGCGCAGACCCGCCTCGCCGCGTCCCAGCCGGGCTGCCACCTGCCCTGGCAACTCCTCGCCGCCATCGGGAAGGTGGAGTCGGGGCACGCCTCGGGCGGCCGGGTCGACTCCGCGGGGACCACGCTCAGTCCGATCCTCGGGCCGGTGCTCGACGGCGACGGCTTCGCCCGTATCACCGACACCGACGGCGGCCGGCTCGACGGCGACACCGTCCACGACCGGGCGGTGGGGCCCATGCAGTTCATCCCCTCCACCTGGGCCCGCTGGGGCGCCGACGGCAACGGCGACGGCCGCAGGGACCCGAGCAACGTCTACGACGCGTCGCTGGCGGCCGGTTCCTACCTGTGCGCGAACGACCGCGACCTCGCCGTCGCCGCCGACCGCGACGCCGCCGTTCTCGGCTACAACCACTCCGACGCGTACCTGCGTACGGTCCTGGCCTGGTACGGGTACTACCGCAACGGCAGCCGTGAGGTGCCCGACGCCGGCGGTTCCCCGTCCGGGGCCGGCTCGTCGCACGGCAGCCCCACGCCCTCCGCCCCGGCTTCGCCTTCGCCGAGCGGCTCCGCCCCCTCCGAGCCCGGGCCCGCGAAGCCGCACGACCCGGGCAAGCCCGACCCCGGAAAGCCCGACCCGTCCGACCCGTCCGATCCTTCCGGGCCGGCCGCCCTGGAGCGGCTCGGCGACGCCCGCGGCGAGGCGGTCGCCGGCACCCGGTTCGCGCAGAGCGCGCGGGTCCGCGTGACGGACAGCGCCGGGAAGGCGGTGGCCGGCGTCACCGTCCGGTTCACGATCAGCGGCGCCACCGGCAGCACCTTCCCGGGCGGGGCCGACCACGCCGCGGTCGCCACCGGCGCCGACGGCACCGCGACCGCGCCCGCCCTCACCGCGGGGAAGAAGCCCGGCACCTTCACCGTCCGCGCGGAGCTGAGCGGTGACGCCGCCGGGAGCGTCGAGGCCGTCACCTTCACCCGCACCGTCACCGCCGTGCCCGCACCGAAGGCCGACGCCCTCGCCCGCACCACGGACGACGAACTGACCGCCACCACCGACTCCACCTTCGCGGACGACGTGCAGGTGCGCGCCACCTACCAGGGCAAGGCCGTCGCGGACCTGCCGGTGACGGCGACCATGATCGACCCCGACTCCACGGCGGACGGCAAGGAACCGGAGGAGAACGACGAGGGCCCCTTCTTCCTGCCCGAGGACGGCGACGGCAAGCCGGTGCGCACCCTGGCCGGCCTGAAGACCGGCGAGGACGGCACTCTCACCCTCCCGGCCATCCACACCGACGGGAAGACCGGCACCTTCAAGCTCCGCCTCACCACGGCCGACGGCGTCGCCCTCGTCATCGACCTGAAGGTGACCGCCGCCGACCCCGACGGCACGGCGACGGCCCCCGCCTCACCGTCCCCGAGCGGCTCCGCGTCCCCCGCCGCGACGGCAACCGGAGCCCGCAAGGAGTGAGACCGGGGCGGGGCGTGCGCGGCACGCCCCGCCCGGGCCGCACCACAGTGCCGGGCAGACCCCGGCCCCCGACGCAACCGCGGTGCCGACGCACCGCTCAGCGGCGGCGACGGGCCGTGGTGTGCCGGGTCGGTTCCGCCGAGACCGGGTCCTCCGGCCAGGGGTGACGCGGGTAGCGACCCCGCATCTCGGCGCGCACCGAGCGGTAGCCGTCCCGCCAGAACGAGGCGAGGTCGGCGGTGACGGCCAGCGGCCGGCCGGCGGGCGAGAGCAGGTGGACCACCACGGGGACCCGGCCGCCGGCGACCACCGGCGAACTCCGGCAGCCGAACATCTCCTGCAACTTCACTGCCAGGACCGGCTGTTGCCCTGAGTAGTCCACCCGCACCCGGGAACCGCTGGGCACCTCCAGCCGCTCCGGGGCCAGTTCGTCGAAGCGGGCGGCACTGCCGTCCGCCCACGGCAGCAGGGTCTCCAGCGCCCGCCCGGCGTCGAGGGCGGCCAGGTCCGCGCGGCGCCGGGCGGCCGACCACCGCGGCTCCAGCCACGAGGAAGGGTCCGACAGCAGCGCGGCGTCCGAGACGTCGGGCCAGGGGGCGCCCAGCACCTGGTGCAGGAAGGCCAGGCGTTCCCGCAGGCGCACCGCGTGCTCCGGCCACCGCAGCAGCCCCAGGCCCTCGCGGCGGAGCCCCTCGTGCAGCGCCGCGGTCACCAGCCGGGGCTCGGGGCTGCGCAACGGGCGCGAGACCAGTTCGAGGGCGCCCAGCCGCTCCACCTCCCGGGCCACCACGTCGCCGCCCTGCCAGTGCACCTCCCGCTCCCGCGCGTGCAGGGCCGAGGCTGCGGCGCGGGCCGTCTCCTCGTCGACGACGGCGGCCAGCCGCACCCGGGCGGAGGCGGCGGCCACCGGCCGGTCCGCCACGGCCACCGCCAGCCACTCGGCGGCGGCCAGCGCCGAGCCGGCCGGGAGCTGCGCGCCGGTGCCCGAGGCCATCAGGTAGGAGCCGCCGCCCCTGGTACGCGCCACCCGCTCCGGGTACGCCAGGGCCGCGACCAGCCCGGCCACGGCGTCGTCCCCGCGCCCGCCGGCCTCCGGCGACCCGCCGTGCCCCGCGTCCGCCCCGCGCGGCGGACGCCCCTCGCGTGGTCCGTCCGCTCCGGCCAGCGCCGAGCGCAGCCGCCGGGACTCCTGCCGCCAGCGCGCCGCATACCCGTCCCCGCCGCGGCCTGCCGCACGCCAGGCCGCCGCGAGGTCGTCGCCGTACTCCCGCGGCGGCTCCTCGCTCAGCAGCGCCACCACCTCCGCCGCGCGCCGCGCACCGACCTCCGGTGCGGCGTCCAGCAGCGCCCGCGCCAGCCGGGGCGGCAGTCCGGTGCGGGCCATGCGCTCCCCGCGGGGCGTCGCCCGTCCCGCGGCGTCGACGGCGCCGACGGAGACCAGCACCTCCTGGGCGGCGGCCAGCGCGCCGGGCGGCGGCGGGTCGAGCAGCGCCAGCCCCCGCGCCCCGGGGTCGCCCCAGCAGGCCGCCCGCAGCGCGAAGGAGCCGAGGTCGGCCACGGCGATCTCCGGCGAGGGGAAGCGGGGCAGCCGCTCGTGCTCCGCCTCGCTCCAGCAGCGGTAGACGGTGCCGGGCGCCTCACGGCCGGCGCGTCCCGCCCGCTGCCGGGCGGCGGCCCGGGAGGCGCGTACGGTCGTCAGCGCGCTGAGCCCCCGCGCGTGGTCCACCCGGGGTTCCCTGGCGAGGCCGCAGTCCACCACCACGCGCACCCCGGGGACCGTCACGCTCGACTCGGCCACCGACGTCGCAAGCACCACCCGCCGCTGCCCCCCGCCGCCGGCCAGGACCCGGTCCTGCACCGCCGCGGGGGCACCGCCGTGCACCTGGAGGACCTCCGCGTCCAGCCCGCCGAGCAGGCCCGCGAGCCGGGCGATCTCGCCGACGCCGGGCAGGAAGCAGAGCACGTCCCCGGTCTGCTCCCGCAGGGCCCTGCGGACCACCGAGGCCAGGTGCGTCAGCAGCGCCGGGTCGACGCGGGTGCCGTGGGCGGGGCGCACCGGCCGTGGCGGCGGCGCCCACACGGTGGTCACCGGGTAGGCGGTACCGGCCGCCGTGACCACGGGCGCAGGGCCGGCCTCGCCGCCCAGCAGGGCCGCCCATCCTTCGGCGTCCGTGGTCGCCGACGCGGCCACCAGACCCAGGTCGGGGCGGAGCGTGGACCGTACGTCCAGCAGGAACGCGGCCGCGGTGTCGGCGTCCAGGTGGCGTTCGTGGCACTCGTCGAGCACCACCACGTCGACCCCGGGGAGCTCCGGGTCGCGCTGGACGCGTTGCAGGAGCACGCCGGTGGTGACGACCTCGACGACGGTGCGCGGTCCGGCCCGCCGCTCCCCGCGCACCGAGAAGCCGACGCGTTCGCCGACCTCCTCGCCCAGCAGCCACGCCATGCGCCGGGCCGCGGCCCGCGCCGCCATCCGCCGCGGCTCCGCCACCACCACGCGGCGCGTGCGGCCCGGGCCGTCCGCGGTCCCCGTCAGGCCGGCGAGCGCGGGCGGCACCAGTGTCGTCTTGCCGGTGCCCGGCGGCGCGCACAGCACGGCGGCGCCGGGTCCGGCCAGCGCCGCCTCCAACTCGGGCAGCGCGGCGCGCACCGGAAGGTCCTCGACGGCGTCCAGACGGCTCATCCCGCCATTGTCCTGCGGCGCCGCGCGGCGTTCGGCCTCAGGTCGCGCCCCCGGGCCCGGGGGTCAGGCTGCGGGCTCGGCGATGCACACGAAGACCGCGGTGCCCGGCAGCAGGTTCCCGCGCAGCGGCGACCAGCCGCCCCACTCCTGGGTGTTCCAGGCCGGCCACTCCGGTTCGACGAGGTCGACGAGGCGGAAACCCGCGGTGACCACGTCCCGCACCCGGTCGCCCAGGGTGCGGTGGTGCTCGACGTAGACGGCGCGGCCCTCCTCGTCCTGCTCGACGTAGGGCGTGCGGTCGAAGTAGGAGCCGGAGACGCTCAGCCCCTCGGGCCCGGGCTCGTCGGGGAAGGCCCACCGCACGGGGTGGGTCACGCTGAACACCCAGCGTCCGCCGGGCCGCAGCACCCGGCGGACCTCGCGCAGCACACCGGCCGGGTCGGCGACGAACGGCAGCGCGCCGTAGGCCGAGCAGGCCAGGTCGAAGGAGGCGTCGGCGAAGGGCAGCGCCCCGGCGTCGGCCTCCACCAGCGCCACCCCGGGCCCCTGCCCGGCCGGGCCTGCGGCGTCGGCGAGGCGCAGCGCGTGCTGGAGCTGGCGGTGGGACAGGTCCAGCGCCACCGCGCGGGCGCCCTGGGCGGCGAGCCAGCGCGAGCACTGGGCGGCGCCGGCCCCGATCTCCAGGACCCGCGCGCCGCGCAGCGAGCCGGCGGGGCCGAGGAGGCGGGCGTCCGCCTCGTCGAGGCCCTCGGGACCCCACACGAAGCGGTCGTCGCCGAGGAAGGCGCCGTGCTCGCTCTGGTAGTCGTCCGCGTTCCGGTCCCACCAGCCGCGGCTGGCGCGGCTGGACTCCGCGGCGCCGACCGTGCGGCGCACGGCCTCCGCCTCGTCGGGGTCCGCCTCCGGGGCGCTGGGGTGGTCCGGCTGCTGCATCGCGTTCCTCGCCTGCGTTCGGTGACCGACCGGGCGTATCCTCGCCTTCCGGTCCTCGGATCGACGGCCCTTCGCCGGGCCGCGGGGGGCGACGCTACCCGCTGTCGCGGCCCGCTCCGGTGCGTGCCCGGGTCCTGTGGCCTCGCGAAACCGCGTTGCTGCCGGTAATGGGGGGTTTCCTGCCCTTCGGCCCCGGTTGCAACCTTCGCGCATTGACCCCGTCCGGCTGCGCCCGTATGCTACAAGTTGCGCTGCGGGCCTGCGCGCCTCAGACGGAGCAGGTCGCGCTCGCATCTGTTGACTGTCCCCTCGGTTGTCGGGGCGCCAGTCGGGTCCCGATCGGTCAGAGACCGGTTCGGCGCCCGGGTCGCGCGCCTCCAAGGCTGTCCGGCTTCTGCAGAGGCGATACGGGCCTTCGGCGTAGCAGTACCTACGACTTCAATGTCCGTACCGGAGCCCTTTCCCACATGACGAGCAGCACCGAGACCACCGCCACCACCCCGCAGGTTGCGGTCAACGACATCGGTAGCGAGGAAGAATTCCTCGCAGCGATCGACGAGACGATCAAGTACTTCAACGACGGCGACATCGTCGACGGCGTCATCGTGAAGGTCGACCGGGACGAGGTCCTGCTCGACATCGGTTACAAGACCGAAGGTGTCATCCCGAGCCGCGAGCTCTCGATCAAGCACGACGTCGACCCGAACGAGGTCGTCGCCGTCGGCGACGAGATCGAGGCCCTCGTCCTCCAGAAGGAGGACAAAGAAGGCCGCCTGATCCTCTCGAAGAAGCGCGCCCAGTACGAGCGTGCCTGGGGCACCATCGAGAAGATCAAGGAAGAGGACGGCATCGTCACCGGTACCGTCATCGAGGTCGTCAAGGGTGGTCTCATCCTCGACATCGGCCTCCGTGGCTTCCTGCCGGCCTCCCTGGTCGAGATGCGTCGCGTCCGCGACCTCCAGCCCTACGTGGGCAAGGAGCTCGAGGCCAAGATCATCGAGCTGGACAAGAACCGCAACAACGTGGTCCTGTCCCGCCGCGCCTGGCTGGAGCAGACCCAGAGCGAGGTCCGCCAGACCTTCCTCACCACCCTCCAGAAGGGCCAGGTGCGCTCCGGCGTCGTCTCCTCCATCGTCAACTTCGGTGCCTTCGTGGACCTGGGTGGCGTGGACGGCCTGGTGCACGTCTCCGAGCTGTCCTGGAAGCACATCGACCACCCCTCCGAGGTCGTCGAGGTCGGCCAGGAGGTCACGGTCGAGGTCCTGGACGTCGACATGGACCGCGAGCGCGTCTCCCTGTCGCTCAAGGCGACCCAGGAAGACCCGTGGCAGCAGTTCGCCCGCACCCACCAGATCGGCCAGGTCGTCCCCGGCAAGGTCACCAAGCTGGTGCCGTTCGGTGCGTTCGTCCGCGTCGACGAGGGCATCGAGGGCCTGGTCCACATCTCCGAGCTGGCCGAGCGCCACGTGGAGATCCCGGAGCAGGTCGTCCAGGTCAACGACGAGATCTTCGTCAAGGTCATCGACATCGACCTCGAGCGCCGTCGCATCAGCCTCTCGCTGAAGCAGGCCAACGAGTCCTTCGGTGCCGACCCGTCGGCGGTCGAGTTCGACCCGACCCTGTACGGCATGGCCGCGTCCTACGACGACCAGGGCAACTACATCTACCCCGAGGGCTTCGACCCGGAGGCCAACGACTGGCTGCCCGGTTACGAGAAGCAGCGCGAGGAGTGGGAGCGCCAGTACGCCGAGGCGCAGACGCGCTTCGAGCAGCACCAGGCGCAGGTCATCAAGTCCCGCGAGGCCGACGAGCAGGCGGCGGCCGAGGGCGCTGCGGCTCCGACGCCGAGCGGCAACGGCGGCGGCAACGCCGGCGGCGGCGGTGGCTCCTACAGCTCCGAGTCGCAGGACACCTCCGGCGCCCTGGCCTCCGACGAGGCCCTGGCCGCCCTCCGCGAGAAGCTGGCCGGCGGCCAGAGCTGACCTCCTGACGGCCCCGGCCGTACGGAGATCCGCACCGCGGTAGACGGATAGACACTGTGGCCCCACCCGTGACGGGTGGGGCCACAGTGCTGTCCGCAGCCGGGCTGCGCGGGCGGTGAGCGGTGGCCGTCCGGGGCGGGAAGCGCATGCCGCGCCCAGCGCGGACGCGGCGGGCGCATGCAGGCCCGGGCGGCCGTGACAGCCCGCTGAGCGGACTCCGCCGGCCGGCCGCGCACGGAAAGCCGCACGAGTGGGAAAGCCGCACGAGCGGGGGACGTGGCGTGGGGCGCGACGTGGGGCCGGCGGGGAATGCGTGCGTCGCCTCGCATGTTGTTCCCTGACGAACACGAGGAGGAGCGGTCACAGTGCACGATCCGCAGGACTTGTACGCATGGGACCCCAAGGGCCTGTCCGTCGTGGACACGGCGCTCGCCCAGGAGTCGTCGGGGCTGGTCATGCTGTACCACTTCGACGGCTACATCGACGCGGGGGAGACCGGCGACCAGATCGTCGAGGCACTCCTCGACACCCAGCCGCACCAGGTGGTGGCGCGCTTCGACCACGACCGGCTGGTGGACTACCGGGCACGCCGTCCGCTGCTGACCTTCCGGCGCGACCGCTGGGCCGGCTACGAGGTGCCCGCCCTGGAGGTCCACCTGGTGCAGGACGCCACCGGGGCGCCGTTCCTGGTCCTCGCGGGGCCCGAACCGGACGTGGAGTGGGAGCGCTTCGCGGCGGCCGTCGGCCAGATCGTCAAGCGCCTGGGCGTGCGGCTCGCCGTCAACTTCCACGGCATCCCGATGGGCGTTCCGCACACCCGTCCCGTCGGCATCACCCCCCACGGCAACCGCACCGACCTGGTGCCCGGCCACCGCAGCCCGTTCGACGAGGCACAAGTGCCCGGCAGCGCCGAGGCGCTGGTGGAGTACCGGCTGGCCGAGGCCGGCCACGACGTCCTCGGCGTCGCCGCGCACGTCCCCCACTACCTGGCGCGGTCCGGCTACCCCGACGCGGCGCTCACCGCCCTGGAGGCGATCACCGCTGCCACCGGCCTGGTGCTGCCGACCATCGCCCACAACCTGCGGACCGAGGCGCTGCGGGTCCAGGAGGAGATCGAGCGGCAGATCACCGAGGGGGACGAGGAACTCGTCGGCATGGTCAGCGGCCTTGAGCACCAGTACGACGCCGTCGCCGGCGCCCTGACGCGTCCCAGCCTGGTGGCGGAGCCCTCCGAACTGCCCTCGGCGGACGAGATCGGCCGCGAGCTGGAGCGGTTCCTGGCCGAACGGGAGAACGGCGAACAGGGCGGATGAGGTCCGCGTCCGCGCGCCCCGCCGGGACCGGGCGGCCCGCCGCAGGGCCGCGCCGGGCCCCCGCTAGCCTTGCCCCATGGTGAAGGTGGGGCTGACCGGCGGTATCGGTGCCGGCAAGAGCGAAGTGTCACGGCTGCTGGCGTCCTACGGCGCGGTGATCGTGGACTCCGACCGCATCGCCCGCGAGGTCGTCGAGCCGGGCACACCCGGACTCGCCGCGGTCGTCGCGGAGTTCGGCGAGGAGATGCTGCGCGCCGACGGCACGCTGGACCGGCCCCGGCTCGGCGCCCTGGTCTTCTCCGACCCCGAGCGCCTCGCGGCCCTCAACGCCATCGTCCACCCCCTGGTGCGGGAACGCTCCGCCGCGCTGGAGTCGGCGGCCGGGCAGGACGCGGTCGTCGTCCACGACGTGCCGCTGCTGACGGAGAACTCCCTGGCCCCGCTCTACGACCTGGTCGTGGTGGTCGACGCCCGTCCCGAGACGCAGCTGGAGCGGCTGGTGAAGCTGCGGGGCATGTCCGAGGACGAGGCCCGCGCCCGCATGGCCGCCCAGGCCACCCGTGAGGAGCGCCGGGCGGCAGCCGACATCGTCATCGACAACGACGGCCCGCTGGCGGACCTGGAGCCGCGGGTGCGGGAGCTCTGGGAGGACCTGCGCGCCCGCTGAGACCCCGGCGCCGTGGCGCAGCCCGGTGCCCCGGGCCGTCCGGGCGCGGAATCGGGCGGGCGGCCGCGGTGTTGTGCCGGTGTCGTGGGTGCGCGGGAGGTCGGCCGCGCACCGCACTGGCGCGACCGCCCGCGCCGCCGGCGGTACGTACGAGAGGAGCACAACGTGCCGGACCGCAGTCCCGAGACCGACGTCATCGACTTCCGCGCCGCCGAGCAGTTGCTGTCCGCCCGCGATCCCCGCGGCGCGGTGAAGCTGCTCGACCCCCTCATCACCGCCCACCCGGAGAACACCGCGGCCCGGCTGCTGCGGGCCCGTGCCTTCTTCCTCGCCGCCTCCCTGCGCTCTGCCGAGCTGGAGTTCCAGGTGGTGCTGGAGCGCGAGCCGGACAACGCCTTCGCGCACTACGCGCTGGGCCGCACCCTGGAGCGCGCCGCCCGCGTCGACGAGGCCCGTCGCCACTTCCGCCTCGCTGCCGCGCTGGAGCCCCGCCCCGACTTCGTCGCGGCGGCACGTTTCGACGACGAGTGACGGGCGGCCCCAAGGCACCGGCCCGCGGCGCGGTCAGGCCGGGGGGAGCCCGCGCTGCCCGATGTGTGCGTGCAGCAGTGCGGTGAACGCGCGCACCGCAGCGGAGCGGTAGCCGCCGTCCCTGGTCAGCAGGGCCGCGGTGCGGTGGGGCAGTGGCGGGTCCAGGGCCAGCGCCGTCAGCCCGGGCCGGTCCTGGGCCACGGCGCGGGGCAGGACGGTGGCCAGCGGGCCGCCCCGGACGATCTCGGCGAGCGCCAGGACGGAGTCCGCCTCGACGGTGACCCGCGGGCGGACGTCCTGGCCGGCGAAGTAGGTGTCGATCCTGGTCCGGGTCGCGAACTCGGTGCCGAGCAGCGCGAGGTCGCGTCCGGCCAGGTCCGCGACGGGAACGGGGTCGGGGGAGGGCGGTGCGTCGGCGCCGGTCACCAGGGCGAGCGTCTCGGTGAACAGCGGTTCGGCACCGATTCCGGGCGCGTGTGCGCCGAGGAAGCCGATCCCCACGTCGAGGTCGCCGGCGAGCAGCGTCTCCTCCAAGTGGTCCTGGGGGGCCTCGCTCACGGTGAGGCGCAGCCCGGGGTGGTGGGCGTGGAGCGCGCCCAGCAGCGGCCCGACGAGGTAGGCGGTGAAGGTGGGGGTGACGCCCAGCCGCAGGCTTCCCAGGGACAGGTCCTGCACGTCCTGTACGGCCCGGTGCGCGGCGGCCAGCTCCCGTACCGCCCGCCGGGCGTGGCGCAGGTAGACCTCGCCCGCGTCCGTCGGGCGCACCGTACGGGCGGTGCGTTCCAGCAGGGGCAGGCCCACCGCCTTCTCCAGCCGGCGGATCTGCTGGGACAGGGTCGGCTGGGAGACGTGCAGGTCCTCGGCCGCCCGGGTGAAGCTGCCGTGCTCCGCGACGGCGAGCAGGTAACGCAGATGACGCAGTTCCACTGGAGCCATACCGCCAGCCTAACCGCCATAGACGGGAGCTATGGCAGTCATGGGTAAGGCGTCTTGGACTCTATAGGCCCAGCTCATCCACACTGGAACGGTCGGTTCGCCCTGCTGTGCCGGACGGTGACCGACGGACCGGAACCCCGAGGACCCACGAAAGGCACCCCATGGAAACGGATCACGTGCAGCGCACCATCGACCTGGCCCGCCAGAACGTCCTCGAAGGGGGGCGCCCGTTCGCCACCGTGATCGTCAAGGACGGCGAGATCATCGCCGAGCGGGCCAACGAGGTCGCCCAGAGCCACGACCCGACGGCCCACGCGGAGGTCCTCGCCATCCGTGACGCGTGCACCCGCCTGGGCACCGAGCACCTGACGGGCGCCACGGTGTACGTGCTGGCGCAGCCCTGCCCGATGTGCCTGGGCGCCCTCTACTACTGCTCGCCGGAAGAGGTCGTGTTCGTCACCACCCGGGACGCCTACGAGCCGCACTACGTCGACGACCGCCGGTACTTCGAACTGAGCACCTTCTACGAGGAGTTCGCCAAGCCGTGGCAGGAGCGCCGGCTGCCGATGCGCCACGAGCCGCGCGAGGGTTCGGTGGACGTCTACCGGCTGTGGCAGGACCGCAACGGCGGTGACCGGCGGGTGCCGGGCGCGCCGGTCGCCGACAACGGGCGCTGACCGCCCCGGGCGCACGAGGGCCCCTCTCCCTGCGGCCGGTTCCAGGGGCCCTCGGCCTGTCCTCACCTGCCGGGGGGCGGAGGGCTTCCCGCCACGTCCCGGCGTCGCCCTCACCCGCCGCACGTCCCCGCTCGTACCGGGCCGGCCCCCGCGCTCAGCGGTGCCGCGGACCGTCGGGCGGCGGGTAGGGCGGGACGTCGGGGCCCGGCTGGTAGTGCGGCCCCTGGTGGATGTGGCGTACCACCACTGCGAGGTCCACGGCGGCCACGGCCGCCACCGCCGCGCACGCCGCCGCCCAGCCGGGTCGGTCCACCAGCACGAACAGCGCGGTACCGCCCGCGGCCCAGACCAGCCCCCACAGGGCGAGCCACCGCCGGGTCCGCAGCGCGCTGCGTGCCTGCACCGGTTCGTAGCCTGTCCGCATCCCTCTCACCTGCCCCGCCTGACGGTGCCCGCGGCGCCGTGCCCTGTACGTGGCCCCCCTCCATCGTGCGCCCCGCTCCCCGCCGCCGTCACGGTCCGCCTCGGCACGCGGGGCCGGGGCAGAGCCGCCGTGCACGCCGACGAGGAGGGCCGGGCGCCGGTGAGGGCCCGTGCTGCCGCCGTCCGATGTCAGTGGTGCCTGCTTGTATGGGGAGCGGCGGCAGCAGGTGGTGGCGGCCACGCCGGGTCCGGCCACGACGGCCGCGGTCCGCGCCTGGGATGGTGGAAGGGGGAGAGATGGAGCACGCAGCGGCTGAGAGGGTCGCCGGGGCGGTGGGGGCAACCCTGGTACGGCCGGCCGCGGGCGGGAACCGGAGGACGGAAGCAGTGCGCGAGGACGGCCGAGGAGCCGCGCAGGGCGGAGCGCTGTCCCGCTGCGCCGCCGTCTTCCTGCCGGCGGACCCGCCCCGCGCCTCGGTCGTCGCCTTCTGGCGGCCGGACGGCGGCCCCCTGCCCGAGGCCGTGACCGAGACCCCCGCAGCGCCCGCCCGGCGGACGCCGGCGCCCGAGGCCCGCCCCGGCCCGGACGCCCACGACCCCGTACCGGGCGTCACCCGCCTCACCGTGGCACGGCTCGGCGCGGGCGGCGTGCGGCGCCAGGAGGTCCCCGCCCTCACCCTGACCGTCCCGGACGCCGTCCCGCTGCTCGCCCGGGCCCGCCTGGACCCGTCCTCGCACCCCACCGCGGCGTGCTGGGGCGCGGCGGTGCACCACGCCCTCCACCTGGCGGCGCGCGGCCGCCTGCTGCCCGGGCTGACGGGCACCGACGCCGACGCCTGGCGCGCCGGACCGTGGGACGCCGAGGACGTCGCCCATGCCCGCGCCGTCGCCGACGCCCTCCCGCCGGAGGGGTACGCCGTGCCACTGCCGGGCAGCGGACCGCTGCGCGTCCCCGAGCCGCTGGCCCTGGTGCGGGCGCTGTGCGACGCGGTCGTCGACGCGCTGCCGCGCACCCCGGCGGCCGGTCACCTCAGCCCTACGGCTTTCGGCGCCTGGCCCGTCCACCGCCTGCCGGAGGCCCGCCCCTGGGCCGCGCGGGTCGCGGCGGGCACCGACGCCGGGGTGCGGCTCTCGCTCCGCCTCGACCTCGACCCCCACCGGCTCTACGACCGCCGTGCCGAGGACGCCGCCGGCCCGGCGGCGGACGACGGGGCACCGCTCCCACCGCAGGCCGCCGGTCCCGACGCCCCCGAGGCAGGCCCTGACGGCTCCGGGCCCGGCTCCGGCGACCGGGCGCAGGCCCACTCCGGCGGCGGACACGGTCCCGGCGGCGGCATCGGTGACGCCCCGGGTGAGCCGCCCGGTGTCCACCTCGGTACCGGCCCCTCCCGCGGCGCCGGTCCGTCCACCGGCATGGAGGAACGCGCGGCAGCTGCCGTCGTCCCGCAGGTGCACAGCCTCCGGGACCCCACCCTGCTGGCGGACGCCGCAGAGCTGTGGACGGACGAGGCGCCGGCAGGCATGGGGGAGCGTGCCCGGGCCGCGACCCACCTCGCGCTGCGCCGGGCGGCTGACCTCTGGCCGCCGCTCGGACGGCTTCTGGAGCGGCCCGTTCCCGACGTGCTGCCGTTGAGCGAGAACGAACTCCACGACCTGCTGGCCGAGGCCTCTCCGCGACTGGCAGCGGCGGGCGTCGCCGTCCACTGGCCGAGGGACTTCGCCCGCGGGCTCACCACGACCGCCGTGGTGCGGCAGGCGCCGGGCACCGCCGCCGACGGCTTCGGGTTCTTCGACGCCGGGCGGCTCGCGGAGGTCCGCTGGCGCTTCGACCTGGACGGCGTGACGCTCACCGAGGAGGAGGTGGACGCCCTCGCCGAAGCCCACCGGCCCCTGGTGCGGCTCCGCGACCAGTGGGTGCCGGTCGACCCCGCCCTGGTACGCCGGGCGCGCCGCCGCGAGCTGGGGCACCTCGCACCCCCGGACGCCCTCGCCGCCGCCCTCTCCGGCACCGCGGAGCTGCCCGAGGGGCGGCTGGAGGTGATCCCCACCGGTGTCCTCGCCGCCCTGCGCGAGACCCTCGGTGCCCCGCCCGCGCCCTGCGCCGAGCCCGCCGGGCTGACCACCACCCTCCGCGGCTACCAGCGCCGCGGCGTCGGCTGGCTCGACCGCATGACCTCGCTGGGGCTCGGGGGCTGCCTGGCCGACGACATGGGACTGGGCAAGACCGTCACCGTCATCGCCCTCCACCTGCTGCGACGCCCTACCCGGCCGTGGCTCGTGGTGTGCCCGGCGTCGCTGCTCGGCAACTGGCAGCGGGAGATCGAACGCTTCGCGCCCGGCACGGCCGTGCACCGCTTCCACGGCCCGGGCCGCAGCCTGGCCGGCGTCACCGACGGGTTCGTGCTGACGACCTACCAGACCATGCGCTCCAGGGCGGCGGAACTGGCCGGGCACCGCTGGTCGCTGGTGGTCGCCGACGAGGCGCAGCACGTCAAGAACGCGCGCTCCGCCACGGCCCGCGCACTGCGCGACATCCCCGCGCCCGCCCGCGTCGCCCTCACCGGCACCCCGGTGGAGAACAACCTCTCCGAACTGTGGGCGCTGCTGGACTGGACGACGCCCGGCCTGCTCGGACCACTGACCTCCTTCCGGGCGCTGCACGCCCGGGACGTGGAGGGCGGCGAACACCCCGAGGCCGCCGCCCGGCTGGCGCGGCTGGTCAGGCCGTTCGTGCTGCGGCGCACCAAGTCCGACCCCGGCATCGTGCCCGAACTCCCGCCGAAGACCGAGACCGACCACCCCGTCGGCCTGGGCCGCGAACAGGCGGCCCTCTACCGGGCGGTGGTGCGGGAGACGATGGACCGCATCGCGAACGCCCGCGGCATGGCCCGCCGCGGACTGGTGATGTCCCTCCTCACCTCGCTCAAACAGATCTGCAACCACCCGGCGCAGTACCTCAAGGAGACGGTCCCCGGACTGACCGCGCGCTCCGGCAAGCTCGAACTCCTCGACGAACTGCTGGACACCGTCCTGGCCGAGGGCGGGGCCGCGCTGGTCTTCACCCAGTACGTCGAGATGGCCCGGCTGCTGGAACGCCACCTCACCTCCCGTGGCGTGCCCGTCCAGCTCCTGCACGGCGGCACGCCGGTCGCCGCGCGCCAGGAGATGGTCGACAGGTTCCAGTCCGGAGCGGTGCCCGTCTTCCTGCTCTCCCTGAAGGCCGCCGGTACCGGCCTGAACCTCACCCGGGCCGGCCACGTCATCCACTACGACCGCTGGTGGAACCCGGCCGTCGAGGACCAGGCCACCGACCGCGCGTACCGCATCGGCCAGACCCAGCCCGTCCAGGTCCACCGCCTCGTCGCGGAGGGCACGGTGGAGGAGCGGATCGCCGAACTCCTGACCGCCAAGCGCGCCCTGGCCGACGCGGTGCTCAGCGGCGGGGAGGCGGCGCTGACCGAACTCACCGACGCCGAACTGTCCGACCTGGTCCGGCTGCGGAGGCGACCGTGAGCCCGCACCGGCCCGACGAGCGGCCCACCCCGTACCCCGGCCCCGCGCCCCGCCGGCGGCGACAGCCCTTCCGTACCGCACCGGGGGGCGAGGCACCAGGGGCGAACCCACCGGGAAGGCCCGCATGCGGGAACGACCCACTCGGCGCCGACGCACCCGGGAGCAACGCGCCGGACACCGAGACGCGGCCAAACTCCCACGCGACCTCCGCTGACGCACGGACCTGGTGGGGGAGGACGTGGCTTGCGGCATGGGAGGAGGCGGCGACCGACGCCGGGCGCCTTGCGCGCGGCCGCTCCTACGCCAGGGACGGCCACGTCGGCGAGATCACCGTCAGCTCCGGCCGGGTCCAGGCTCCGGTGCACGGCAGCCGGGCCCAGCCCTACCGCGCGGGGTTCCGGGTACCGCCGCTGGCGGATACCGACTGGGAGGCGCTCCTGGAAGGGGTGGCCGCGGCCCCCGAACAGCTCGAAGCCCTGCTCGGCGGACGGCTGCCCGAGGAGCTGACCCTGGGCGGCGTCCCGCTGCTGCCCGCCCCCGGGGAACTCCGCCCGTACTGCTCGTGCCCGGACCGCGGCCACCCCTGCAAGCACGCCGCCGCCCTCTGCTTCAGGACCGCGCGCCTCCTGGACGCCGACCCCCTCCTCCTGCTCCGGCTGCGGGGCCGCGAGGAGCGGACGGTGCTGGCGGACCTCCAGCAGCGCAACGACCGCCTCTCCGCCGCGCCGACCGTCCCCGCCCCCGGCCAGGACACCGGTGTCCCCGCGCTGCACGCCCTGACCCGCGGCCCGTCCCCGGCGGCCCGCCTCGCCCTGCCGCCGCTGCTCCCGCTGCCCGACCTCCCCGGCCCGGCGCCCACCCTCCCGGACACCCGCGGACTGGCCACGCCCGCCACGACGCTGGAGGTGCTCGCCGCCGACGCCGGACGCCGCGCCCACGCGTTCCTGAGCGCCTGCCACGCCGCCTCCCCCACCGCTCGGCAGGAACGGGAGCCCGTCGCCGACACGCCGACGACCGCACCGCGCGAAGCCGATGGCGGGACGCCCGCCGGCGGGAAAGCCGTTGGCGGGACACCCGCGGGCACGAGGACGGGTGCCGCCGGCACCGTCCCGCCGTCCGGGGCACGGCTGTTCGCGGCGGGCCTGGGGACCTGGCGCGACGCCGTGCGGCTGGCCGCGGCCCTGCCCACCTCGGGCCTGACCACGACCACCCGCGGCCTCTACCGCGACCTGGCGGCTGCGACCGGGCGCACCGTGGAGGAACTGGTCCGCTCGGTCGCCGCATGGCGCCAGGGCGAGGAGGAGGGCCTGGCGCTCCAGGAGGAGACCTGGGACCCGCCGGCCGGGGACTTCGACCGGGCTCGCGGTGCCCTCTCGGCCGCGGGCCTGCCGGCGCTGCGTCCCCACCGCAACCGTCTCACCGCCTCCGACCTAGGCGTCCAGCTCCGCTTCGGCCGCGACGGCCGCTGGTACCCCTACGAGTCCGAGCCGGGCACAGCCGACTGGTGGCCGGCGGGCCGCCCCCACCGCGACCCCACCACGGTCCTTCGAGCGCTCCTGGGGTGAACCGGGGAGCGCTCTCGTTCGGTGCGTTGGTGCGTTGGTGCGTTGGTGCGTCGGGGCATTGGCTTGCACCGCTTCGGACACCTGGCACGGCAGGACCCCGCCCGCGACTGACGCAGAATTTCCCATGGCGTGGACCGTAGTGGACCCTCACGAATCCCCGCGGAATCCACATCAGTTGAACCACTCGCCATTACGTCATGTTCACAAGCGAGAACTACCCGTGCGCTTCGGCAAAGGGGCGAACGGTGTAACCCGTGGGTCAATCAGGCTAGTTGCGGACGATTTTAACCCAACCGCCCCGCCAACCTGACGTGGCCACAGGTGGTGATAGGTTCACCCGAACCGCAGCGCCGACTCACGTGGGCGCAGTGCACATTCACGGGGGTCTTTCAGGAATGACCAGCATTGACAGTTTCAGGGTTGACCCGGACGAGCTCCGATCCGGCGCCTCGGATGTATTGAAATGCCTGACGCCCGCCAGGGGTGCCGACTTCTCGACGCTGAACGACGACTTCGACGGTACCGATCAGGGCGACAAGATCCTCGCTGACAAGTTCGAGTCCTTCTGCAACACATGGGACGTGGCTCATCGCGTTCTTGACGACCGATCGGAAGACGTGTCGGACAAGCTGAAGCGCGAAGCTGACACATACGAATTCAACGAAGCCCATATCGGCGAATACATGAAGTATGTCGATCAGCACAAAGACGGTTCGGGGCTGTAGCGAGACGCGGGGGCGGGCATGACACAGGAATTGGGCGGGACCACGGACCCCAGGGAACTGATACCCGGCAATGTCGGGGCCGTGGAGGGTGTCGCGCGGGCCCTGCGGAAGCAGTCCGAAAAATTCGAGACCGTCGCGCGCGGCCTCGGCGCCGTACGCATATCAGGCTGGCACGGTCCGGCCAGTGACCAGTTCTCGGACAGGCTTTCCGGGGAGAAGAAGAACTGGCTCTACGCCTCCGACGCGCTGTCCGACGCAGCCTCGGCGATCAGCAGATATGCCAGTGCGCTCGGCGCGGCACAGGACAAGGCGCAGGACGCCATCGAGTTGTGGGAGGGAGGCGAGAGGGCCCAGGCCCAGCTGGTCCTCCACAACGCCCGGAACTACGTGCGGGAAGAGGCTGACACCGCGGCGGGAAAGCTGGAAAATGCGGCCGGCGGCGCCTCCAACGCACCTTCCTGGCTTCAGAGGGCGAGCAAGACCGCTGAGCAGATGGAGGAGTCGGGAAAGTCAAGCATGCCCTGGAAAGAGCATGAATCCGACCCGCTCAGCGATCAGCGAAAGAGGCATTTCGGCGCCTCAACACCCGACCCGGACGCGTCCACCGACGACACCGAAGGGGGAAAGTCCCGCTCCTTCGAGGCCAAGCTGTGGGAGCGGAAGGGTGAGGCGAAGGTCTGGGGCAAGGAGGCCGAAGGTGAGTCGCAGTTCGGCGACGACGGAAAGGTCTCCGGAAAGGCCGGCGTCAAACTGCTCGGCGTGGACGGAACGGTGGGCGCGTCGGTCAAGGACGGCAGGCTCGAGGCCACGCTCGGAGGTAAGGCGTATCTGGCGCAGGCGTCCGCGGAGGGAGGAGTCGAGTACGGTCCCGCCGCCCTCAAGGCGGACGCGGAGGCTTTCGCCGGCGCCGAGGCTCAAGGCAGTCTGTCAGCAGGAAAGGACGGGGTGCACGCGGGCGCCGAGGCGTTCGCGGGCGCCAAGGCGACGGCCAACGCCCACGCGGACGTGGGCGGCATCGGGGCCGGTGCCACCGCCGAGGGGTGGGCCGGGGTGGGGGCCGAGGCCCACGCGGACCTCGGCGTGAAGAACGGGAAGTTCGAGATCGGCGCCGACGTGGGGGTGGGACTCGGCCTCGGGGGGAAGGTCGGGTTCCAAGTCGAGGTCGACCCACAGAAGGTCGTGGACACGGTCGGTGACATAGGGGACAAGGTGGGTGAAGGGCTCGACGCGGTGGGTAACGGGTTGGAGTCCCTCAATCCCTTCGGATAACACTGGGCCGCGCACCTCGCACACTAGGGAGTTGACCGACAATGGCAACCACACTGCCCCTGAAAATCGAGTTCTCACTGCCGGAGGGCTGGCAGCCGGCGCCCCCCGACGAGGTCGGTGCTCCGGGGGTGGCTTTCATTGCCCTCCATCCCGCATCGCAGGACACCTTCACCGCGAATATCACCATCGCGGGCAAGGACCACGAGGGGGATGTCGACCTGATGGCCCTCGCGCACGAGTCGGTTCAGCGCCTACGTGAGGGGGCCGCGGTGAGCGTCGCCCGGCAGGCTCAGGGAGGGACACCGGAGATTCCCGCCCTGACGCAGACTCTGCGTGTCTCCACCACATTGCGTAAGCGGCCCACCGAACTGATCCAGAACCAGGTTTACCTGCTCATGCGCGACGCGCGCGACCCGTCCAGGAAGGCGGTGATCGAACTCGCGCTGACGGCCAAACAGTCGCAGCTGGAACAGGTCGCGGAGGACTTCGAGGAATTCGTCCGGTCCATTCGGCCGGCGAACTCCGGCAAGGCATGAGACATGGGCACTCCGATGCCCGCGGTGAGCCTCGGTGACGTGTCGCCAGGGCTCACCGCGGGCTTAACCCTTCTCAGTACGTGCGTGTGGCCTGGACGGGCAACTGGTCCACGACGTCGCAGAGATAGTCCAGCATCTGGTCGATGTGTTCCGCCAGCAGGCGCCCGGGGCGTGAGGTGATGAGGAGGTCGCCCTGGAAGCGGAGCGGCCAGTCGCGAGAGCGTTCATCGGACATGAGAAACCTCGTCAACGGACCTGACAGGATTTCTCGTGCGGACTTCTGCTCGTCGGCGACCAGGAGGAATGTGTCGTCGAACGCGGGGTCGCCCAACTCCATCACCCTGCCGGCGCTGAACACATTCTCCATGCGGGCGTTCACCTTGTCACCGAACCGCGGTTTCTTGACGATCAGCCGTGGCACGGACGTCGAAAGAGTCACTGTGAACAGGGCGAAGTGCTTCACCGTGTCCGGCCCGTCCACGTCCCTGTCCCGCCGGACATACTCGAAGCAACTGATCGTGCGGCCACGGTACTCACCCACGATGTGGTCCTGTACGGGCACGTTCTTGCACGTGGTGGGCAGTGGGGAACCGCCGCAGTAGCGATCGGCCCCGTCGGGCACGACACCGACGTGTGTCCACCCTCGGTTCCTCACCAACTGCATGATTTCTTCACGCCGTTGCGGGTTTGGGCTCCCCTTCTTCTTCCCTCGTAGCCAAACCCATATGCCGCCGACCAGAGCGGCGACCATGAACAGGAGGGTGCCGAGCGCAATGAGTCCTTCCTGAGCCTCTTCCATGCGGCATGAGTATGTCGGACAGTGCGGCGGAAGCGAATACCGGGGCCACGGGACCACTCCGCGCCGGATTCCGCCTGCCGGGAGGCGGACGGGCGTGCCGGGCGCCCCACGGACGGCGCAGCTTCGACCGTCCCGGGACCCCTCAGCTCGTCCTCGGTGCGAAGCCGCCTCCGCGCCCGAGGCAGTCGTCGGCCCGACGCTCGACGATCTTGACCAGGTCTTCGCCTGCCGCACGCGGCTACGTCCCCGCCCCGGCTGCGCACTGCTTACGTTCCTCTCAGCAGAAGGGAATCCCGTCCCACCGCCGCAGTGCTCATCCAGCCCGGCGCCGACGCTCGAGCCCGCCGCACAGCGGGCCGGGCCCGTACCTGCGCGGAGGCTCCCGGCTCTCCCTTCGCTTCGGCGCCGCAGCCCGAGAACCGGCCATGGTGCTGAGCCGGCAGGACCGGACCGGTGAAGTGCAGCGCCCCACCTTGAAGCCCGGCGGCCTAAGGTCGGGGACGTGGAAGGTCTCGACGTACTCACCGGCGCCCTCGCCCGGCGCACCCCCGACCGGCTGGCCGCCCTCCTCGTCCGGTACGCGGAGCCGCTCTCCCGCAGGCCCGCGCCGACCACCCTGCGCGAACTGGCGACGGCGCTGTGGTCCTACGAGACGCTGCACCACGTCGTCCTCCACCTGGACCACCCGCGTCTGACGGTGCTCGCCGCCGCGGCACGCGTCAGCCAGGCACGGGCCGCCGGGAGCGCGACGGCCCCCGAGACGCCGGCCGCGGACGCCGGATACCAGACGCTGTTCTCGCACAGCCTCACCTTCACCCATCTCGCCAGCGCCCCCGTACCGTTCGCGGAACTCCACGCGGCCCTCGACACCACCCGGGCGGGCGCGGCACGTACCGCAGTCGAGGCGGCCGTGGACCGGCTCCGCCGCGACGCACTGCTGGTCGTCGCCGAGCCGTACACCGCCGAGGGGGAGGACGCGGCGCTGCTCCTGCCACCCCGGCTGCCGCAACTCCTCGGACGCGTCGGTTCCGGCCCTCTCGTCCCCGCCCCGCCCGCACCCTTCCCGCCGCTCCCCGCAGCCCCCGCCCCCGGCCGGGCAGCCGCGGACGACGGCCCTGAGAGCCGCTGCGGCGGGGCGAGCGGGACCTCAGGGCCCGACCGCGACCTCGTGGCGGACGAGGCGCAGGTGGCCCTGACCGTCTTCCTGGCCACCGCCGACCGGCTGCTGCACGCCCTCGCCGAACGTCCGGCCACTCTCCGCAAGGCCGGTGGGCTCGCCGTACGCGAGATCCGCCGGCTCGCCGAGGCCGCCGGAGCCGGCGTGGCGCGGACCCGGCTCCTGCTGGACCTGACACTGGCCGCCGGCCTGACCGCCCTCTCCCGCACCCCGGCCGGCATCACCGCCGCACCCACGGCCGCCTACGACGACTGGCTGGCGGCCCCTTCGGCGCAGCGGGCCGTCCCGCTCCTGAGCGCCTGGCGCGATCTGTGGCACGTCCCCGGCCACGAGCCCCCCGGCGTCACCCCCACCGCCCTGGTGCGCGGTGAGGACCGGCACGCCCCCGCCCTGCGGTACGCACTGCTCGCCGCCCTGGCCGAGGGCACCGCCGGGCCCGGGCCGCGAGTCGCCGTCCCCGCCGCCCGGACCGGCCGGCCGACGCCCACGGCACCGCCGAGGGGCCCCGACGACCACGAACTGGCGCGCGCCCTCACCGCCACCGCGGCCTGGCACCGGCCACTGGCCTTCACCGAGGAGGCCCCGGACACCGACCGGGCCGCAGCATGCCTGGCCGAGGCCGCCTACCTGGGACTCGTCGCCCACGCCACCCTCACCCCGGCCGGCACCGCCCTCCTGGGCGCGTCCGGCACTGCCGAGGCCCCGCCCCCCGGCGGTGACGACCTGCCGGGAGTCGAGGAGGCCGAGGCAGCGCTGGCCCGTACGCTGCACTCCCTCCTGCCGCAGCCGCTGGACCACGCCCATTTCCAGAGCGACGCCACGGCCACCGTCACCGGGACCCCCGCCCCGCAGCTCACCGCACTGCTGACCTCGGTGGCGACCCGGGAGACCGGAGATGCCGCCGTGACCTGGCGGTTCAGCAGCACCTCGGTGCGCGCCGCCCTCACTGCGGGGCACCGTGCGTCAAGCCTCCTGGACGCCCTGGCCGCCGTCTCTGCCACCGGTGCACTGCCGCCGGCCCTGACCACGCTGATCACCGAGGCGGCCCGCAGCCACGGCCGCCTCCGGGTCCTTCCCGCGGCGTCCCCCGGCGCCTGCCGCGTGCAGTGCGACGAGTCCTCGCTGGCCGCCGAACTCCTCGTGGCGGAGGGCCTGCAGGTCCTGGAACTGCGGCCGGAGACGAGCACGGTGCTTGCCGGCTCGCAGTCCCCGGCGGCGACCCTGTCAGCCCTGCGCAGCGCCGGGTACGCACCGACAGCGGCCGACGGTTCCGGAACCCCCCTCCTCGAACGGCCCGCCGCCCACCGGGCCCCCACCACCGCACCCCGTGCCGTCGACCGCCTCGCACAGGCCCGCCGGCTCCTGGACCGTGAGGCGGAGGCGCGCGTGCCCTGACCGCCGCACGGCCTCGCCGACGCGCTGTCCAGGAGCGGGCGGGCCGTCGACAAGCCCGGCCCTCCGCGTCCGGCGCCGGCCGCCCCGCGCACAATGGGGGAGTGCAGTGGGAAGCGATCACCTGGGACCGGCTGACCGACGCGCTTGCCGAGCACCTGCTCCGCACGGCCCCCGAGGGCGGCGGCCCCTGGCTGCGCGTCGCACTCGACGGGGCACCGGCGGCCCACCCCGAGGACCTGGCCGGCCGCCTGGCGGAGGCACTGCGGCTCGGGGGGCGGGAGGTGCACCGGGTCGACGCCCACGGCTTCCTGCGGCCGGCCTCGCTGCGACTGGAGTACGGCCACCACGACGCCGACGCCTACTACACCGAGTGGTTCGACCGCCGGGCGCTGTGGCGGGAGGTGTTCACGCCGCTGGAGGCGGGGGGCACGGGCCGGGTCCTGCCCGACCTCTGGGACCCCGTCACGGACCGGGCCACCCGCAGCCCGTACACCCGGCTCGCCCCCGGCGGCGTCCTGCTGCTGCACGGACCGCTGCTGTTCGGGCAGTGGTTCCCCTTCGACCTGTCCGTCCACCTGAGCCTGTCGCCCGCCGCGCTGGAGCGGGCGACACCGCAGGACGAGCGGTGGACGCTGCCGGCGTTCGCCCGCTACGAGGCGGAGGTGGCGCCGGCCGGGGCAGCCGACGTCGTGGTACGCGTCGACCACCCCCGCAGGCCGGCGTGGAGCGGCCCGCCCCCGACCGGGCACTGAACGCGCCCGGGCCGGCCGCCGGTTCAGCTCAGGTCGACGCCGGGGTACAGCGGGTGCCGGTCCAGCAGTTCCGCGGCGCGCTCGGCGACCTTCGCCGCCACCCCTGCGGCGATCGCGTAGCGGGCCTTGGAGGGCCCGCCGGCTCCGGTGCCCGACGGCGAGGTCGCGCGCAGCACCGTGTCGATGAGCTCGGCGATCTCGTCCATCTCCGCGCCGCCGAGGCCCCGGGTGGTGAGCGCCGGGGTACCCAGCCGGACGCCCGAGGTGTACCAGGCGCCGTTGGGGTCGCGGGGCACCGCGTTGCGGTTGGTGACGATGCCGGCGTCCAGCAGCGCGGCCTCCGCCTGCCGCCCCGTCAGGCCGTAACCCTGGACGTCGAGCAGGACGAGGTGGTTGTCGGTGCCACCGGTGACCAGGGACGCACCGCGGTGCAGCAACCCCTCCGCCAGGGCGCGGGCGTTGTCCACCACGCGCTGCGCGTAGTCGCCGAACGCCGGCTGCCGGGCCTCCGCCAGCGCCACCGCCTTCGCCGCCATCATGTGGGGCAGCGGTCCGCCCAGGACCATCGGGCAGCCCCGGTCGACGTGCTCGGCGAGGTCCTCGTGGCAGAGCACCATGCCGCCCCGCGGTCCGCGCAGCGACTTGTGGGTGGTGGTGGTCACCACGCCGGCGTGCGGCACCGGGTCGAAGTCACCGGTGAGGACCTTGCCGGCCACCAGGCCGGCGAAGTGGGCCATGTCCACCATCAGCGTCGCCCCGACCTCGTCGGCGATCTCCCGCATGATGCGGAAGTTGACCCGCCGCGGGTACGCGGAGTAGCCGGCGACGAGCACCAGCGGCCGGAACTCGCGGGCCGCCGCCCGCACCGCGTCGTAGTCGAGCAGCCCCGTCTCCGGGTCCGTGCCGTAGCTGCGCTGCTCGAACATCTTGCCGGAGATGTTGGGGCGGAAGCCGTGCGTGAGGTGCCCGCCGGCGTCCAGGGACATACCGAGCATGCGCTGGTCGCCCAGGGCCCGCCGCAGCTGCGCCCAGTCCTCCTCGGACAGGTCGTTGACGTGGCGCACCCCCGCCCGGGCCAGCGCCGGGCTCTCCACGCGCTGGGCGAGGACGGCCCAGAACGCGACGAGGTTGGCGTCGATGCCGGAGTGCGGCTGCACATAGGCGTGCGGGGCGCCGAAAACCGCGCGGGCGTGCTCGGCGGCGACCGACTCGATCGTGTCGACACTGCGGCAGCCGGCGTAGAAGCGGCGGCCGACGGTGCCCTCGGCGTACTTGTCGGTGAGCCAGTTGCCCATCGCCAGCATCACGGCGGGTGAGGCGTAGTTCTCGCTGGCGATGAGCTTGAGGGACGCCCGCTGGTCGGCGATCTCGGCGCCGATGGCGTCGGCGATACGGGGTTCGACCTGGCGGACGACGTCCAGGGCGCTGCGGAAGGCGGTGGACGCCTGCTCGGACGCGACGGGGTGGTTCGTCATGGGGCCTCCTGGGTGACGGTAGGCGGCCCAGGCGCGCGACCTCGAAATCCAGGCTCGGCCGCTTCCCCGTGGTCGGTTCCACTTGTGCGCCAGTTGCGGCCGTGGGCGAGTCTAACAACGCGGCCGCGGTCCCCACCCCGGGAAGCCGGGGAAGCCCCGGACGCCCCGGAAGCCCGGAAAACACGGGAGCGGGGAGGCTGCGGGTGTCCGGGAGGCCCGGAAAGCGCGAGAAGCCCGGGAGGCGCCGGGACCCGGGGGCCGCGGGCGGCGGCGCAGGGCGCTAGCGTGCGCCCGTGACACGACCTCACCACGACACCGCCCGTCCGCAGGACGTCGACCCGCCCGCCACCTCGCCCGGCCGCTCCGGAGCCACGGCCACCGAGGAGGTGGAGCCCCGTGCCGTCGGCCCGGTGCGGACCCTCTACGCACCCGACCCCGACGGCGAGCCCGACCCCGGCGAGATCGTCTGGACCTGGGTCCCCTACGAGGAGAACGACGGCCGCGGCAAGGACCGCCCGGTACTCGTCGTAGCCCGCGAGCCGGCGGCCGGCACGCTGCTGGCCGTCCAGCTCTCCAGCAAGCGGCACGACATGGACCGCGAATGGGTGTCCATAGGCTCCGGGCCGTGGGACGGCGCCGGCCGCCCCTCCTGGGTGAACCTCGACCGGGTCCTGCGCGTCCACTCCGAGGGCATGCGCCGTGAGGCGTGCGCGCTGGACTGGCCGCGGTTCGACCGGGTCATCCACCGGCTGCGGAAGATCTACGGCTGGCGCTGACCGGCGGACCGGCGCCCCGGGACGGCGGCCGTCCGCCCGCGGAACCCCGGCTGTCGGTGGTGCCTCCTAGCCTGGTCGCGTGAGACTCTCCCTCGACCAGGACGGCGGACGCCCCGCCACCGCCGCAGCCCGCCCCGGCGGTGGTCCCGACGACGGCTGCGGTCCGCCGCAGGCCGCCGGCGGGCCCCGTCCCGGCGGCACCGCCCCGGCCCCCGGGACGCCCGACCGGGCCGCGGCCGCCGACGGCGGGTGGGCCTGGGGCCGCCGGGACACCCCCATCGGGCCGCTGCTGCTGGTGGCCACGGCTGCCGGCCTGCGGCAGGTGGTCTTCCACGCCGACGACCGCACCACCGGCCGCACCCTGGCGCGGCTGCGCGCCGCCGAAGGCGAGGCGAGGGCCGGTGACGACGACCTCGCCTCGGCACACCTGGAGCAGGCCGCAGCGGAACTGGCCGCCTATCTCGACGGCGGCCTGCGCCGGTTCACCGTCCCGCTGGACTGGTCCCTGACCTGCGGCTTCACAGGCCGGGTCCTGCGGGAACTCGCCGCACACGTCCCCTACGGCACCGTGGTCGGCTACCAGCACCTCGCCGACCGGGTGGGTGAGCCGGGGGCGGCCCGCGCGGTCGGTGCCGCCATGGGGGCGAACCCGCTTCCCGTCGTCGTGCCCTGCCACCGGGTGGTGGCGAGCGACGGCGGCATCGGCGGGTTCGGCGGCGGCCTGGAGACCAAGCGCCGGCTGCTGGCGCTGGAAGGCGTCCTGCCGGACCCCCTGTTCTGAACCGCCCCTGCCCTCAGCGGCCGAGTCAACCGGAGGAACCCATGCCGTCGCGCCAGGTAGCACTGCTCAGAGGGATCAACGTGGGGGGACGCACCATGTTCCCGACCGCCCGGCAGCGGGAACTGATGGCCGAACTCGGCTACCGGGACGTCACCGTCCACCTCCAGACCGGCAACATCGTCCTGGCCGACCCCGGTACGCCGCCCGAGCAGACCGCCCGGACCATCGAGGAGGCCGTCGCCGCCGAACTGGGCAGACCGGTCGCGGTCACCGTCCGCACCGCCGCGGAACTGGCGGCCACCGTCGAGGCCAACCCCTTCCCGGAGGCCGTCGCGGAGCCGAAGACCCTGCACGTCGTCTTCCTCGCCGAGGCGCCGGCCGATCCGGGCGCCTTCGACCGCATCGACGCGGCCCGCTTCGCCCCGGACGCCTTCCGCCTGGCCGGGCGGGAGATCTACCTGTGGTGCCCGGACGGCGTCGGACGCTCCAAGCTGGCCGCCACCGTCACCCGCACCGGCGATGCCGTGGGCGGCTCCGCCACCGCCCGCAACTGGAACACCGTCACCCGGCTCCTCCGACTCACCGGCGGTGCCTGACAGCAGGCTCGCCCAGCAGTGTCCGCGGCGGTGTCCGCGGCCGGGGCCGCCGGGCAGAAAGCCCCGGACGGGAGTACCCGAGGCCGGCAGCGCCCGCGCCCGGAGCTGTCCGTGTCCAAAGCTGTCCGTGTCCGAAGCCGTCCGTGTCCAGGGACTGCTTCCACCGTCGCTCCCGTCCGCCGCCCTCACTGCCGGTGCAGGGCCGACGCCACGACGTCCGGCACGTCGCTGATGACGCCGTCGGCGCCCGCCCGCGCCAGCCGTACCGCCTCGTTCTTCTTGTCCACCGTCCAGACGAAGGACCGCAGCGGCTCACCGTGCGGCCCGCGCCTGCCGTGCACGGCGGCCAGGTAGGCCGCGTCCGCTTTCCGCTGCTCCGGGTTGACCAGGTCGCAGAAGCGCGCGTACTGCGGCAGTTCACGCACCCTGGGCCGGCCGAGGAAGCCGGTGCGCACCGCCGGGCGCAGCCGGTGAACGGTGCGCAGGGCCCGGGCGTCGAAGCTCTGGACCACCAGCCGTCGCCGGACGTGGGCCTGGTCCAGCCACCCCGCGGTGCGGAGCGTGGCGAGCGTCTGCCGCTCGATGCCCGGGTAGCGGGCGGGGTCCTTCAGCTCCAGCAGCAGGCTCTGCCGGTTGCGCTCCAGGGCGGCCAGGTAGGCCGTCAGCGTCGGGACCCGCTCACCGCGGTACCGGCGGCCGAACCAGCCGCCCGCGTCCAGCCGCCCCACCTCTGCCGCGGTGAGGTCGCCGACCCGCCACGGCGACCTGCCGGGGTAACGCTGCTCGACGTCGGTGGTCCGCGTCAGCGTCGCGTCGTGCAGGACGACGAGGACGCCGTCGCGGGTGCGCTGCACGTCGTTCTCGACCCAGCGCACCCGGCGCCGGGCGGCCTCGTCGACGGCCGCGACGGTGTTCTCCGGCGCGTAGTGCGAGGCACCCCGGTGGCCGACGGTGACCACCTGGCGGGCACCGGGGGAGGTCTTCGCGGGTGTGGCGGAGGCCGCCGGCGCCGGGGGGCGGGCGGGGGAGAGGACGGCGGTGAGGGCGATGACCACTGAGGCGGCGGCGACGGCGAACGGACGGTGACTTCGCAAGGCGGGCTCCAGGGCGGGCCGGGGCGATGCCGCGCGTCCACCCCCGGCACGGCCGGGCGGCGGGCGGTGGCCTACCGTCAACGGACTGCCACCCACAGCCACCGCTGCAACGTTCCCCGGTCGGGTTCACCCGTGGGCGGGACAGCACAGGCCACGCGCGCGCCCCGCAGACGGCGGTCCCGCGCCCCCCACCGGCGGCGCACACGCCGGCCCTGCCCCGGCCGCCGAGGGCGCGCACGCCCGTCCGGGACCGGCCCCCGAGGCCCCCTCGCCCCCGGGGGCGCCACCGCTCCCGGCGCCCCGTCCCCGCGCGCCCCACCCGCGCCGCCACTGCCCGTCGCCGGTTCGGCCGTCTCGAAGTCCTCGCAGGTCAGAGCGGGTGGACGCCCTCATCACCCGTCGGATGTCGGTGGGGAGTCGTACCGTGGTTGTCATGCGGCCCGTTACCCAGATCGAACGCACGGTGGCACCCTTCGAGGTCGTCAGCCCCTACCAGCCCAGCGGCGACCAGCCGACCGCGATCGCCGAGCTCGCCCAGCGGGTCGGCGGTGGTGAGAAGGACGTCGTCCTGCTCGGCGCGACGGGCACCGGCAAGTCGGCGACCACCGCGTGGATGATCGAGAAGTTGCAGCGCCCCACGCTGGTGATGGCGCCCAACAAGACCCTCGCCGCGCAGCTCGCCAACGAGTTCCGCGAGCTCCTCCCGAACAACGCCGTCGAGTACTTCGTCTCGTACTACGACTACTACCAGCCCGAGGCCTACGTCCCGCAGTCGGACACCTACATCGAGAAGGACTCCTCCATCAACGAGGAGGTCGAGCGGCTGCGCCACTCCGCGACGAACTCGCTGCTCACCCGGCGGGACGTCGTGGTGGTCGCCTCCGTGTCCTGCATCTACGGCCTGGGCACCCCGCAGGAGTACGTCGACCGCATGGTCCCCCTCAAAGTGGGCCAGGAGGTCGACCGCGACGAGCTGCTGCGCCGGTTCGTGGACATCCAGTACACCCGCAACGACATGGCGTTCACCCGCGGCACCTTCCGGGTCCGCGGCGACACCATCGAGATCTTCCCGGTCTACGAGGAGCTCGCCGTCCGCATCGAGATGTTCGGTGACGAGATCGAGGCGCTCTCCACCCTCCACCCGCTCACCGGCGAGGTGATCAGCGAGGACCAGCACCTCTACGTCTTCCCCGCCAGCCACTACGTCGCCGGGCCGGAGCGGATGGAGCGGGCCATCGCGGGCATCGAGGCCGAACTCACCGAGACGCTGGCCACCATGGAGAAGCAGGGCAAACTGCTGGAGGCCCAGCGGCTGCGGATGCGCACGACCTACGACATCGAGATGATGCGCCAGATCGGCACCTGCTCGGGCATCGAGAACTACTCGCTGCACATCGACGGCCGCGAGAAGGGCACCGCCCCCAACACCCTGCTGGACTACTTCCCGGAGGACTTCCTCCTGGTCATCGACGAGTCCCACGTGACCGTCCCCCAGATCGGCGCGATGTACGAGGGCGACGCCTCCCGGAAGCGGACGCTGGTCGAGCACGGCTTCCGGCTGCCCTCCGCGATGGACAACCGCCCCCTGAAGTGGGAGGAGTTCCAGGAGCGCATCGGGCAGACGGTCTACCTCTCGGCGACACCCGGCAACTACGAGCTGTCCCGGGCCGACGGCCACGTCGAGCAGATCATCCGCCCCACCGGACTGGTCGACCCGGAGGTCGTGGTCAAGCCCACCGAGGGGCAGATCGACGACCTGGTGCACGAGATCCGCACCCGCACCGAGAAGGACGAGCGGGTCCTGGTCACCACCCTCACCAAGAAGATGGCCGAGGACCTCACCGACTACTTCCTCGAACTCGGCATCCAGGTGCGCTACCTCCACAGCGACGTCGACACCCTGCGCCGCGTCGAGCTGCTGCGGGAACTGCGGGCGGGCGAGTACGACGTACTGGTCGGCATCAACCTCCTCCGTGAGGGACTGGACCTCCCGGAGGTCTCCCTGGTGGCGATCCTCGACGCCGACAAGGAAGGCTTCCTGCGCTCCGGCACCTCCCTCATCCAGACGATCGGCCGCGCGGCGCGCAACGTCTCCGGCCAGGTCCACATGTACGCCGACAAGACGACGCCGGCGATGGAGCGGGCCATCGACGAGACCAGCCGGCGGCGGGAGAAGCAGCTGGCCTACAACAAGGCCAACAACATCGATCCGCAGCCGCTGCGGAAGAAGATCGGCGACATCGTGGCCACCATCGCGCGCGAGGAGGTCGACACCGAGGAACTGCTCGGCACCGGCTACCGCAAACCGGCGGAGGGCAAGGGCAAGGGCAAGCCCGCACCCGTGCCGTCCCTGGGAGGCAAGGCCGCGCAGGGCGGCGGGACCCGGGGAGCCAAGGCCGCGAAGGACGGCAAGAGCAAGCAGGAAGCCGCCGCCCCCACGGACCGGCCCGCCGAGGAACTGGCCGGCATCATCGAGGAGATGACCGAGCGGATGCGCGCCGCGGCAGCCGAGCTCCAGTTCGAGGTGGCGGCCCGCCTCCGCGACGAGGTCGGCGAACTCAAGAAGGAACTCCGTCAGATGCAGGAGGCCGGTCTCAAGTAAGGAGAGTCCCTGCCCACTGGCCGCCCGGGCCGCGCGGCCCGGGCACCGCTTCTCGCCGCGTTGCCGAACAGCCCGGGTGGCTGCCGCCCGGTGGCCCGACTAGCAGGTGTGCCCACGGGGGCTCGTTCTGCGCCCCGACGGTGAGCGAAGCGGAACGCTTGCCGTGTGCTCGTGTGCCCGTGAGCCCGTGTGCCCGTGTGCCCGTGAGCCCGTGTGCCCGTTGAGGCTGGTGTGCGGCGTGCGCCGGGCCCACCCCGGGCATGTGTAGCGATGGCGCCACAAAACGTGCAGCCGGGCGCCCGGTTCCCCACGCGGCGCATAGGGTCGAGGTGTCACCGGCACCGGGGCGGTCCCGCCGCGGGGCGCCGGTGCACACCGGGCACCACGCGAACGCAGAGAGGGGACGGCGAGTGTCGGTCAACCTGTCCAAGGGTCAGGGCATCAGCCTGCAGAAGTCCGACGGAAACGCCCTGACCGCAGTGAAAATGGGGCTGGGATGGCGCGCGGCGCGCCGCAAGGGACTGTTCGGCATGAGGACGCGGCAGATCGACCTCGACGCCTCCGCCGTGCTCTTCGCCGGCCGGGAGCCGGTGGACGTGGTGTTCTTCCAGCACCTCACGAGCAACGACGGCTCGGTGCAGCACACCGGCGACAACCTCGTCGGCGGTACGGGGGAGGGGGCCGACGACGAGGTCATCCTGGTCGACCTGCCCGGCGTGCCCGAGAAGGTCGACCAGATCGTCTTCCTCGTCAACTCCTACTCGGGCCAGACCTTCGAGGAGGTGGAGGACGCCTTCTGCCGCCTCGTCGACCAGGGGAACGGTCAGGAGCTGGCGCGGTACACCCTGGCAGGCGGCGGCCGGCACACCGCGCAGATCATGTCCAAGGTCCACCGCGGGCCCGCCGGCTGGCAGATGACCGCCATCGGTGAGCCCGCCGACGGCCGCACCTTCCAGGACGTGGTCCCGGCGATCCTCCCGCACCTCTGAGGGGTCCTTGCCATATGCCCGCCCGGGCCGCGTGGTCCGGCACCGCACCTCACGGCGTTGCCGAAAAGCCCTGGTAGCTCCGCTACGAGGACTCTCCGGCGCCTTGCGATGCACGGCACCGGACCACGCGACCTCATCGGACGCTCATCCTGCAAGGACCTCTGAGGCACGGGCCACCACCGGCCCACTCCACGGCCGCCCGGTCGCCGACCGGGCGGCCGTTCCCATGCCCGGCCACGACCAGCCGATATGGTCAACCCTTTACTGTTCTTGGTGCTTCCTTTACTCTTCTGGGTGTGGAGGGGAGTACTCCTCGCGCGGCGTCCCCGTCATCACGGACATCCGTCCCGGGGAGCCGGCCCGCACCGCCCGCCCCGGCGGTACGGGTGGAAGAGACCTCCGGCAGCGACGACGCTGGACATGCCGTACGACCTCGCCGGAGGAGCAGTGGACGTCTCCCTCACCCTTTGGATCCTCACAGTTCTCGGCCTGTGCGCCCTGGTCGGCGCCGACTTCCTCATCGGCGGGCGCAGGCCCCACGAGGTCTCCCTGCGGGAGGCCGCGACCTGGACGGGCGTCTGGGTCGCGCTGGCCGGCCTCTTCGGCCTGGGTCTCTACTTCTTCGCCGGCGGTGAGCCCGCCGGAGAGTTCTTCGCCGGGTACGTCACCGAGAAGTCGCTGAGCGTGGACAACCTCTTCGTCTTCGTCCTGATCATGGGCAAGTTCGCGGTGCCCGCGGCCTACCAGCAGCGGGTGCTCATGGTGGGGGTGCTCATCGCGCTCGTCCTGCGGGCCGTCTTCATCGCTGCGGGAGCGGCGATCATCGCCAACTTCTCCTGGATCTTCTTCGTGTTCGGTGCCTTCCTCGTCTGGACGGCCTGGAAGCTCGTCCAGGAGGCCCGCAGCGGGGGAGCGGCGGACGAGGAGTTCGAGGAGAACCGTCTGCTGCGGGCGGTCGAGCGGCGCTTCCCGTCCACGAGCCGCTACCACGGGACCAGGCTGCTCGTCGTGGAGGGCGGCCGGCGGCTGATGACGCCGATGCTGGTGGTCGTCCTGGCCATCGGCACGACCGACCTGCTCTTCGCCCTGGACTCCATCCCTGCGATCTTCGGGCTGACCCAGGACCCGTACGTCGTCTTCACCGCCAACGCCTTCGCGCTCATGGGGCTGCGGCAGCTGTACTTCCTCATCGGCGGACTGCTGGAGAAGCTGGTCCACCTCTCCTACGGCCTGTCGGTGATCCTCGGCTTCATCGGCGTGAAGCTGGTTCTGCACGCCCTGCATGAACAGGGCGTGCCCGTGCCCGAGATCAGCACGCAGGTGTCGCTGGGCGTCATCTGCGCGGTGCTGGTGGTCACGACCGCCACCAGCCTGCGGGCCTCCCGCCGCCGGGCCCGCGCGGAGGCGGAGCGTGAGCGTGTGGCGTCCCCGGGAGCCTGAGCGCCCGCGGCGCCGACGGCCGGTGGGGCGGGGGCCCGTAAGCCGTGGGCGGGGCGGCCTCGGCGTGGGCGGCGAAGGTCTTCAGGAGGCCCTGGCGGAGCGGTGGGGCCGATCGGGGCGGGGCAGGTCCGGGCGGGCACGGCTCCGGGCCCGAGCGGCCCCCGGGGGGCGTCACCAGCCCCGTGCCCGCCACTCCGCGAGGTGGGGCCGCTCGGCGCCGAGGGTGGTGTCGGCGCCGTGTCCCGGGTAGACCCACGTCTCGTCCGGCAGCCGGCCGAAGAGCTTGGTCTCGACGTCGGTGAGCAGCCGGGTGAAGGCCTCGGGGTCCTGGTGGGTGTTGCCCACTCCGCCGGGGAAGAGGCAGTCGCCGGTGAAGACGTGCGGGTGGCCGTGCGGGTCGTCGTAGACCAGGGCGATGCTCCCCGGCGTGTGGCCGACCAGGTGGCGGGCGGTGAGCTCGACCTCCCCCACGGTGATGACGTCACCGTCCTCGACCAGCACGTCGGTCGGCACCGGGATGCCCTCGGCGTCCTCCTTGCCCGCGTACGTCCTGGCCCCCGTCGACCCGGCGACCTCCGCCAGCGCACTCCAGTGGTCACCGTGGCGGTGGGTGGTGACCACCGACTCCACGCCGTCCTCGCCGATCAGCGACAGCAGGGTCTGCGGTTCGGCCGCCGCGTCCACCAGCAACTGCGCACCGGTCGCGCGGCAGCGCAGCAGGTACGCGTTGTTGTCCATCGGGCCGACGGCGACCTTGGAGATCATCAGGTCGGTGAGTTCGTGCACATCGGCGGGCCCGCCCACAGTCACAGCTCCGGTGTAGGTCATGGTCCCAGCCTAGGCGGGCGGGGTGACGGTGAGGCGCGTGCGAGCGGTTCCGCCCGCCCCGGGACGGCGTGGACGGGGGTGGCCCGGCAAGGCGTGCGGTGTTCCGCGCGGCGGCGTCCGCCGGGGTGACTGTGGACGATTCGTGTGCGGTGCGTGACGGAACGTGGGAGCGAACCGGACGCCCCGGGACGGAAGTGGTGAACTGGTTGCCTGAAACGGGATGGAATCGACTCCGCCACACGTTCGGGTGAAGAGGGTGGGCGAAGCCCGGTAATCGAATGCGCGTGCTATAGGCTCGTCTACGGCATCGCAACCACCTCCCCGTGACGGTCCCCCTACTCTGGACCGGGGACCGCGCGGCGCCCCACCCGGCGGCCGCCGACCGTCCCACCACCGGGAACGTCTCCGACCGTCCTCCCGAAACCCACCGCACCCGCGGTTCTCACGAAAGGTGCCGACCGGCGTGGCCGACCGTCTCATCGTCCGTGGCGCTCGCGAGCACAACCTCCGTAACGTCTCGCTCGACCTCCCCCGCGACTCCCTCATCGTCTTCACGGGGCTCTCCGGGTCGGGCAAGTCCTCGCTCGCCTTCGACACGATCTTCGCCGAGGGGCAGCGCCGCTACGTCGAGTCGCTCTCCTCCTACGCACGGCAGTTCCTCGGGCAGATGGACAAGCCCGACGTGGACTTCATCGAGGGCCTCTCGCCCGCCGTCTCCATCGACCAGAAGTCCACCTCCCGCAACCCCCGCTCCACCGTCGGCACGATCACCGAGGTCTACGACTACCTCCGCCTGCTCTTCGCGCGGATCGGCAAGCCGCACTGCCCCGAGTGCGGGCGGCCCATCGCCCGCCAGTCGCCGCAGGCGATCGTCGACAAGGTCCTGGAACTGCCCGAGGGCAGCCGGTTCCAGGTCCTCTCGCCGCTGGTGCGGGAACGCAAGGGCGAGTTCGTGGACCTCTTCGCCGACCTCCAGACCAAGGGCTACAGCCGGGCCCGGGTCGACGGGCAGACCGTCCAGCTCAGCGACCCGCCCCAGCTGAAGAAGCAGGAGAAGCACACCATCGAGGTGGTCGTCGACCGCCTCACCGTCAAGGACGGCGCCAAGCGGCGGCTGACGGACTCCGTCGAGACCGCGCTCGGCCTCTCCGGCGGCATGGTCGTCCTGGACTTCGTCGACCTCGACGAGGACGACCCGCAGCGTGAGCGGATGTACTCCGAGCACCTGTACTGCCCCTACGACGACCTCTCCTTCGAGGAGCTGGAGCCGCGCTCCTTCTCCTTCAACTCGCCCTTCGGCGCCTGCCCGGAGTGCACCGGCATCGGCACCCGCATGGAGGTCGACCCGGAGCTGATCGTCCCGGACGAGGAGAAGTCGCTGGACGAGGGGGCCATCCACCCCTGGTCGCACGGCCACACCAAGGAGTACTTCGGCCGCCTCGTCGACGCCCTCGCCGACGCCCTGGGCTTCCGCACCGACATCCCCTGGGCCGGCCTGCCGCAGCGCGCCAAGAAGGCCCTGCTCAACGGCCACCGCACCCAGATCGACGTGCGCTACCGCAACCGCTACGGACGGGAGCGCCGCTACACCACCGCCTTCGAGGGCGCGCTGCCGTTCGTGCGCCGCCGCCACAGCGAGGCCGAGAGCGACGCCAGCCGGGAGCGCTTCGAGGGCTACATGCGCGAGGTCCCGTGCCCGACCTGCGAGGGCACCAGGCTCAAGCCGATCGTGCTGGCCGTCACCGTGCAGGACAAGTCCATCGCCGACGTCTCGGCCATGTCGATCAGCGACTGCGCCGAGTTCCTGCGCGGCATGCGGCTCGACGCCCGCGAGAAGAAGATCGCCGAGCGGGTGCTGAAGGAGGTCAACGAGCGGCTGCGCTTCCTGGTCGACGTCGGCCTGGACTACCTCTCGCTCAACCGCGCGGCCGGCACCCTCTCGGGCGGCGAGGCACAGCGCATCCGGCTGGCCACCCAGATCGGCTCGGGGCTGGTCGGCGTGCTCTACGTCCTCGACGAGCCGTCCATCGGCCTGCACCAGCGCGACAACCACCGCCTCATCGAGACGCTGGTGCGCCTGCGGGACCTGGGCAACACGCTGATCGTCGTCGAGCACGACGAGGACACCATCAACACCGCCGACTGGGTCGTGGACATCGGCCCCGGTGCCGGTGAGCACGGCGGAAAGGTCGTCCACAGCGGCCCGTTGGCCGAGCTGCTGACCAACGACGAGTCCCTGACCGGCCAGTACCTGGCGGGCAGGCGCGTCATCCCGACGCCCACGGAGCGCCGGCCGGCGGACCCCGAGCGGCAGCTGACGGTGCACGGGGCGAAGGAGAACAACCTCCGCGACATCGACGTCTCCTTCCCGCTGGGCGTGCTCACCGCGGTCACCGGCGTGTCGGGTTCGGGCAAGTCCACCCTGGTCAACGACATCCTCTACACCCACCTGGCGCGTGAGCTCAACGGCGCCAAGTCGGTGCCGGGCCGCCACACCCGCGTCACCGGGGACGACCTGGTCGACAAGGTGGTCCACGTCGACCAGTCGCCCATCGGCCGCACCCCGCGGTCCAACCCGGCGACCTACACCGGTGTCTTCGACCACGTCCGCAAGCTCTTCGCCGAGACGACGGAGGCCAAGGTCCGCGGCTACCTGCCGGGGCGCTTCTCCTTCAACGTCAAGGGCGGGCGGTGCGAGAACTGCCACGGCGACGGCACCATCAAGATCGAGATGAACTTCCTGCCGGACGTCTACGTCCCCTGCGAGGTCTGCCACGGCGCCCGCTACAACCGGGAGACGCTGGAGGTCCACTACAAGGGCAAGTCCATCGCCGAGGTCCTCGACATGCCCATCGAGGAGGCCACGGAGTTCTTCGAAGCGGTGCCCACCATCTCGCGCCACCTGAAGACTCTCAACGAGGTGGGACTGGGGTACGTCCGGCTCGGCCAGCCCGCGCCCACGCTCTCCGGCGGTGAGGCGCAGCGCGTCAAGCTCTCCTCCGAGCTCCAGAAGCGTTCCACGGGCCGTACCGTCTACGTGTTGGACGAGCCGACCACCGGCCTCCACTTCGAGGACATCAGCAAGCTCATCGGCGTGCTGTCCGGCCTGGTGGACAAGGGCAACTCGGTCATCGTCATCGAGCACAACCTCGACGTCATCAAGACGGCCGACTGGGTCGTCGACATGGGGCCCGAGGGCGGCAACGGCGGTGGCCTGGTGGTCGCCGAGGGCTCGCCGGAGGAGGTGGCTGCGGTCCCGAGCAGCCACACCGGGAAGTTCCTGCGCGACATCCTCGGCGACCGGGTCAGCGACGCCGGGTCGGGCGGCCCCCGGCGGGCCGCCACGACGGCGAACACCTCCAAGAAGACGGCGGCCCGCAAGACCGCCGCCAAGAAGGCCCCCGCCAAGAAGGCCGTCGCCAAGGCCCCGGCCGGGGCGGCGAAGAAGGCGGCGGCGACCACGCGCGCCCGCCGGGCCTGACACCAGGGCCCTCCGTTCCCGTCCCCGGCCCGCCCTGCGGGCCGGGGACGGGAACGTACGGTCGCGTGGCGGCGGTCCGGATGCGTACCGCCGCCCGGCGACGGCCGGGGCGCGGACCGGGGGTGCGGTGCGGTCTGCCGCGGCCCCGGGCCTCTCACCGGTGGGCCGGCGGCTCCTGCCCGTAGTGCACCGTCACCTCGCGGAAGCCCAGTGAGCCGAGCAGGCCGCGCAGCATGGTGGTGGTGTTGCGCTCCGCCCGGGCCGTCAGCCTGCTCTCCTTCGCGGCGTCGGTGATGTGCCGTACGGCGAGTTGGTTCACCTGGTGCTCGTCACCCGGATTGTCGGAGAAGAAGTCGCCCAGCCGGTCGAGGAAGCCCCGCTCCTTGACGACGGCGTGGGACCGTTTCGCGTCGAGGGCGGCCTTGCCCAGCCGGGCGTGCGGCAGCCACAACTCGGCGCGGGTGCGCTCCTTGTCCGTCCGGACCGCGCTCGCGCCCAGCCCGCCCAGGTCCACGTAAGAGTCGACCGTCCCGGCCCCCACGTACAGCGTCCGGGAGCCCCGGACGGCGTCGGGCAGGAACTTCGCGTCCTTGTCGAGGTCCACCACCACCTGAAACGAGCCTTCGGCCGCCTCGTACCTGTCCAGGTCGCGCACGGACTTCAGCAGGGCAGGGCCGGTGTGGTCGGTGGTGGTCTCCCCGAACAGGTCCCCGATCCCCGGCACCAGGTGCAGGGCGGCGGCGAGCAGGAACAGGACCGCGGCGAGCAGCAGCACCACCAAGGCGAGGAGCAGACCCACCGGCGACCGGTGCCGCCGTCCGGCAGGTTCACCCGGCCGCCCACCGACCCCGTGCGTCCCCTCGTTCCGGCCCGCCCCGCCGGCCGGTCGCTCTCCACCCGGCCCCGGGCCGAGCCCGTCCTTCCGCCCCGTTCGCAGCCCGGCCATCGGTCCTCCCTGTCCGAAGGGGACCCGACCAGCCGTCCCCGCCTTACAACGCCCCTCTCGCGGATGCCCCGCCCCCGGGGCGGTAAGCGCGGGACCGCGGCGGCGGCGCCGACGGGAGCCGCACCCGTCACGGGGTGGAAGTGGCGTTGTCGGTGGGGGAAGTTGACTCACCAGGGCCGATGCGGGAACGGCCGGCGTCCGGGCGGGTCGGCCGGTGTCCGGGTGGGGGAGCCCGCCGGGAGGCCGTCGCGGGCGACCCCCACCGGCGTCCCGGCAGCCCCTCTCCGGCCGCTCTCCACCCCCTACGGCCCCCGGCCAGGCGCCCCGGCCCACCTCAGGCTCCCGGACCCTCCGGCAGGGGGCTTCGGCCACGCCTCGGCACGGCGTTCCGGTTCTCAGGACTCCAGCTCCCGCGCGTAGGGCGGCTGTGCCCCGGCCCGGGAACAGGTGAGCGCCGCCGCCCGTGCCGCGTAACCGAGCACGTCCCGCCAGCCCTCGGCGTCCAGTGCCGCCACCGCCTCGGCGGTCAGTGCCGAGTGGGTGCCCAACCGGTGCAGCAGCGCCGCGTTGACGGTGTCGCCGGCGCCGATGGTGTCCACGACCGCCACCTCGACCCCGGGCACCCGGACCTCGCCCGCCCCGCGCGTCAGCACGGTCAGGCCCTCGCCGCCACGGGTGAGCACGATCGCCGCCGGCCCCGCCGCCAGCCACGCGTCGAGCGCGGCGCGGAGCCCGGCCTCACCCTCGGTGTCCGCGAGCCACCGGGCGTCCTCCACGGAGAGCTTGAGCAGGTTCACGTCCGGCAGCCAGGAGCGGAAGCGCGACCGGTAGGCGTCCGGGTCCTCGATCAGCCCGGCCCGGATGTTCGGGTCGAGGGTGGTGAAGACGCCGCGCCGGGCCTCCCGCCGCAGCAGCGCCTCGTAGGCGCTCGCCCCCGGCTCCAGCACCAGGGAGCAGGTCCCCACCGACAGCGCGACGGCCTGCTCGGGCAGCTCGGGCGGCAGGGTGAACAGCCGGTCGGCGGTGCCCGCCACGTAGAAGCCGTAGCCTGCCGAGCCGTCGCTGCTGATGTCGGCCACGGCCAGGGTCGTCGGCTCCGGGCCCTGCTGCACCAGGGAGACGTCCACCCCCGCCTCCGTCAGCCCCGACAGCAGTGCCGCGCCGAAGCTGTCGGTGGAGACCCGGGAGCAGAACGCCGCGGGGGAGCCGAGCCGGCCCAGCGCCACGGCCACGTTGTACGGGCCGCCCCCGCGCTGCGGCAGCAGGGCCGGCAGCGGTCCCGGGGAGCCGGGGGCGGCGGGCGCGGGGACCAGGTCGATGAGGGCCTCGCCGGCGACGACGATCACTGTGCGGTTTCCTTTCCACGTGCCGCGGCGGAACGCGCCGAGGCGGGACGGGGGGCGCGGGACGGCGGGGGCACGGTCTCCGGCGGGCAACCGCACGAGGTGCGGTGGACGAAGGTGCAGGGCAGCCGCACCGTGCGCGGCGTCCGGTCGGGCGCCTCCAGCCGCTCCAGCAGCAGCCGCAGGGCGGTGGCCCCCAGATCGCGGCTGGGCTGCCGCACGGCGGTCAGGCTGGGCGAGAAGAGGTCGGCCCACTCGAAGTCGTCGAAACCGGCCAGTGCGACGTCCTCCGGCACCCGCAGGCCCGCGTCGCGCAGCGCCTGCAGGGTGCCGATGGTCATCGCGTTGTTGGCGGTGATCACGGCGGTCGGCGGTTCCGGGGCGGCCAGCAGGTGGTGGGTGGCCCGCCGGGCGCCCTCCGCCTCGGAGTTGCCCCCCGCCAGCAGTTCGGGTGCGAACGGCAGCCCGCGGGCGCGCAGCCCCGCACGGTAGCCCGCCACCCGCTCGTGAGTGGTGCTCAGCCCCGGCAGCCCCGCCACCATGCCGATCCGGGTGTGACCGCGGTCCGCGAGGTGCTCCACCAGTCCCTGCACCGGCCCGGCGCTCTCCGCGCACACCTGGTCATAGGCGGGCTCGGGCCCCGGGTCGACCAGGCGGTCCAGGAAGACGACCGGCACCTGCCGGCGGGTGACGTACTCCACCAGCGCCCCGGGCTCGGCGGAGGGCGCCACGATCAGGCCGTCCACCCGCCGCTCGTGCAGCAGCCGGACCACCGTCAGCTCGTGCTCCGGGTCGTCGTGCGGGTCCGCGATCAGCAGGCTGTAGCCGGCCTCCAGGGCGCGGGACTCCACGCCCTGGAGGATCTCGGTGAAGTACGGGTTGGAGATGGCGGAGACGGCCAGACCCACCGAGCGGGTACGGGCGGTCACCAGCGACCGGGCCAGCGTGTTGTGGGTGTAGCCGAGCACGTCGATGGCGTGCAGCACCGCGTCGCGGGTGGCGGGACGCACGGGGCGGGTCCCGTTGAGCACGTGCGAGACCGTCGCCACCGACACACCGGCGTGCCGTGCCACGTCCACCATCGTCGTCATCAGTTCTCCTCGCTCAGGCGTCGCCCGTACGGCGCGCACCCTCGCCCCCCCCCGGCGACCCACCGGGGCCCCTCGCTCGGGCGGGTGCGCCCCCATGAGACGCCACCGACCCATGAGACGTCACACGTAAGCGTTTGCGCAAGCGTTTACGTCCGCGTTATGTTCCCCGGAACTTCCGACGCCGCCGTCGACAAGCCCCCGCCGTCGACCCGGGTCCAGTCCGCACACCGCTGTGAGGAGGCGCCATGCGCGCTGTCGTGGTCACCGAACCCGGTCGGTCCCTCGTGACCGACATGCCCGACCCCCGTCCCGGTCCCTCGGAGGTGGTCGTGCGCGTCTCCTCCTGCGGGCTGTGCGGCACCGACATGCACCTCCTCGGTGGCGAACTTCCGTCCGCCGGCTACCCGTTGGTCCCCGGACACGAACTGACCGGCGAGGTCGTCGAGGTGGGCGCCGAGGTGCGCACCCCCGTGGTGGGCGACCGGGTCGCCGTCAACCCCAACATGCCCTGCGGCGCCTGCCACTACTGCCGCATCGGCCGGGGCAACCTGTGCGAGGACTACCGGGCCGTCGGGGTCACCCAGGCAGGCGGCTTCGCCGAGCTGGTCGCCGTCCCGGCGTACTGCTGCCACGTGCTGCCCGAGGGGCTGTCCGAGGCGGCGGCCGGCCTGGTCGAGCCGCTCTCCTGCGCCGTCCACGGTTTCAACCGCCTCCCGCGCCGCCCCGGCGAGCACTACCTCGTCTACGGCGCCGGGACCATGGGGCTGATGATGGCGGCGCTGGTACGGCGTGCCGGGGCCGCCTCCGTCTCCGTCGTCGACCCCAACACCGAACGCCTCGCCTTCGCGGAGTCCTTCGGCGTCGACGCGGTCGCCACCGGAGCCGACGGGCTCGGCCGCCGCGAGGGCTTCGAGGTGGTGGTCGACGCCACCGGTGTGGTCGCCGCCATCGAGGACGGCCTCGGCCGGGTCCGCAGGGGCGGGACCTTCCTCCAGTTCGGCGTGGCCGACCCCGCCGCCCGGGCCTCCTTCTCGCCGTTCCGGGTCTACAACCAGGAGATCGACATCATCGGCTCGATGGCCGTCCACCACAGCTTCCAGCCCGCCGTGGACGTCCTCGCCGCCGGACTCGACCTGGACCCGCTGGTCAGCGACGTCCTCCCGCTGGAGGAGTTCGACGAGGCGGTGCGGCGTTTCCGGCAGGGCACCGGCCGCAAGATCCACCTCGCGCCGCGCCCGGACGACCCGCGCACCTCCGCCACCCGCCGCCTCGCGGGAGCGGGCGCATGAGCCCCCGCGTGAAGAACGCCCTCATCTGGGTGTTCGGCGCGCTCGGCGGCATCCTGTGGGGCTACGACACCGGCGTGATCTCCGGGGCCATGCTCTTCGTCCGCCAGGACATCCACCTCACCCCGCTGCTGGAGGGCATGGTCGTCTCCGGACTGCTGGTCGGCGCCATGGCCGGCGCGGGTCTGGCCGGACGCCTCTCCGACGCCTGGGGCCGCCGCCGGCTGATCCTCGCCGCCGCCGCCGTCTTCATCCTCGGCACCCTCGGCGCGGCCCTGGCCACCGGGGCGTGGTCGCTCGTGGCGTTCCGCGTGGTCATCGGCGTAGGGGTCGGCGTCGCCTCCGTCGTGGTGCCGCTCTACCTCAGCGAACTGGCACCCGTGCGGCTGCGCGGCGGGCTGACCTCGCTGATGCAACTCCTGGTCACCGTCGGCATCTTCCTGGCCTACGTCACCGACTACCTGCTCTCCGACGCCCACGCCTGGCGGTGGATGATCGGCCTGGGCATCGTCCCGGCGGCCGTCCTCGCGCTCGGCATCGTCACCCAGCCGGAGAGCCCGCGCTGGCTGGTGGACCGGGGCCGCAACAGCGACGCCCGCACCGTCCTGACCCGGCTGCGGGGCGACGCGGCGACGGCCGACGGCGAACTCGCCGACATCGAGGAGACCCTCGCCGCCGAGCGGGCCGCCAGCGAGCGGCTGAGCCTGCGCGACCTGCTCTCGCCCCGGCTGCGCCCGGTCCTCGTGGTGGGCCTGCTCCTGGTGTTCTTCCAGAACTTCGGCGGCATCAACACCATCATCTACTACGCCCCGACCCTGCTGACCAGCATCGGCTTCCACTCCGGCGGCGCGATCCTCGCCAACGTCGGCGTCGGACTGGTCAACATGCTGATGACGCTGCCCGCGATGCGGCTGATCGACCGCCGGGGCCGCCGCCCGCTGCTGCTGTGGGGCGCGCTGGGCATGTGCGCGGCGATGCTGCTGCTCGCCGCCGTCAACCTCACCGGCCTCGGCTACGGCGCGCTGCTCTCCACCCTCACCCTCTTCGGCCTGGCGCTCTACATCGCCTCCTTCGCCGTCTCCTGGGGCCCGGTGCAGTGGGTGATGCTGCCGGAGCTGTTCCCGATGCGGATCAGGGCGTCCGCGGTGGGGCTGTGCGTGGTGTTCAACTGGCTGTTCAACATGGTCGTGGCGCTGGTCTTCCCCTCGCTGCTGAGCGCCTGGGGCGCCGGCGTCAACTTCCTGATCTTCGCCGTCACCACCTTCCTCGCCTTCCTCTTCGTCCGGCGGCTCCTCCCCGAGACCAAGGGGCGGACTCTGGAGGAGATCGAACGCGACCTGCTGCAGGGCCGGCGCCCCCAGGGCGCTGCGGACGCCCCCGCCGCGACCACGGACCCGGCCCGCGTCCCCGCCGCGGCCCCCGGCCCCCCGCGGCCGGTGGTCCAGCGGCCGGTATCGTCGGCGTCGTCGGGCGGCCCCGCCCCCCGACGCGACCCCTCGCCCTGACGCGGCACCGCCGGTCCGGCGCGCCACCCGGCGGACCGGCCCCGGCGCCGCCCAAGGGCGCCGTCCGCGCGACCCCGGAGACCACCATGAGCAAGCCCCCCACCCGTCGCACCGTGCTGTGGGGGGCGGCGCTCGCCGGCGTCGCAGGTGCCGGGGTGACGGCCTGCGGCCCCGACGACTCCGACGGCGCCGCCCCCACCTCGCCTGTGGAGCTCGGCCCCGCCTCGGACGTCCCGGTGGGCGGTGCCACCCTCTACCGCGAGCACCGGCTGGTGGTCTCCCAGCCGACCGAGGGCGCCTACAAGTGCTTCACGGCGACCTGCACCCACGCCGGCTGCGTCCTGGACAAGGTGGAGAAGGAGGTCGGCTCCTGCCCCTGCCACGGCAGCCGCTTCGACGTCGCCACCGGCAAGGTCGTGCACGGACCCGCCGAGAAGCCGCTCACCGAGGTACCGGTCAGGGCCAGGGGCGGCAAGATCATCGCGGGCTGAGACGCCGCACGCGGTGAGCGGCCGGCCCCGCCCCGCGGCCCGGTGCCGGCGGCCGGCGCGGCCCGCCACGGCGACGGGCCCCCGCTGAGGGCGCCGCGCCGCGCCGCCCGGCACTCCGCAGGCGGGCCGCGGCAGGCCCGGGGCACCGCGCCGGGCGGTGGTGGGGCGCCGGGCCGGGGGCCGGACGCTGTCGGTGCAGCCCAGTAGGGTTGGTCACATGGCCGACCCCAGCAGCTACCGCCCGAAACCGGGAGAGGTCCCCGACTCACCGGGGGTGTACCGCTTCCGGGACGAGCACCGTCGTGTCATCTACGTCGGCAAGGCCAAGAGCCTGCGCCAGCGCCTGGCGAACTACTTCCAGGACCTGGCCCACCTCCACCCCCGCACCCGCACGATGGTCACCACCGCCGCCTCGGTGGAGTGGACGGTGGTCAGCACCGAGGTCGAGGCGCTCCAGCTGGAGTACAGCTGGATCAAGGAGTACGACCCGCGGTTCAACGTCAAGTACCGCGACGACAAGAGCTACCCCTACCTCGCGGTCACGCTGAACGAGCAGTACCCCCGCGTCCAGGTCATGCGGGGCGCCAAGAAGAAGGGCGTGCGCTACTTCGGCCCCTACAGCCACGCCTGGGCCATCCGCGAGACCGTCGACCTGCTGCTGCGGGTCTTCCCCGTGCGCACCTGCTCCGCCGGCGTCTTCAAGCGCTCCCGCCAGATCGACCGGCCCTGCCTGCTCGGCTACATCGGCAAGTGCTCGGCACCCTGCGTCGGCCGGGTCAGCGAGGAGGAGCACCGCGAACTCGCCGAGGAGTTCTGCGACTTCATGGCGGGCCGCACCGGCGCCTACGTCAAGCGCCTGGAGCGCCGGATGAGCGAGGCCGCCGAGGAGATGGAGTACGAGCGCGCCGCCCGCCTGCGCGACGACATAGGGGCGCTGCGGCGCGCCATGGAGAAGAGCGCCGTGGTGCTCGCCGACGCCACCGACGCCGACCTCATCGCCGTCGCCGAGGACGAGCTGGAGGCCGCGGTCCAGATCTTCCACGTCCGCGGCGGCCGGGTCCGCGGCCAGCGCGGCTGGGTGACGGACAAGGTCGAGGCGGTCGAGACGCACGACCTGGTCGAGCACGCCCTCCAGCAGCTCTACGGCGAGGAGCAGGGCGACGCCGTCCCCAAGGAGGTCCTCGTCCCGGTGCTCCCCGAGCCGCCGGAGGCCGTCGGTGAGTGGCTGGCGCACCGCCGCGGCACGCACGTCTCCCTGCGCGTCCCGCAGCGCGGCGACAAGAAGGACCTCATGGCGACGGTCCAGCGCAACGCCCAGCAGGCGCTCGCCCTGCACAAGACCAAGCGGGCCTCCGACCTCACCACCCGCTCCCGCGCCCTGGAGGAGATCGCCGAGGCCCTCGGGCTGGACTCCGTGCCGCTGCGCATCGAGTGCTTCGACATCTCCCACCTCCAGGGCGACGATGTCGTGGCCTCCATGGTGGTCTTCGAGGACGGCCTGGCCCGCAAGGGCGAGTACCGCCGCTTCCAGATCAAGTCCTTCGCCGGCCAGGACGACGTCCGCTCCATGCACGAGGTCGTCTCCCGCCGCTTCCGCCGCTACCTGCGCGAGAAGCAGCAGACCGGCGAGTGGGAGGAGGAGCACGGCGAGAGCCCGCAGAGCGCCGTGCTCAGAGCCGACGGCACCACCGTCCCGGAGCCCGCACCCGCCGCCGCGCGGAACACGGCGCCCGACCACGAGGACGGCCGGGAGGGGACCACCGGCCCCCTGGACGACGACGGCCGTCCCAAGCGCTTCGCCTACCCGCCCCAGCTCATCGTGGTCGACGGCGGCCGGCCCCAGGTCGCCGCCGCCCAGCGCGCCCTGGACGAACTCGGTGTGGACGACGTCGCCGTGTGCGGTCTGGCCAAGCGGCTGGAGGAGGTCTGGCTGCCCGACGACGAGGACCCGGTGGTCCTGCCCCGCAGCAGCGAGGGCCTCTACCTGCTGCAGCGCGTCCGTGACGAGGCCCACCGGTTCGCCATCTCCTACCAGCGCAACAAGCGGGGCAAGCGGCTGCGCTCCGGCCCGCTCGACTCGGTGCCCGGCCTCGGCGAGAGCCGCCGGCAGGCCCTGCTGAAGCACTTCGGCTCCCTCAAGCGGTTGCGGGCCGCGACGATCGAGGAGATCTGCGAGGTGCCCGGGGTGGGCCGCAAGACCGCCGAGACGCTGCTGGCAGCCCTCGCCGGGGCCGAGCCCGCAGGCCCCGCGGTCAACACCGCCACCGGCGAGATCATCGAGGACGAGGAGCGCCCCGCGCCCACCCCCGCGCCCACCCCGACGCCCGCCGAGGAGCCGGCCACGCCCCCGGCCGGCGCAGACCGAGACCAGGCCCCGGCCGCCCCCGAGCCCGGCCCCGAGGCTCCTGACGCCGCGGAGCCGGACACCACCACTGCGGACCGCCCCACGCCCGACACCGGCCCCCCGGCCGCCGCTGCGGCCCCGGAGGGCGGCCAGGACACCGTGGAGCCCAGCCCGGAGGGCCAAGCCGCGGAGCCGGACACCGGCGCTGTGGACCGCCCCACGCCCGACGCCGGCCCCCCGGCCGCCCCCGAGGCCCCGGAGGGCGGCCAGGACACCGTGGAGCCCCGCCCGGAGGACCACGCACCCAGGGACCACGAGCCGGGCGGGAAGGGCCCCCACCGGCACGACGGGGGACCGCACGAGCCGGAACCCCACCGGCCGGACGGCCCGGCACCACACGAACCCCGCGGCCGGGGATGACGCGGCCGGGTCCGTGTCGTTGTGCCGGAGGGGGCCTCCGGCCCCGCGGCCGGCCCGGCACCGCCGGGCGCCGGCACGACGCACCCGGCACACAGCACGACAAGCGGACGACACACGGTGACGGTCCCCAGCGGGCCGGGCAGACACGGAAGCAGACGGTGGAGCGGTGAGTACGGGTACGACGACACGCGAGGCCGGCCAGAGCACACAGGCCACCCCCGAGCTGGTCATCATCTCCGGCATGTCCGGCGCCGGGCGCAGCACGGCCGCCAAGTGCCTGGAGGACCTCGGCTGGTTCGTGGTGGACAACATCCCACCCGAACTCATCCCCCCGATGGTGGAGCTCGGGGCCCGCTCGCAGGGCAACGTGGCGCGCATCGCCGTGGTGGTGGACGTGCGGGGCCGGCGGTTCTTCGACAACCTCAAGGAGGCGCTGGCCACCCTCGACTCGCAGAAGGTCAAGCGGCGGGTGGTGTTCCTGGAGTCCTCCGACGAGGCGTTGGTGCGCCGCTTCGAGTCGGTGCGCCGCCCCCACCCGCTCCAGGGCGACGGGCGCATCGTCGACGGCATCGCCGCCGAGCGCGACCTGCTGCGCGAGCTGCGCGGCGACGCCGACCTGGTCATCGACACCTCCGGCCTCAACGTCCACGAACTGCGCGCCAAGATGGACGCCCAGTTCGCCGGCGAGGAGGTCCCCGAGCTGCGGGCCACCGTGATGTCCTTCGGCTTCAAGTACGGCCTGCCGGTCGACGCCGACCTCGTCGTGGACTGCCGCTTCATCCCCAACCCGCACTGGGTGCCGGAGCTGCGCCCCTACACCGGGCTGAACGAGGAGGTCTCGCAGTACGTCTTCAGCCAGCCCGGCGCCAAGGAGTTCCTGGACGGCTACACCGAGCTGCTGCGCATCGTCGCCGAGGGCTACCGGCGGGAGGGCAAGCGGTACGCGACCATCGCCGTGGGCTGCACCGGCGGCAAGCACCGCAGCGTCGCGATGTCGGAGAAGCTGGCCCGCAGACTCGTCGACGAGGGCGTGGAGACCGTCGTCGTCCACCGCGACATGGGGCGCGAGTGAACCGGCGCGCCCCGCGCCTGCGCCGCGTGCGCCGGCTGGTCCCCAGCGGCCGGACCAGCAGGGGCGCGACGCCGAAGGTGGTGGCGCTGGGCGGCGGCATGGGGCTGTCCGCCTCGCTGGCCGCGCTGCGCCGCATCACCCGGGACCTGACCGCCGTGGTCACGGTCGCCGACGACGGCGGCTCCAGCGGCCGGCTCCGCGACGAGCTCGGCGTGCTGCCCCCCGGCGACCTGCGCAAGGCCCTGGCCGCGCTCTGCGGCGACGACGACTGGGGCCAGACCTGGGCCCGCGTCATCCAGCACCGCTTCTCCAGCCAGGGCGAACTGCACGAACACGCGGTCGGGAACCTGCTGATCGTGGCCCTGTGGGAGCAGCTCGGCGACCACGTCCAGGCGCTCGACCTGGTGGGCAGGCTGCTGGGCGCCCACGGCCGGGTCCTGCCGATGTCCGCCGTCCCACTGGAGCTCCAGGCCCTGGTCAAGGGCCACCACGAGGGTCGTCCGGACGAGGTCTCCACCGTCCGCGGGCAGGCCACGGTGGCCCTCACCCGCGGCGAGGTCCAGTCCGTCCACGTCGTGCCGGTGAACCCGCCCGCCGTCCCCGAGGCGGTCGGCGCGGTACGGGACGCCGACTGGGTGGTACTCGGACCTGGCTCCTGGTTCTCCTCCGTGATCCCGCACCTCCTGGTGCCGGAGCTGCTCCAGGCGCTGGAGGAGACCCAGGCCCGCCGGGTGCTCTCGCTGAACCTGGCCCCGCAGCCCGGTGAGACGGATGGCTTCTCCCCGCAGCGTCATTTGGAGGTTTTGGCCCGACACGCCCCTAAACTCGCCTTCGACGTGGTGCTCGCCGACCAGGCCGCCGTGCCCGACGCCGAGAGCCTGATCGTGGCCGCCAAGGAACTCTTCGGCGCCGAGGTCGAGCTGGCGGCTGTCGCCGCCCGCCCCGAGACGGCGGTAACGGTCGCGGCCCGGCATGATCCGGAGCTGCTGGCCGCCGCGTACGACCGTATTTTTCGTATGCATGGAAGGATCGGCCCATGGCGATGACGCCAGCGGTGAAGGACGAAATCTCCCGGCTTCCCGTGACCCGCACCTGCTGCCGGAAATCGGAGGTCTCCTCCATCCTGCGGTTCGCGGGTGGGCTGCACCTCGTCAGCGGCCGCATCGTGATCGAGGCGGAGCTCGACACCGGCATCGCCGCCCGCCGCCTGCGCAAGGACATCCTGGAGATCTTCGGGCACTCCTCCGACCTCGTCGTGATGGCCCCCAGCGGCCTGCGCCGCGGCAGCCGCTACGTGGTGCGGGTCGTCGCCGGCGGTGACCAGCTCGCCCGCCAGACCGGCCTCGTCGACGGCCGGGGGCGCCCCATCCGCGGCCTGCCGCCCCAGGTGGTCTCGGGGGCCACCTGCGACGCCGAGGCGGCCTGGCGGGGCGCGTTCCTCGCCCACGGCTCGCTCACCGAGCCCGGGCGCTCCTCCTCGCTGGAGGTGACCTGCCCGGGCCCCGAGGCGGCGCTGGCCCTCGTCGGGGCGGCCCGGCGGCTCGGCATCGCGGCCAAGGCACGCGAGGTCAGGGGCGTCGACCGCGTCGTGGTCCGGGACGGTGACGCCATCGGCGCCCTGCTCACCCGGCTCGGCGCCCACGAGTCGGTGCTGGCCTGGGAGGAGCGCCGGATGCGCCGCGAGGTGCGGGCCACCGCCAACCGGCTGGCCAACTTCGACGACGCCAACCTGCGCCGCTCCGCGCGGGCGGCCGTCGCCGCCGGGGCCCGGGTGCAGCGCGCCCTGGAGATCCTGGGTGAGGAGGTGCCCGAGCACCTCGCCGCCGCCGGCCGGCTCCGCATGGAGCACAAGCAGGCCTCCCTGGAGGAGCTCGGCGCCCTCGCCGACCCGCCGCTGACCAAGGACGCGGTCGCCGGCCGCATCCGCCGCCTGCTGGCCATGGCCGACAAGCGCGCCCAGGACCTGGGCATCCCGGGCACCGAGTCGAATCTCACGGAGGAGATGGCCGAGGGCATGGTCGGCTGACAGCCGCCGCACCCAACCGCCCCCGCTCCCGCGCCGCCCCCGTCGCCCGCCAGGGCGCCGGGGGCGCGGCGTGCCGGAAACGCCCTGCTCCGGGCCGGTGGACAGGGCTCTGCCGCCCCTGCCGCCCGCCGGGCCGCCCGCGCCCACCCACCCGGTGGCCGCCCTCGCGGACGGGGAGGTGTACTCCCTCGGCGAACACCGCGTCGCGACCCCTCTCGTGAGCGGGCGTTGCAGCCCCCTGTCAATGTCACGTAGGTCTCGCAATGGGGGTAGGGTCGGAGACGGTCGGGGACATCCCAAACAGCTGGCCGGTGGTTTAGCAGCCGGCTTACCAACGAGGAGATCGGTTCGTGACGATCCGCGTAGGCATCAACGGATTCGGCCGCATTGGTCGCAACTACTTCCGCGCGCTCCTGGAGCAGGGCGCGGATATCCAGATCGTCGGTGTCAACGACCTGACCGACAACGCCACCCTGGTGCACCTGCTGAAGTACGACTCGATCCTGGGTCGCCTGAAGCAGCCCGTCAGCCACACCGACGACACCATCACGGTCGGCAACCAGACCTTCAAGACGATGGCCGAGCGGGACCCGGCGAACCTGCCGTGGGCCGAGCTGGGCGCCGACATCGTCGTCGAGTCGACCGGCATCTTCACCAAGAAGGCCGACGCCGAGAAGCACATCCAGGCCGGCGCCAAGAAGGTCCTGATCTCCGCGCCCGCCAAGGACGAGGACATCACCATCGTCATGGGCGTCAACCAGGACAAGTACGACCCGGCGCAGCACAACGTCATCTCCAACGCCTCCTGCACCACCAACTGCGTGGCGCCGATGGCGAAGGTCCTGGACGAGAACTTCGGCATCGTCAAGGGCATGATGACGACGGTGCACGCGTACACCAACGACCAGCGCATCCTTGACTTCCCGCACAAGGACCTGCGTCGCGCCCGTGCCGCCGCGGAGAACATCATCCCGACCACGACCGGTGCCGCCAAGGCCACCGCGCTGGTCCTCCCGCAGCTCAAGGGCAAGCTGGACGGCATCGCCATGCGCGTGCCCGTCCCCACCGGCTCCGTGACCGACCTGGTCATCGAGCTGGACCGCGAGGTCACCAAGGACGAGGTCAACGGCGCCTTCCAGAAGGAGGCCGAGGGCCAGCTCAAGGGCATCCTGGAGTACACCGAGGACCCGATCGTCTCCTCGGACATCGTGAACTGGCCGGCCTCCTGCACCTTCGACGCCTCCCTGACCATGGTCCAGGGCAAGAGCGTCAAGATCGTCGGTTGGTACGACAACGAGTGGGGCTACTCCAACCGCCTGGTGGACCTGACCACCTTCGTCGGCGGCCAGCTCTGATCCTCGCCGCAGACGGCACGGCGGCGCCGTGCCGGGCGAGAAAAGCAGCGATGTGAGGACGGGGCTCGTACCGTGCGCGACGTGGCGCCGGGCGAGCCCCGTCCCATGACCGGTTCCGCTCTGTGTCGCGGGGCCGTGCAGGATCACCCGACCAACGAAAGTCATCTGCCATGAAGACGATCGACGAACTGGCCCACGACGGCCTCGCCGGCAAGCGGGTCTTCGTCCGTGCCGACCTCAACGTCCCGCTGGACGGCACCACCATCACCGACGACGGCCGCATCCGCGCCGTCGCGCCGACCATCGCGCGCCTTGCCGAGCTCGGCGCGAAGGTCGTCGTCGCCAGCCACCTGGGCCGCCCCAAGGGCGCCCCGGACCCGGCCTTCTCCCTCGCGCCCGCTGCCAAGCGCCTCGGCGAGATCCTGGGCACGGACGTGGCATTCGCCACCGACACCGTCGGCGACTCCGCGAAGTCCGTCGTGGCGGGCCTGGCCGACGGCCGGATCGCCGTGATCGAGAACCTCCGGTTCAACCCCGGCGAGACCGCCAAGGACGACGCCGAGCGGGGCGCGTTCGCCGACCGGCTCGCCGAACTCGCCGACGTCTACGTCGGTGACGGCTTCGGCGCGGTGCACCGCAAGCACGCCTCGGTCTACGACCTGCCCGCGCGGCTGCCGCACGCCGCCGGCAACCTCATCGCCACCGAGGTCGGCGTCCTGAAGAAGCTCACCGAGGACGTCAAGCGCCCCTACGTCGTGGTCCTCGGCGGCGCCAAGGTCTCCGACAAGCTGGCCGTCATCGACCAGCTCCTCGGCAAGGCCGACCGCCTGCTGATCGGCGGCGGCATGGCCTACACCTTCCTCAAGGCCAAGGGCTACGAGGTCGGGATCTCCCTGCTCCAGGAGGACCAGATCCCGCAGGTCAAGGAGTACATGGAGCGCGCCGAGAAGAACGGCGTCGAGCTCGTGCTGCCCGTCGACGTGCTCGCCGCGAGCGACTTCCCGGACCTGAAGACCAAGGCCCCGGCCGACTACGTCACCGTCGACGCGGACGCGATCCCCGCCGACAAGGAGGGCCTGGACATCGGCCCGAAGACCCGGGAGCTGTTCGCCTCCAAGCTCTCCGACGCGGCGACGATCTTCTGGAACGGTCCGCTGGGCGTCTTCGAGCACCCCGACTACGCCGGCGGTACCCGCGCCATCGCCCGCGCCCTCCTCGACAGCGACGGCTTCTCGGTGGTGGGCGGCGGCGACTCCGCAGCCGCGGTGCGTACCCTCGGCTTCGACGAGAACGCTTTCGGCCACATCTCGACCGGTGGCGGCGCCAGCCTCGAGTACCTCGAGGGCAAGACGCTCCCCGGCCTCGCCGCTCTGGAGGACTGAGCACCCCGATGAACAACGCGACGGAACGCCAGCCGCTGATGGCGGGCAACTGGAAGATGAACCTCAACCACCTCGAGGCCATCGCACACGTCCAGAAGCTCGCCTTCGCGCTCGCCGACAAGGACTACGAGGCCGTCGAGGTCGCCGTCCTGCCGCCCTTCACCGACCTGCGCTCGGTGCAGACCCTGGTCGACGGCGACAAGCTCAAGATCAAGTACGGCGCCCAGGACGTCTCGGCACACGACTCCGGCGCCTACACCGGCGAGATCTCCGGACCGATGCTGGCCAAGCTCAAGTGCTCCTACGTGGCGGTCGGCCACAGCGAGCGCCGCCAGTACCACGGCGAGACCGACGAGCTGTGCAACGCCAAGGTCAAGGCCGCCTTCAAGCACGGCATCACCCCGATCCTCTGCGTCGGTGAGGGCCTGGACGTCCGCAAGGCCGGCAACCAGGTCTCCCACACCCTCGCCCAGCTCGACGGCGCCCTGAAGGACGTCCCCGCCGAGCAGGCCGAGACGATCGTCATCGCCTACGAGCCGGTGTGGGCCATCGGCACCGGCGAGGTCGCGACCCCGGAGGACGCCCAGGAGGTGTGCGGCGCGATCCGCGGGCGCCTGGCCGAGCTGTACAGCCAGGAGCTGGCCGAAAAGGTCCGCATCCAGTACGGCGGTTCGGTCAAGGCCGGCAACGTCGCAGCGATCATGGCGCAGCCGGACGTCGACGGCGCCCTGGTGGGCGGCGCGGCGCTGGACGCGGACGAGTTCGTCAAGATCGTCCGCTTCCGCGACCAGTAGTCCACACGTTCGCGGGACCGTGCGGCGCCGAGTGCGGCGCCGCACGGCGTCGGCTATGACGACGGGCCCCCACCGTCGTACTCTGTCGGGGCCGGAGGCGCGGATCAGCGCTCCCGGCCCCGCACCGCACCAGCCCACCCGCCCGACCAGGCGGGTTCCCGTCACCGAAGTCCCAGAGAGTTGGTCCAGCCGTGGTCATCGGGTTCTCGATCGCCCTCATCGTCTTCAGCATCCTGCTGATGATGCTGGTGCTCATGCACAAGGGAAAGGGCGGCGGCCTCTCCGACATGTTCGGCGGTGGCATGCAGTCCTCGGTCGGTGGTTCCTCGGTCGCCGAGCGCAACCTCGACCGCATCACCATCGTCATCGCGCTGCTCTGGTTCGCCTGCATCGTCGCGCTCGGCGTGCTGATGAAGCTGGACAGCTGAGGGCAGAACGCCTTCCACAGCAGAAAACCGCCCGCACCACGCCATCTGACGCCCCGTCGGAAACGCGACCTATCATGGTGGTCACGGTGATTCGTACGTCCACAGCGGTGTAACTCCGCCCACTGGACGGGCGTTGAGCCGTACGTAAACTACAAGCGCCTGGGGAATCCCGGCAGCGGAGCTGCAACGCGCTTCGCAGCACCATGACGCAGGGAGTTACAACCGTGGCAAGTGGCAACGCGATCCGAGGGAGTCGGGTCGGGGCGGGGCCCATGGGGGAAGCCGAGCGGGGCGAGTCCGCGCCGCGGCTGCGCATCTCCTTCTGGTGCTCCAACGGACACGAGACGCAGCCGAGTTTCGCCAGCGACGCACAGGTCCCCGACACCTGGGACTGCCCGCGCTGCGGGTTCCCGGCCGGTCAGGACCCGGACAACCCGCCGGACCCGCCCCGCACCGAGCCGTACAAGACCCACCTGGCGTACGTCCGTGAGCGCCGCAGCGACGCCGACGGCGAGGCCATCCTCGCCGAGGCGCTGGCCAAGCTGCGGGGCGAGATCTGAGGCCCGCGCGCGGGCGCCGCAGCCGCCCTCCGCATCCGTTGTGACCGGCCCGGCCCCGGGGCTCCCCGCGGCCGGGCCGAGCTGTGTCCGGGTCCCGCCGGCCGGGGTGCGCCGCCGTCCCTCCCGGCCCCACCGCGAGGGCGGCCCGCGGCGTGTCGTGCCGCCGCGGAGGAGTTCTCGGCGACGGTAGGGGAGGGGACCAGGGTATCCCGGGCGGCATTCGGGGCACTCGGCGCCCAGTCACCTCATAACGACCTCTGATCAATTAGGTTGGAAGTCGGCGGGGTTCGTATCCGGAAGAAGCAGAAAGCTGATGCGCGAGATGCCAGACAACAACGCGGAGAGCCGCACCAGGCTGGACCAGACGCCGGAGTGGGCGGCCCTGGCCAAGCACCGCGAGCAGATGGAGGGGGTGCACCTGCGGGACCTCTTCGACGGCGACGCCGACCGCGCGGAGCGCTACACCCTCCAGGTCGGTGACCTGTACCTGGACTACTCCAAGCACCTGGTCAACGACGAGACGCTGCGTCTGCTGCGCGACCTGGCGGCCGCCCGCGGGGTCGCCGAGCTGCGTGACGCCATGTTCCGGGGCGAGAAGATCAACGTCACCGAGGACCGCGCCGTGCTGCACACCGCACTGCGCTCGCAGGTCTCCCAGTCGATCGCGGTGGACGGGGAGGACGTCGTCCCCGAGGTCCACGCCGTACTGGCCAAGATGACGGTCTTCGCCGACCGCGTCCTGTCCGGGGAGTGGAAGGGTCACACCGGCCGCCGCATCAGGAACGTCGTCAACATCGGCATCGGCGGCTCCGACCTCGGCCCCGCCATGGCCTACGAGGCGCTGCGCGCCTACACCCACCGCGACATGGTGTTCCGCTTCGTCTCCAACGTCGACGGCGCCGACCTGCACGAGGCGGTCCGCGACCTCGACCCGGCCGAGACGCTCTTCGTCGTCGCCTCCAAGACCTTCACCACCATCGAGACCATCACCAACGCCACCTCCGCCAAGCGGTGGCTGCTGGAGGGTCTCGGCGCCGGTGAGGAGGCGGTGGCCAAGCACTTCGTCGCCCTCTCGACCAACACCGAGAAGGTCGCCGAGTTCGGCATCGACACCGAGAACATGTTCGTCTTCTGGGACTGGGTCGGCGGACGCTACTCCTACGACTCGGCCATCGGCCTGTCCCTGATGATCGCCATCGGCCCGGACCGGTTCAAGGAGATGCTCGCCGGCTTCCACCTGGTCGACGAGCACTTCCGGACCGCGCCGCCGGAGCAGAACGCGCCGCTCCTCCTCGGCCTGCTCGGCATCTGGTACGGCAACTTCCACGACGCCCAGTCGCACGCCGTCCTGCCCTACAGCCACTACCTGTCGAAGTTCACCGCCTACCTCCAGCAGCTCGACATGGAGTCCAACGGCAAGTCGGTGACGCGCGACGGCCAGAAGGTGCACTGGCAGACCGGTCCGGTGGTCTGGGGCACCCCCGGCACCAACGGGCAGCACGCCTACTACCAACTGATCCACCAGGGCACGAAGTTGATCCCGGCCGACCTCATCGGGTTCGCCCGCCCGGTCGGCGACCTGCGGCCCGACCTCGTCGCCCAGCACGACCTGCTGATGGCCAACCTCTTCGCACAGGGCCAGGCCCTCGCCTTCGGCAAGACGCCGGAGGAGGTGCGCGCCGAGGGGGTGCCGGAGGAGCTGGTCTCCCACAAGACCTTCCAGGGCGACCGCCCGACCACGACGATCCTGGCCGGGGAGCTGACCCCCTCGGTCCTCGGGCAGCTCGTGGCGCTCTACGAGCACAAGGTGTTCGTCCAGGGCGCGGTGTGGAACATCGACTCCTTCGACCAGTGGGGCGTCGAGCTGGGCAAGGTCCTCGCCAAGCGCGTCGAGCCGGCCCTCACCGAAGGCACCGACGTACCGGGCCTGGACCGGTCCACCTCGGCCCTGGTCGCCAAGTACCGGGCGCTGCGCGGGCGGTGACCTGCCTGCGGCCGTCCCGCCGTCCCGCCTGACCCGGGGCGGCGGGGCGGCGGCCCACTGCCCCGGCTGGGCCCGTCCGCCGGGCCCCCGGGCCGGGGACGGGCGGAGCCTGAAGGACGGCCGTCCCTCGAAAGCTTTCGGGCGGTGCCCTATGCTGCACGCCATGAGAGAAGACGGGGGGCCAGGGCGCGTCACACTCGCCCAGGTGGCCGAGGAGGCGGGGGTGTCGGTCTCGACCGTCTCCAAGGTGCTCAACGGACGGCAGGACGTCTCTCCTGCGACCCGCGTGAAGGTGGAGGAACTCCTCCAGAACCACGCCTACCAGCGCACGCAGCGCTCCTCGCAGGAGCCGGCACTGGTGGAGATCGTCTTCCACGAGCTGGAGAGCGTGTGGGCGATGGAGCTGATCCGCGGCGTCCAGAACGTCGCCAAGGCCAACCAGGTCAGCGTGGTGCTGACCGAGACCGGGACCCGGCACGCTCCGGGGCCCGACTGGATCAGCGGGGTGGTGCAGCGCCGTCCCCTGGGAGTGGTGCTGGTCTTCTCCTCCCTCCCGCCCGCGGTGAAGAAGCAACTGCGGGCCCGTTCCATCCCGTTCGTGGTGATCGACCCGGCGGGCGACTCCGAACCCGACGTGCCCTCGGTGGGCTCCGCCAACTGGTCCGGTGGCCTCGTCGCCACCCGCCACCTCATCGAACTGGGCCATCGCCGGATCGCCATCATCACCGGCCCGCGGGACATGCTCTGCTCGATGGCCCGGCTGGACGGTTACCGCTCGGCCATGAGCATGGCCGGCCTGGAGATCGACCCGGAGCTGATCGCCTTCGGTGACTTCCACGTCGAGAGCGGCAGGACGCAGGCCGGCCGGCTCCTCCAGGGTCCCGACCGGCCGACCGCGATCTTCGCCGGCAGCGACCTGCAGGCCCTCGGGGTCCTGGAGGCGGCGCGGCTGAGCGGGCTGAGGGTGCCCGAGGACCTCTCGGTCGTCGGCTACGACGACGTGCCGCCCGCCCGCTGGTCCAGCCCCGCCCTCACCACCGTCCACCAGCCGCTGCGGCAGATGGCCGAGGAGGCGGTGCAGATGCTGCTGCGCCTGCGGACGGGGGAGCGGACGGCTACGCGGCTGGAGCTGACGACCAATCTCGTGGTCCGCCGGAGCACCGCGGCGCTGGTGGAAGGCGCGGCCCGCCCCGCCGCCTCGGGGCTGGCCCGGCCCTGAGCCCGGACCGCACCCCGCCCCGGGGCCGGCGGCTGCAAGGCGGGCCTACGGTGCGGTGACCACGGCGGCGTTCCCCGGGGTGCCGGTGATCCTGCCGGGGCACATGTGGCGGGCCGCCAGGCCGTCGAGGATCTGCGGGACGGCGGCCACGGTGGTGCTGTAGCCGCCGTCGTGCATCAGGACGATGCCGCCGGCCCGGAGTGTGGCGTTGGCCTGGACGATCTGCGCGGTGCTGGCGCCGTTCCAGTCCTGGGAGTCCACGCTCCACAGCACCTCCGCCATGCCGAGCCGGGCCTCGTCGCTCTTGACCTGGCTGTTCGTCTCTCCGTAGGGGGGCCGGAAGAGGGTCGGTCGCTGCCCGGTGACCCGCTGGACCGCGTTCTGGGTGTCGACCATCTGCTGGTAGGCGGCGGGTTCGCCGATCTGCGGCAGGTGGGGGTGGGTGTAGGTGTGGTTGCCGATCCACATGCCCGCGGCCTGCTCCGAGCGCAGCAGGTCGGGGTACTGGTCGGCGTGCTGCCCCCAGATGAAGAAGGTCGCCTTGGCCTGCCCCGCCTGCAGGGCGCTGAGCAGTGCGGTGGTCGACGCCGGGTTGGGGCCGTCGTCGTAGGTGAGGCCGACGTAGCCGCCCGAGCAGTCCGTCCACCGCGCGGCGGTGGGGGAGGCGGACGTCGGGGCGGCACCTGCGGGCTGGCTGAGCAGCGCCGCCAGAGCGGCCAGGGCGGCGACGAGGGCCGTGCGGATCGGGGTGCGCAGGGAACGGGACACCGGACTTCCACCTCTTTCTCGGGGCGCGGAGCGTGGGCGGTGAAACATCCCGGAGTGTGCACCGGTTGTTTTCGCTCAGCAAGACGTGCGGCAGGGCGGGTTCTGCGCGGAATGCTGCCCGTTGGAGGCTCTGCTGAGGGCTCACCAGGGCGAACCGCTCGGGGTGGGGGAGCAGAAACTTTCCGTTTTCGGCGGCCGTCGATGCCGCTGTGCCTGTCCGTGAGAGGTGGCGAAAATTTCGTCATCGCATGTGTCGCCGCCCAGCACCGTGCCGGCGACTCAGTTCCTCAATGGGTGCATCACCGCAGTTCGCAGGCGGAAAAGGGGTGGTTCGGGCCGCTCGGGCTCGCGAAACAGTTGCGGTGAGGAGCGTTGACGCGACTTTTTGACATGTGCATACTCCGGTGCGATCGCTCGTCACTGTTCCACCCGCACCGTCCGATTCCCGTGGCGCCCGGCCGCACCCGCAGCACCCCCCGGTCGCCGCGGTCCACGACGTCCCGGCCCGGCGCCCCCGCCGCGCCCCGGACCCGCCCGAAGGGACAGCACGTTGACCGAGCACGTACCCCGCCGTACCGCAGAGCCCCGCCGCCTCCGCCGGACGGTGGTCCTCGCCCTGACCGGTGCGCTGGCCGCCGCCGGGCTGGCTGTCTCCGCAGGCGCCGCGCAGGCCGCCGACAGCCTAGGCTCCGCCGCCACCGCGAAGGGCCGCTACTTCGGCACCGCGGTCGCCTCCGGGCACCTGGGCGAGACGGACTACGCCGCCACGCTCGACCGGGAGTTCAACGCGGTCACCCCGGAGAACGAGATGAAGTGGGACGCGACCGAGAGCAGCCGGGGGAACTTCACCTTCGGCGCCGCCGACCAGATCGTCAGCCACGCCAAGGCCAAGGGGATGAAGGTGCGAGGCCACACCCTCGTCTGGTACTCCCAACTCCCTGGCTGGGTCGGTGGGCTGGGCGCCTCGGATCTCCAGAACGCGATGGACAACCACATCACGCAGGTGATGCAGCACTACAAGGGCCAGATCTACGCCTGGGACGTGGTCAACGAGGCGTTCCAGGACGGCGGCAGCGGCGCCCGCCGCAGCTCGCCGTTCCAGGACAAGCTCGGTGACGGCTACATCGAGCACGCCTTCCGCACCGCCCACTCCGTCGACCCGGCCGCCAAGCTCTGCTACAACGACTACAACACCGACGGTGTCAACGCGAAGAGCAACGCCGTCTACGCCATGGTCAAGGACTTCAAGCAGCGCGGCGTGCCGATCGACTGCGTCGGCTTCCAGTCGCACTTCAACAGCCAGTCACCCGTGCCCGGTGACTACCAGGCGAACCTGCAGCGCTTCGCCGACCTCGGCGTGGACGTCCAGATCACCGAGCTGGACATCGAGGGGTCGGGCTCCGCGCAGGCCACCAACTACGGGAACGTCGTCAAGGCGTGCCTGGCGGTCTCCCGCTGCACGGGCATGACCGTGTGGGGAGTCACCGACAAGTACTCCTGGCGCAGCAGCGGCACCCCGCTCCTCTTCGACGGCAACTACGGCAAGAAGCCCGCCTACGACGCCGTTCTCGCGGCGCTCGGCGGCTCGTCCTCGGGAGGCGGCACGGACCCCGGCGACGGCGGCGGCTCCACCAAGAGCTGCACTGCCACCTACACCGAGACGCAGCGCTGGGGTGACCGCTTCAACGGCCAGGTGACGATCCGGGCCGGCAGTTCCGCGCTCAGCGGCTGGAAGGTCCCGGTGACGGTGCACTCCCCGCAGAAGGTCTCCACGACCTGGAGCGGCAACCCCAGCTGGGACGCCGGCGGCAACGTCATGACCATGGCCTCCACCGGGGGCCTGGCGGCAGGGGCCACCACCAGCTTCGGGTTCACCGTGATGGCGAACGGCACCTGGACCGCGCCGGCCGTCGGAGCCTGCACGGCCTCCTGAGCCGGCGGCGGGGCCGGCCGCATCCGCCGCCGGCCCCGCCCTCGTCCGCGCGGGCCGGCCCTGGTGGGCAGTGCCTGGTGCGGGCTACCGGCGGGAGGTAGCGTTCCCCGGCATGGACGACCTGCTGCCCTACCTCGTCCTCGCTGCCGCACTCGCAGCGGTGATGGCGCTCTGCCGGTGGTTTGCCGCGCTGGTGCGCCGCCGCGGAACCGCGGGGGCGGCCGTCACCGCGGCGCTGGCGGCCTACAACGAGGCGCACCGCGTCACCGCGTACGAGGCGCACCAGGAGATGCTGGCGCAGGCGGAGCGGCAGGCCCCGGCCGTCTCCCCGGACGGCAGGTGGACACCGGGACAGCCGGTGGCCGCGCCGGACCGGCGGACGGCCGCCACCCGGCGCCCCGGCCGGCGCGGCGGCTTCCTCGCCCGGCTCCTCGGCCGCTGACCCAGGACGCCCCCGGCAAAGCCCCCGTGCCGCCGGCCGTGCGCCACGTCGGGGTGTGGCCGGACACGGGCGCCGACCGGTGATCATCCTGTGGCAGGCTGGGCAGACGCTGAGCAGACCGGGCGAAAGCCCCGGAAAGCCGTCGCACCACCGAGCGAGGAGTACACCGCCTCATGTCGAAGCCGCCGCTTCCCGACGAAGCCGTCGCCATGCTGAAGAAGCCCAACCAGTCCGTCATCACCACCCTGCGCTCCGACGGCCAGCCGGTCTCCACGGCGACCTGGTACCTCTGGGACGAGGGCCGGGTGCTGGTCAACATGGACGAGGGACGCAAGCGCCTGGAGCACGTCCGGCGCGACCCGCGCGTGACGCTGACCGTCCTGGACAAGGACAACTGGTACACCCACATCAGCATCATCGGCCGTGTCGCCGAGATCCGCGAGGACGAGAACCTGACCGACATCGACCGGCTGGCCCGCCACTACCTCGGCGAGCAGTACCCCCAGCGCGACCGCAGCCGGTACAGCGCCTGGATCGAGATCGACCGCTGGCACGGCTGGGGCACCCTGAAGGACAGCAGCCAGCCGGGCTGACCGGAGCCGCCCCCGTACGACGGAGCGGGTCCGCGCCCTCGGTGAAGGGTGCGGACCCGCTCCGTCGTCTCCGGCGAACGGCGGCCGTCCGTCAGGACAGCCGGCTCGCGGCGTCCTCGTCCAGCAGCCACAGGGTGCGCTCGCGGCCGCGGGCACCCGAGGCGGGCGCCCGGTCGGGGTCGGTGGCCGCCAGCGCGGTGGCCACCGCCTCGGCCTTGTCCTCGCCCGCCGCCAGCAGCCACACCTCACGCGCCGCGCCCACGGCCGGCAGCGTGAAGGAGATCCGCCGCGGCGGCGGCTTGGGCGAGTCGGTCACGCCGACCACCGTCCGCTCCGTCTCCTTCACCCCGGCAAGACCGGGGAAGAGGGAGGCGATGTGGGTGTCGGGGCCGACGCCGAACATGGCCACGTCGAACTCCGGCACGCTGCGACCGGACCCGGCCGCGGCGTCGAGCTCCGCGGCGTAGGCGGCAGCGGCGGCGTCCAGGTCCTCGCCGTGCACGCCGTCGGACGGCGCCATGACGTGGACCCGGGCCGGGTCGAGCGGAACGGCGTCCAGCAGGGCCTCGCGGGCCTGTGTCTCGTTGCGCTCCGGGTCACCGGCGGGCAGGAAACGCTCGTCGCCCCACCACAGGTCCACCCGGGACCAGTCCACGGCGTCCCGGGCGGCGCTCCGGCCGAGGGCCGCGAGCAGCCCGTTGCCGTTGCGCCCGCCCGTGAGCACCACCGAGGCCGAGCCGCGGGCGGCCTGCGCGTCCACGACCGCGGTCACCAGGCGGGCCGCGGCAGCTTCCGCCATGACCTCCTTGTCGCGGTGGACGAGGACCTGGCGGACGCTCACTTCGACGCCGCCTTCTTGGCCGGGGCGGCCTTCTTGCGGGCCGGCGCGGACTCGGAACCGGACTTCTCCGCCTCCCGGGCCGGCGCCGAGTCCGCCGCGGCCTGCCCCGAACCCGACCCGGCACCCAGCTTGTCGACGCCGAACTTCAGCGCCGCCTCGTAGGTGTCGTCCGGGTCCAGCCGGCGCAGTTCCTCGGCGAGCAGCTCGGGCGTCTCGCGGCGCTGCAGCGCCACCGCCCGGTCCGGCTGGCCCTCCATGGAGAGGGTCGCCAGCTGGCCGTCGCCGCGGCTCAGCGCGATCGGGCCGCAGTCGGTCTCCATCCGCACCGACGTCAGGCCGGGGCCCTTGGAGACGGTGCGCTCGACGGGAACCTGGAGGCGGTCGGCCAGCCACATGCCCAGCAGCTCGCAGCTCGGGTTCTCGCCCTCGCCCTCGACCTGCACCGAGGCGACCTTGCACGGCAGCTGGTCCAGCGCCGCCGCCAGCATGGAACGCCACGGGGTGACGCGGGTCCACGACAGGTCGGTGTCGCCGGGCGCGTAGTTGGCGCCGTGCTCGGTGAGCTCCCGGATCGGGTCCTCCGCCGCGTAGACGTCGGTCACGCGGCGCTGGGCCAGCGCGCCCAGCGGGTCCTTGGAGGGGTCGGTGGGGCCGTTGACCGGCCACCACACCACGACCGGCGCGTCCGGCAGCAGCAGCGGCAGCACCACGGACTGGGCGTGGTTGGACACCTCGCCGTAGAGCCGCAACACCACCGTCTCACCGGTGCCGGCGTCCGCGCCGACCTGGATCTCGGCGTCCAGGCGGGCGGCGGCGCGGTCCCGCGGCGAGCGGGTGCGCTTGATGACCACCAGGGTGCGGGAGGGGTGCTCGCGGGAGGCGTCGCTGGCCGCCCGCATCGCGTCGTACGCGTTCTCCTCGTCGGTGACGATGACGAGGGTGAGGACCATGCCCACCGCCGGGGTGCCGATGGCACGCCGGCCCTCGACCAACGCCTTGTTGATCTTGGAGGCAGTGGTCTCCGTGAGGTCGATCTTCATGGCCGACGCCAGCTCCGTCCGTCTCGTGCGAGCATTTCGTCCGCCTCGTCCGGGCCCCAGGTGCCCGACGGGTACTGCGCGGGCTTGCCGTGCTTGTCCCAGTACTGCTCGATCGGGTCGAGGATCTTCCAGGACAGTTCGACCTCCTCCGTGCGCGGGAAGAGGTTGGCGTCACCGAGCAGGACGTCCAGGATCAGACGCTCGTACGCCTCGGGGCTGGACTCGGTGAAGGACTCGCCGTAGGCGAAGTCCATCGACACGTCCCGCACCTCCATGGAGGTGCCCGGAACCTTCGAACCGAACCGGACCGTGATGCCCTCGTCCGGCTGGACGCGGATGACCAGGGCGTTCTGCCCCAGCTCCTCGGTGGCGGTGTGGTCGAAGGGCGAGTGCGGGGCGCGCTGGAAGATCACCGCGATCTCCGTGACGCGGCGGCCCAGCCGTTTGCCGGTGCGCAGGTAGAACGGGACGCCCGCCCAGCGGCGGTTGTCGATGGAGAGCTTGATCGCCGCGTAGGTGTCCGTCTTGGACTTGGGGTCGATCCCCTCCTCCTCCAGGTAGCCGGGCACCTTCTCACCGCCCTGCCACCCCCCGGAGTACTGGGCCCGCACCGTCTCCGCGCCGAGGTCCTTCGGCAGCCGCACGGCGCTGAGGACCTTCGCCTTCTCCTGCACCAGCGCGTCCGCGTCGAAGGAGGAGGGCTCCTCCATCGCGGTCAGCGCCAGGAGCTGCAGGAGGTGGTTCTGGATGACGTCGCGGGCGGCGCCGATGCCGTCGTAGTAACCGGCCCGGCCCCCGATGCCGATGTCCTCGGCCATCGTGATCTGCACGTGGTCCACGTAGGACCGGTTCCAGATCGGCTCGAACATCGTGTTGGCGAACCGCAGCGCCAGGATGTTCTGGACCGTCTCCTTGCCCAGGTAGTGGTCGATCCGGAAGACCTCCCGCTGCGGGAAGACCTCGTGGACGATTGCGTTGAGCTCCCGGGCGCTCTTGAGGTCGTGGCCGAAGGGCTTCTCGATGACGGCGCGCCGCCAGGAGCCCTCCTGCTGGTCGGCCAGGCCGTGCTTCTTGAGCTGCTGGACGACCTTGGGGAAGAACTTCGGCGGGACCGAGAGGTAGAAGGCGTAGTTGCCGCCGGTGCCCTGCGCCTTGTCGAGCTCGTCGACGGTCGCCCGCAGCGTCTCGAAGGCCTCGTCGTCGTCGAAGTTGCCCTGGACGAACCGCATGCCCTGGCTGAGCTGCTGCCAGACCTCCTCGCGGAACGGGGTCCGGGCGTGCTCCTTGACCGCGTCGTGCACGACCTGGGCGAAGTCCTCGTTCTCCCAGTCGCGACGGGCGAAGCCGATGAGCGAGAAGCCCGGGGGCAGGAGTCCCCGGTTGGCCAGGTCGTAGACGGCCGGCATCAGCTTCTTACGTGACAAATCGCCCGTGACGCCGAAGATGACCAGGCCCGACGGCCCCGCGATGCGCGGGAGCCGCCGGTCCTGGGCGTCACGGAGCGGGTTGGCTCCGTTGTCAGTCAAGTCCTCAGCCCTCCGAGGGAGCGAGGCGCTTGAGCTCCGCCTCGGTCGACTTGAGCAGGTCGTTCCAGGCGTCCTCGAACTTCTCGACGCCCTCCTCCTCGAGGACCTTCACGACGTCGTCGTAGTCCACGCCGACGCTCTTGAGCGCGTCGATGTCCTTCTGCGCCTGCTCGTAGCCGCCGGCGACGGTGTTCCCGGTGACCTCGCCGTGGTCGGCGACGGCCTCCAGGGTGGGCTCGGGCATGGTGTTCACGGTGCCCGGGGCGACCAGGTCCACGACGTACATCGTGTCCTTGTACTCCGGGTTCTTCACGCCGGTGGAGGCCCACAGCGGACGCTGCACGTGGGCACCGGCCTTCTCCAGGGCGGTCCAGCGCTCGCCGGAGAAGACCTCCTCGTAGGCCTGGTACGCCAGTCGCGCGTTGGCGACCGCAGCCTTGCCCTTGAGGGCCTTGGCCTCGTCGGAGCCGACCGCGTCCAGTCGCTTGTCGATCTCGGTGTCGACACGCGAGACGAAGAAGGACGCCACGGAACGGATCTTGGAGAGGTCCAGGCCCGCGGCCTTCGCCTTCTCCAGGCCGGCCAGGAAGGCGTCCATGACCGCGCGGTAGCGCTCCAGGGAGAAGATCAGCGTGACGTTGACGCTGATGCCGAGGCCGATGACCTCGGTGATCGCCGGGAGGCCCGCCTCGGTGGCAGGGATCTTGATGAAGGTGTTCGGACGGTCCACCAGCCAGGCCAGCTGCTTGGCCTCGGCGACGGTCGCGCCGGTGTCGTGCGCCAGCCGCGGGTCGACCTCGATGGAGACCCGGCCGTCCTGGCCGCCGGTGGCGTCGAAGACCGGGCGCAGCACGTCCGCGGCGTCGCGGACGTCCGCCGTGGTGATCATCCGGACGGCTTCCTCGACGGTCACGCGACGGGTGGCGAGGTCCTGGACCTGCTGCTCGTAGCCCTCACCGGAGGAGATGGCCTTCTGGAAGATCGACGGGTTGGTGGTGACACCCACCAGGTGGGACTGGTCGATCAGCTCGGCCAGGTTGCCGGACGTGATGCGCTGGCGCGACAGGTCGTCCAGCCAGATCGCCACGCCCTCGTCGGAAAGGCGCTTCAGTGCGTCTGTCATGGGGTTCGCATCTCCTATGTCTTCGTGTCTCTTCAGCGTCAGCGCGCAGCGGCGTCGAGCGATTCCCGGGCGGCGGCGGCGACCGCGTCGGCGGTGAAGCCGAACTCGCGGTACAGCACCTTCGCGTCCGCCGAGGCACCGAAGTGCTCCAGCGACACGACGCGCCCGGCGTCCCCGACGTAGCGGTGCCAGGTCAGAGCGATACCGGCCTCGACTGCCACCCGGGCCTTGACGGCGGACGGCAGCACGCTTTCGCGGTACCCCTGCTCCTGCTCCTCGAACCACTCGACGGACGGCATCGAGACCACGCGGGTGGGCACACCCTGCGCCTGGAGCTGCTCACGCGCCTCGACGGCGAGCTGCACCTCGGAGCCGGTGCCGATCAGGATCACCTGCGGCTCGACGGCCCGGCCGTCGCTCTCCGCGTCCAGGAGGACGTACCCGCCCTTGGCGGCGTCCTCGTTCACCTCGTAGGTCGGCAGGCCCTGGCGGCTGAGCGCCAGACCGTGCGGGGCCCCCTTGCCGAACTCCTTCGTCCAGCGGCGCATGATCTCGCGCCAGGCGATCACCGTCTCGTTGGCGTCGGCCGGACGGACCACGTTCAGGCCCGGGATGGCGCGCAGCGAGGCGAGGTGCTCGACCGGCTGGTGGGTCGGACCGTCCTCACCGAGACCGATGGAGTCGTGCGTCCACACGTAGGTCACCGGCAGGTGCATGAGGGCCGACAGCCGCACGGCGTTGCGCATGTAGTCGGAGAACACCAGGAAGGTGCCGCCGTAGATGCGGGTGTTGCCGTGGAGCGCGATGCCGTTCATCTCCGCGGCCATGGAGTGCTCGCGGATACCGAAGTGAACGGTACGCCCGTACGGGTCGGCCTCCGCCAGCGGGTTCCCCTCGGGGAGGAAGGAGGAGGTCTTGTCGATCGTGGTGTTGTTCGAGCCCGCGAGGTCGGCGGAACCGCCCCACAGCTCGGGGATGACCGCGCCCAGCGCCTGGAGGACCTTGCCGGAGGCGGCGCGGGTGGCGACGGCCTTGCCGGTCTCGAAGTAGGGGAGCTTCTCCTCCCACCCGGCGGGCAGCTCACCGGCGTTGATCCGGTCGAACTCGGCGGCGCGCTCGGGGTTGGCGGTGCGCCACTCGGCGACGTGCTTGGTCCACTCGGCCTTGGCGGCGGCACCGCGGTCCAGGGCGCCGCGGGTGTGGGCCAGGACCTCGTCGGAGACCTCGAAGGACTTCTCCGGGTCGAAGTCGAGGACGCGCTTGAGGGCGGCGACCTCGTCCGCGCCCAGCGCCGAGCCGTGGGCGGCCTCGGTGTTCTGGGCGTTCGGGGCCGGCCAGGCGATGATGGAGCGCATCGCGATGAAGGAGGGCCGGTCGGTGACGGCCTTGGCCTCCTGGATGGCGGCGTACAGGGCCTGGGGGTCCAGGTCGCCGTTCTCCTTGGGGGCCACCCGCTGCACGTGCCAGCCGTAGGCCTCGTAGCGCTTGCAGGTGTCCTCGGAGATGGCCGTCTCGGTGTCGCCCTCGATCGAGATGTGGTTGTCGTCCCACAGCATGATCAGGTTGCCGAGCTTCTGGTGGCCCGCCATGGAGGACGCCTCCGCGGAGATGCCCTCCTGGAGGCAGCCGTCACCGGCGATGGCGTAGACGTAGTGGTCGAACGGCGAGGTGCCCGGGGCCGCCTCGGGGTCGAACAGGCCGCGCTCGTAGCGGGCCGCCATCGCCATGCCCACGGCGTTGGCGACACCCTGGCCCAGCGGACCGGTGGTGGTCTCGACGCCGGTGGTGTGGCCGTACTCCGGGTGGCCCGGGGTCTTGCTGCCCCAGGTGCGGAACGCCTTCAGGTCGTCCAGCTCCAGGCCGAAACCGGCGAGGTAGAGCTGGATGTAGAGGGTCAGCGAGGAGTGGCCCGCGGACAGCACGAAGCGGTCACGGCCGGTCCAGTCGGCGTCCGCCGGGTCGTGACGCATCACCTTCTGGAAGAGGGTGTACGCGGCGGGGGCCAGGCTCATCGCCGTACCGGGATGGCCGTTGCCGACCTTCTGTACGGCGTCGGCGGCCAGGACGCGGACGGTGTCAACGGCCCGCTGGTCCAGTTCGGTCCACTCGATCTCTGTGGTGGTCGGCTTCGTGCTCACCCTGAGTCAGGGCTCCTCTCCACATGTCGCAAGCCGGAACGGTCGTCCCGGGGCGGTGCCGAGCCTACCCCTGTGGGGGCGTGCATCTTTTCGACTGCGTAGCGGTGAAGCAGTCGCTGTCACCTTCAAGACTCGATGCTTGAGGCAACCAAAAGGTGTACTCAAACATTCCCGTACCCGCAGAAGATCCCGATAAGACCGGTGTTCCGCCCGGCTCATGCGTTCAGCATGTGAAGACAACGGGGTCTCTGAGGGCTCTCTGGGGGGCTGCGGGCTCTGTGAGATGAACGCCACGGGAAATGTGGGCCGCGCCCTTGCGGCCGCGCGCTCATCGCCGCACGTGCGAGCGGGTCTTGGCTCGTCCGCGCAGCCCGGTGCAGGTCGAGGCGGCGGCGTTGGGGCCGGGTCCCCGGCGACAGCGGCGGAGGGGCCAACACGACCCACCCCCGCGGAGGGCGCCGAACGTGCGCCGTCTAAAGTGGCGTGGTACGCGCAAGTTCCTGACCAAACCTTACGGTCGCAGGACTTGCAGGCATTGTCTAAGGCGGCCCGGGCCGCTGACGAAACTTCTCCAGGGGTGTGCGTGACGGCCGTCGAATCCCGTCCTGCGGGCGCGCTTGTTCAGGGCACGGGGACGTCCCAGGGCCGCCCGTCGGGCCAACGTCCGGCCGCTGCCCGTGTCAGGGCGTTCGTCGCACTGACCAAGCCGCGCGTCATCGAACTGCTGCTGATGACCACCGTTCCGGTGATGTTCCTGGCGGCGGGCGGTGTCCCGGACCTGTGGCTGGTGCTGGTGACCTGCGTGGGAGGGTTCCTCTCCGCGGGCGGCGCCGCCGCCTTCAACATGTACATCGACCGCGACATCGACGCGCTGATGGACCGCACCTCGCAGCGTCCGCTGGTCACCGGAATGGTCTCCCCCCGGGAGTGTCTGGTCTTCGCCACGGCTCTCGCCGTCGGTTCGACCGCCCTGTTCTGGTTCCTGGTCAACCCGCTCTCCGCGGTGCTCTCCCTCGCAGCGCTCCTCTTCTACGTCGTCGTCTACACGATGTGGCTCAAGCGGCGCACCGCCCAGAACATCGTCTGGGGCGGCATCGCCGGGTGCATGCCGGTCTTCATCGGCTGGTCGGCGGTGCGCGACTCGGTCTCCTGGGCCTCGCTCGTCCTCTTCCTCGTCATGTTCTTCTGGACGCCGCCGCACTACTGGCCGCTGTCGATGAAGACCAAGGAGGACTACGAGCGCGTCGGCGTCCCGATGCTCCCGGTCATCGCCGGCAACAAGGTGGTCGCCCGGCAGATCGTCCTCTACAGCTGGGTGATGGTCGCGGTCTCGCTGCTCCTGCAGCCCCTGGGATACACCGGGTGGTTCTACACGGTGGTCGCCGTGGCGCTGGGCGCGATGTGGCTCAAGGAGGCCCACGGCCTGCAGTCCCGCGCCAAGGCGGGCGTGACCGGGGCGCAGCTGAAGGAGATGCGGCTCTTCCACTGGTCGATCACCTACGTCTCGCTGCTGTTCGTGGCGATCGCCGTGGACCCGTTCCTGCACTTCTGAACCGGCCACCACCGCGGTCACCCGCCCGCTCTCCCGCCCTCCCCGGCCGGCCCCCGCCCAGCGCGAGGGCCGGCCGGAGCCTTTTCCGGGGCGCCGCGGTGCGCCGGGCCGGGCCGCGGTCCGGCCGGCGGGGCAGGAGGGGCGGTGTGGAAAAGCGTTACCGGTGGGTAGCATCCCGTCCATGGCAGACAGCAAGCAGGCCGCACAGGCGGACCAGGACCAGACCACCGCCACGCTCGCCGACGCCCGGGCGGGCAAACGCGCCGCGCGCCGTGTCGCCCGGCTCACCAAGGAGATCCAGGCGTTCGCCGCGGCCCACGGCGGCGGCGCCCGGGGACAGCTCGCCCACATCGGCCTGGGACGGGTGCGGATCGCCCTGGTCGCCGCGGACGGCACCTGGGGCACACTCCTGGCGGAGAGCGGAGAGATCGCCGAGCAGGCCGCCGAGCGTGCCGGGCTGACGCTCCAGGAGAACTTCGACGGGGAGATGGCGGCGCAGGTGCGCACCGGCCCCTACGAGTGGTCGCGGATGGCGGGCATCCAGCTCGGCGGTCGCCCCAACCCCCCGCTGCCCGCGGAGCCCGTCGCCGAACCCGCCCCCGAGGCCGAGACGGTGCCCGACCCCGAGACGTCCGAGGTGACGGGACGCCAGAAGCCCGGCGGCGCCCCGACGACGCCGAAGGCCCCGGCGAAGCCCGTCGCGAAGCCCGCAACCCCTGAGGCTCCGGCGAAGTCTGCCGAGGCCGAGCCCGCCAAGGCTGAGTCCGCAGCGAAGGCTGCTGAGGCCGAGCCCGCAGCGAAGCCTGCGGCTCCCGAGGCGGAGCCCGCAGCCCCCGAGGCGGAGACGAAGCCGGAGCCTGAGCAGAAGCCGGAGCCGGAGCCGGAGCCGGAGGGCGGGGCGGGATCCGCCTCGGGAGCCGAGGCCGGGACGGAGGCGAGGACCCGGGCCCCCGAAGAGACACCGGCGTCCGCGGCGGACCAGGATTCCCGGCCCGCCGGGAAGCCCGGCACCGCCGGTGCCAAGAACGCCGGCGCGAAGAACGACGAGGCGGCGGACGCCGAGTAGCGGGCCCACGAGGCGAAGGACCCCGAGGCCCGGGTCTCGGGGCGGCGGGCGCCGGCGGAGAGTTCACGGGCCCCGCGTCGCGGGCCCTCGGCCGGGAGCTCCGCCGGCGCGCCCGCCGGGTCGGGCGAGGTCGACAGCCGAGCGGCGGGCCCGAGGAGTCTGGCGGGGCCCGCCGCTCGGACGGCTCGGCGTGGGAACCGGCCCTCGGGTCAGGCGCCGGTGGCCACGGTCTCCGCCTCGTGCGCGGTGGCCTCGGCCCCCGACCGCTCCTGGGCGGGCAGCTGCGCCGGCGACTCGGGCAGGCCGCGGTCGCGGGTGGCCAGGGCGATCCAGAGGGCGGTGATCCACACCAGGGTGGAGCCGAACATGTGCAGGCCCACCACGAACTCGGGCAGCCCGGTGAAGTACTGGACGTAGCCGATGACTCCCTGGAAGAGCACGACGCCCATCATCGCCAGTATTGGCCGCCGGGCCGAGGCCGGGGCCTTCACCGCGCGCAGGGCGAACCAGAGGGCCACCGTCAGCCCGACCACGATGTAGACGAAGTCGACGTGGAGCTGGGTGATCTCCTGCCAGTCCACGCGGATGCGGGTGACCTCCCGGGCGTCGCCCGCGTGCGGGCCCGCGCCGGTGACCAGCGTGCCGATCACGGTCAGCACGCCGGTGGCCAGCACCAGCAGCCAGGCCAGCTGCCGCACCGGCCGGGCGACCAGGTCGCGCGCCGGCTCGTCCCCCTCGGAGGCGCGCTTCCAGGAGACCACCGCCACGGTGAGCAGGGCGGTGGAGAGCAGGAAGTGCGCGGCCACGAGGTAGGGGTTCAGGCCCGTCAGCACGACGATGCCGCCCCAGACGGCGTTGCCCATGACGATCCAGAACTGGGCCCAGCCCAGCCTGGTCAGCGACCGGCGGCGGGGCGCACGGGCCCGGGCGGCCACGATGAACAGGCCGATGGCGGCGCACAGCACGTACGTCAGCATGCGGTTGCCGAACTCGATGAGGCCGTGGACGCCCATCTCGTGCGTCGGCGTGAGGCTGCCGGGGGTGCAGCGGGGCCAGGTGGAGCAGCCGAGTCCGGACTCGGTGAGGCGGACCGCGCCACCGGTGATGACGATGACCACGGCCATGACGACGGTTGCCGCCGCGGCCAGCCGCACGAAACGCGCGGAGGGCTGCCAGTGGCGGGCGACGAGCTCGAAGGGGTTCAGCGTGGAGGGCACGCGCACCATCGTAGGCGGCTCCTTGTGCAAAGTTTCACGAGCCCCCCGGTGTGTGCGGCCGTGCGGCTCACTCCCAGCGGAAGAACCGTCCCGCGGCGCCCAGCCCGAGCACCGCCCAGACGGCCAGGACGCCCAGGTCCTTCCACGGCACCCCCGCTCCGTCACGCAGCACGCCCCGCAGCCCGTCGGAGAGGGCGGCGACCGGCAGGTAGCGCAGCACGTCACCGGCCGCGCCGAACTTGGCCAGCGGCACGATCACGCCGCCCGCGACCAGCAGCAGCAGGAAGACCAGGTTCGCGGCGGCCAGCGTCGCCTCCGCCTTGAGCGTGCCGGCCATCAGCAGGCCCAGGCCGGAGAAGGCCGCGGTCCCCAGCACCAGCAGGAGCAGCACGGTGAGCGGGTCGCCGTGCGGGGACCAGCCCAGCGCCAGTGCCACGACGGCCAGCAGCACCACCTGGAGGGCCTCGGTCACCAGGACGGCGCAGGTCTTGGCGGTCATCAGGGCCCACCGGGGGAGCGGGGAGACGGCGAGCCGCTTGAGCACGCCGTAGCGCCGCTCGAAGCCGGTCGCGATGGCCTGACCGGTGAAGGCGGTGGACATCACGGCCAGCGCCAGGATGCCGGGGGCGAGGAAGTCCACGGACGCGCCGGGGCCGGTGTCGACCACGTCGACGCACGAGAAGAGGACCAGCAGCACGGTGGGGATGACCACGGTCAGCAGCAGCTGCTCGCCGTTGCGCAGCAGCATCCGGGTCTCCAGCGCCGCCTGCGCCCGGATCATCCGCCCCAGCGGAGCGGCCCCGGGGCGCGGCGCGAAGGTGCCGGCACCGGTGGTGTCCGTGGTGGAGGTGAGACTCATCCGCGCAGCTCCTTGCCGGTCAGTTCGAGGAAGACGTCCTCCAGGGTGCGGCGCTCCACGGTGATGGAGTCCGGCATCACGCCGTGCTGCGCGCACCAGGAGGCCACGGTGGCGAGCAGTTGCGGGCCCACGTCGCCCTGGACGCGGTAGGAGCCGGGGGAGGGCTCGACGGCGACCGAGTCCGGCGGCAGCGCCTTCAGGAGGGTCTCCAGGTCCAGGCCGGGACGGCCGCCGAAGCGCAGCGAGTTCTCCGCGCCCCCGCGGCACAGCCGGGCCGGGCTGCCCTCGGCGATGACGCGGCCCCCGTCGATGATCGCCACGTGGTCGGCGAGCTGCTCGGCCTCGTCCATGAAGTGGGTGGTCAGCACCACGCTGACGCCGTCCGCACGCAGTTCCCGGACCAGGTCCCAGGTGGCGCGGCGGGCCTGCGGGTCGAGCCCGGCCGTGGGCTCGTCGAGGAAGACCAGTTCGGGGCGGCCGACGACGGCCATGGCCAGCGCGAGGCGCTGCTGCTGCCCACCGGAGAGCCGCCGGTAGGCGGTGCGGCCGCAGGCGTCCAGGCCCAGGCGCTCCACCAGCATGTCCACGTCCAGCGGATCGGCGTGCAGCCGCGCGGTGTGGCGCAGCATCTCCTGCGCGCGGGCACCGGGGTAGACGCCGCCCGACTGGAGCATGACGCCGATGCGGGGCCGCAGCGCCGCGGCGTCCCGCAGCGGGTCGAGCCCGAGCACGCGGACGGTGCCGGCGTCGGGGCGGCGGAAGCCCTCGCACACCTCGACGGTGGTGGTCTTGCCGGCGCCGTTCGGGCCCAGGACTGCGGTGACGGTGCCGCGCAGGACGGTCAGGTCGAGCCCGTCCACCGCGGTTTTCGCCGGGCGGGTCCCGTAGCGCTTGACCAGGCCTGCGACCTCGACGGCGGGCTCGTGTTCCATGCCGGGAAGTCTACGAAGTCGCCGCGGCGGCCGGTGGCGCGCCCCGGACCGGCCGCGGAGGGTGCTGGTCAACCCCACCTTAGGTAACCCTAAGTGATCGAGGACACCACGCCCTGCTGCCGATCACGCTTGTGCGCCTCGCTGGAATTACGCAACAATGACGTTGTGAAAAACGTGAGCGCGTACGAGGAGGAGCGTGCGGCCGGGGCCGCCCCCGCCCCCGCCGCCGCGTCGACACACGCCGCCGGGTCCGACCCGGACGGCCACCACGACCGGCCCGAGGGGCGGCGGACCACCACCGCCGGCGTCGACGAGCAGCGCGGCACCCGTGACCGCGTGGCCCGCTCGATCCTGGACCACGGTCCGTCCACCGCCGCGGAGCTCGCCCGCCGTCTTCAGCTGACGCAGGCCGCGGTCAGGCGCCACCTGGACGCCCTTGCCGCGGAAGGGGTGGTCGAGCCGCGCGACAAGCGCGTCTACGGGAACCGGGGCAGGGGAAGACCGGCGAAGGTCTTCGCTTTGACCGAGTGCGGGCGCGACGCCTTCGACCAGGCCTACGACACGCTCGCCAGCGAGGCGCTGGGCTGGATCGCCCAGAGCGCCGGTGGCGGGGAGAAGGGCAGGGCCGCGGTCGCGGCCTTCGCCCGCGCCAGGCTGGCCGCGCAGGCCGAGCGGTACCGCGAGAGCGTCGCGGCTGCGGCCCCCGAGGACCGCACCCGGGCGCTGGCTCAGGCGTTGACGGCGGACGGGTACGCTGCTACCGCGCGCAGCGCCCCCAACCCGCAGCAGGGCGAGCAGCTCTGTCAGCACCACTGCCCGGTGGCGCACGTCGCCGAGCGGTACCCGCAGCTGTGCGAAGCGGAGACGGAGGTCTTCTCCGACCTGCTCGGCACGCACGTGCAGCGGCTGGCGACCCTCGCCCACGGCGACGGAGTGTGCACGACCTTCGTGCCACGCCTCGGACGCCAGAGCGAGGGCACCACCCCACAGACCACCACAGCATCTGCAAGCACGGCCGGGAGGAAACCCGCATGACTGCCCCCACGGACACTGCTCACCCCGAGCTCGAGGGCCTGGGCAACTACGAGTACGGCTGGGCCGACTCCGACGTGGCCGGCGCTTCCGCGAAGCGTGGGCTCTCGGAGGAGGTCGTCCGGGACATCTCCGGCAAGAAGAACGAGCCGGAGTGGATGCTCAAGCTCCGCCTGAAGGGCCTGCGGCTCTTCGACAAGAAGCCCATGCCGAACTGGGGCTCCGACCTCACCGGCATCGACTTCGACAACATCAAGTACTTCGTCCGCTCCACCGAGCAGCAGGCCGCCTCCTGGGAGGAGCTGCCCGAGGACATCAAGAACACCTACGACAAGCTCGGCATCCCGGAGGCGGAGAAGCAGCGCCTGGTCGCCGGTGTCGCCGCGCAGTACGAGTCGGAGGTCGTCTACCACCAGATCCGTGAGGACCTGGAGGAGCAGGGCGTCATCTTCCTCGACACCGACACCGCGCTCAAGGAGCACCCGGAGCTCTTCCGGGAGCACTTCGGCACGGTCATCCCGGCCGGCGACAACAAGTTCGCCTCGCTGAACACCGCGGTCTGGTCCGGCGGCTCCTTCATCTACGTCCCGCCGGGCGTCCACGTCGACATCCCGCTGCAGGCCTACTTCCGGATCAACACCGAGAACATGGGCCAGTTCGAGCGGACCCTGATCATCGTCGACGAGAACGCCTACGTGCACTACGTCGAGGGCTGCACCGCGCCGATCTACAAGTCGGACTCGCTGCACAGCGCCGTCGTGGAGATCATCGTCAAGAAGGGCGGCCGCTGCCGCTACACGACGATCCAGAACTGGTCGAACAACGTCTACAACCTGGTCACCAAGCGTGCCGTGGCCTACGAGGGCGCGACCATGGAGTGGGTCGACGGCAACCTCGGCTCCAAGGTGACGATGAAGTACCCGGCCGTCTACCTCATGGGCGAGCACGCCAAGGGCGAGACGCTCTCCATCGCCTTCGCGGGCGAGGGCCAGCACCAGGACGCCGGCGCCAAGATGGTGCACATGGCGCCCAACACCTCCTCCAACATCGTCTCCAAGTCGGTGGCGCGTGGCGGTGGCCGGACCTCCTACCGCGGCCTGATCGAGATCGGCGAGGGCGCCGAGGGCTCCAAGTCCAACGTGCTCTGCGACGCCCTGCTGGTCGACACCATCTCGCGCTCGGACACCTACCCCTACGTGGACGTCCGCGAGGACGACGTGTCCATGGGCCACGAGGCGACCGTCTCCAAGGTCAGCGAGGACCAGCTCTTCTACCTCATGGCCCGCGGCCTCTCCGAGGACGAGGCCATGGCGATGATCGTGCGCGGCTTCGTCGAGCCGATCGCCCGCGAGCTGCCCATGGAGTACGCACTGGAGCTCAACCGGCTGATCGAGCTGCAGATGGAGGGCTCGGTCGGCTGACGACGGGCCCCGGGGGGCCCCCCGGCCCCGCGGGGGCGCCCCCCCCCCCCCCCCCCCCCCCCAACCCCCCCGCGGCCCCCCCCCCCC
>NZ_JBHWGP010000009.1:0-28698 GCF_042733155.1 Streptomyces sp. NPDC059740 | reverse complement strand
TTTTTTGTCCCCCCCGCCCGCGTGGTCGCCTTTGTTCCACCCCTGTGCCCCCACCGGGTTTTTCCGCGTTCTGTGGGGGGGGGGGGGGGGGCGGCGGGGGGCCCCCGCGCGCCGCCGGGCCGGGGGGGCCCCGCGCCCCGTCCCCCGACCCGCACCATCATCCGCGGCGCACCAGCGACCACCCGCGACCGTTAGACGAGAAAGTGAGCACGACGACAGCCATGGCTGAGGCTCAGAACTCCCCCGAGGACCTGCGAGAGGCTTCGGCCGAGGGGGGCACCCCGCCGGTGGGCTCGACCACCGCCGGCGCCATCGCGGTGGCCGGCGAGTCCACCATCGCCACCCGCACGAGCGCCCCGCCGTCCTACGACGTGGCGGACTTCCCCGTGCCGCACGGTCGCGAGGAGGAGTGGCGCTTCACCCCGCTGGAGCGGCTCAAGGGGCTGCACGACGGCAGCGCCCAGGCCACCGGCGGCGTCCGCGTGGAGGTCCAGGCGCCGCAGGGCGTGAGCGTGGAGACCGTCGGCCGTGAGGACGCCCGCGTCGGCAAGGGCGGCGTGCCCGCCGACCGCGTCGCGGCCCAGGCCTACAGCTCCTTCGAGAAGGCCACCGTCGTCTCGGTGCCCAAGGAGACCGTGCTGAGCGAGCCGGTGCGCATCTCGGTGCACGGCGAGGGCGGCGTGGCCTACGGGCACCAGGTGATCGAGCTGGGCGCGTTCGCCGAGGCCGTCGTCGTCATCGACCACACCGGTGACGCCACCGTCGCCGCCAACGTCGACTACCTGCTCGGCGACGGCGCGAAGCTGACCGTCGTCTCCGTCCAGGACTGGGACGACACCGCCGTCCACGCCGGACAGCACAACGCGCTCGTCGGCCGCGACGCCTCCTTCAAGTCCGTGATCGTCACCTTCGGCGGCGACCTGGTCCGGCTCCACCCCCGGGTGGACTACGCCGGCCCCGGCGGTGAGGCCGAGTTCTACGGCCTGTACTTCACCGACAACGGCCAGCACCAGGAGCACCGCCTCTTCGTCGACCACGAGGCCCCCAACTGCCGCTCCAACGTGGCCTACAAGGGCGCGCTGCAGGGCGAGGCCGCCCACGCCGTGTGGATCGGCGACGTGCTGATCCGCGCCAAGGCCACCGGCACGGACACCTACGAGCTCAACCGCAACCTCGTCCTCACCGACGGCGCGCGGGTGGACTCGGTGCCCAACCTGGAGATCGAGACCGGCGAGATCGTCGGAGCCGGCCACGCCTCGGCCACCGGCCGCTTCGACGACGAACAGCTCTTCTACCTGATGGCCCGCGGCATCCCGGAGAACGAGGCGCGCCGCCTGGTCGTCCGCGGCTTCTTCGCCGAGCTCGTCCAGCAGATCGGCGTCGAGGACGTCGAGGAGCGCCTGCTCGCCAAGATCGACGTGGAACTGGAGGCGTCGGTCGCATGAGCACCGCCGACTTCCACCGCGTGTGCGCCCTCGGAGAGCTGGCGGAGGACACCCCCAAGCGGGTGGAACTCGACGGCGTCCCCGTCTCGGTGGTGCGCACGCAGGGAGAGGTGTACGCGATCAACGACATCTGCTCCCACGCCAACGTCTCGCTGTCCGAGGGCGAGGTGGAGGACTGTGCCATCGAGTGCTGGCTGCACGGGTCGACCTTCGACCTGCGCACCGGCAAGCCCAACTCCCTGCCCGCCACGCAGCCCGTCCCCGTGTACCCCGTAAAGATCGAAGGAGACGGCCCCGACGCGGCTGTGCTCGTCTCCGTCACCCAGGAGTCCTGAGTCCCTATGGCAACCCTTGAGATCCACGACCTGCACGTCTCCGTGGACGCCGAGAACGGCCCGCGCGAGATCCTGAAGGGCGTCGACCTGACCGTGAAGCAGGGCGAGACGCACGCCATCATGGGCCCCAACGGCTCCGGCAAGTCCACCCTGGCCTACTCGCTGGCCGGCCACCCCAAGTACACCGTGACCGGCGGCACCGTCACCCTCGACGGCGAGGACGTCCTCGCCATGAGCGTCGACGAGCGCGCCCGCGCCGGCGTCTTCCTCGCCATGCAGTACCCCGTCGAGGTCCCCGGCGTCTCCGTCTCCAACTTCCTGCGCACCTCCGCCACCGCCGTGCGCGGCGAGGCACCCAAGCTCCGCACCTGGGTCAAGGAGGTCAAGGAGGCCATGGAGCGCCTCAACATGGACCCGGCCTTCGCCGAGCGCAACGTCAACGAGGGCTTCTCCGGCGGTGAGAAGAAGCGCCACGAGATCCTCCAGCTCGAACTGCTCAAGCCGGCCGTGGCCATCCTCGACGAGACCGACTCCGGCCTCGACGTGGACGCGCTGCGCATCGTCTCCGAGGGCGTCAACCGCGTCCGCGAGTCGGGCGAGGTCGGCACCCTGCTGATCACGCACTACACCCGGATCCTGCGCTACATCAAGCCCGACCACGTCCACGTCTTCGCGGCCGGCCGCATCGCCGAGTCCGGCGGCCCCGAGCTCGCCGACAAGTTGGAGGCCGAGGGCTACGAGGCGTACGTCAAGGCCGCACAGTGACCATCGACCCGCGGCCCGCCGGGCCGCGGGCCGCCCACCCGGGCCCGCCCACACCGGCGGGCACCCATCCCACCTGCCGCACACGCGGTGGTGCGAACGGAGGAGTTGAGGCGTGAGCGAGCTGCCGGGCCTCCTCGACACCGAGGCGATCCGTAAGGACTTCCCCATCCTGGACCGCAGGGTCCACGACGGGAAGAAGCTCGTGTACCTGGACAACGCGGCGACCTCGCAGAAGCCGCGCCAGGTGCTCGACGTACTGAACGCGCACTACGAACAGCACAACGCCAACGTCCACCGCGGCGTGCACGTGCTGGCCGAGGAGGCCACGGCTGCGTACGAGGGTGCCCGCGACAAGGTCGCGGCCTTCGTCAACGCGCCCAGCCGCGACGAGGTGATCTTCACCAAGAACGCCTCCGAGTCCCTCAACCTCGTGGCCAACATGCTCGGCTGGGCCGACGAGCCCTACCGGGTGGACGACGAGACCGAGATCGTCATCACGGAGATGGAGCACCACTCCAACATCGTGCCGTGGCAGCTGCTCTCGCAGCGCACCGGCGCGAAGCTGCGGTGGTTCGGCCTCACCGACGACGGCCGGCTCGACCTGTCGAACATCGAGCAGGTCATCACCGAGCGCACCAAGGTCGTCTCCTTCGTGCTGGTCTCCAACATCCTGGGCACCGTCAACCCGGTCGAGGCGATCGTGCGCCGCGCCCAGGAGGTCGGCGCCCTGGTGGTGATCGACGCCTCGCAGGCCGCGCCGCACATGCCGCTGGACGTCCAGGCGCTCCAGGCGGACTTCGTCGCCTTCACCGGCCACAAGATGTGCGGCCCGGACGGCATCGGCGTGCTGTGGGGCCGGCAGGAACTGCTGGAGGACCTGCCGCCGTTCCTCGGCGGCGGCGAGATGATCGAGACCGTCTCGATGCAGTCCTCCACCTACGCCCCGGCGCCCCACAAGTTCGAGGCGGGCACGCCCCCGATCGCGCAGGCCGTCGGGCTCGGCGCGGCCGTGGACTACCTCTCCTCGATCGGCCTGGAGAAGATCGCCGCCCACGAGCACGCACTCACCGAGTACGCGGTGAAGAGGCTCCTGGACGTCCCCGACCTGCGGATCATCGGTCCGGCGACCGCCGAGGACCGGGGCGCCGCGATCTCCTTCACCCTGGGCGACATCCACCCCCACGACGTGGGGCAGGTCCTCGACGAGCAGGGCATCGCGGTACGCGTCGGACACCACTGCGCGCGGCCGGTCTGCCTGCGGTACGGAATTCCCGCGACCACGCGAGCGTCGTTCTATCTGTACTCCACTCCGGCCGAGGTCGACGCCCTGGCCGAGGGGCTGGAGCACGTCCGTAACTTCTTCGGATGAGGGTGGAGACTTGTCAGTCGTGAAGCTGGACTCCATGTACCAGGAAGTCATCCTGGACCACTACAAGAACCCGCACGGCCGGGGTCTGCGCGACGGCGACGCCGAGGTGCACCACGTCAACCCGACCTGCGGGGACGAGATCACCCTCCGCGTGAAGCTGGACGGCTCGACCATCGGCGACGTCAGCTACGAGGGGCAGGGCTGTTCCATCAGCCAGGCCAGTGCCTCGGTGCTGAACGAACTGCTGGTCGGCAAACCGCTCGCCGAGGCGCAGCGGGTCCAGGAGACCTTCCTGGAGCTGATGCAGTCCCGCGGCCAGATCGAACCCGACGACGCGATGGAGGAGGTGCTGGAGGACGCCGTGGCCTTCGCCGGTGTCTCCAAGTACCCCGCCCGTGTCAAGTGCGCCTTGCTGAGCTGGATGGCCTGGAAGGACGCCACCGCCAAGGCCCTCTCCGAGGAGGCAACGACACCATGACCGACACCCCGGCGGGCACCGCCGCCGACGCGCCGACCACCAAGCCGGCCACCGAGGAGGAGCTCCGCGAGGCGCTCTACGACGTGGTCGACCCCGAGCTCGGCATCGACGTCGTCAACCTGGGCCTCATCTACGGCCTGCACATCGACGACAACAACATCGCCACCGTCGACATGACGCTGACCTCGGCGGCCTGCCCGCTGACCGACGTCATCGAGGACCAGGCGAGGTCGGCCACCGACGGCATCGTCAACGAACTGAAGATCAACTGGGTCTGGATGCCCCCGTGGGGCCCGGACAAGATCACCGACGACGGCCGCGAGCAGCTCCGCGCGCTCGGCTTCAACGTCTGAGACACCGCCGCGGGCACCGTCCCGCAGCTCCCCGATCCCGCCGGGCACTTGGCGCCCGGCGGGATCGGTGTGTCCGGGCTCCCGACGGCTGCGTAGGCTCGGGGCATGGCGTACCTGACACTGGCGGGAGCGATCCTCGCAGAGGTCCTGGCGACCACCTGCATGAAGCTCAGCGACAACTTCAGTCGCCTGTGGCCGTCGGTCGGGACCGCGGTCGGGTACCTGGTGGCCTTCGTCCTGCTGGCCCGCACCCTGAAGACGATGAACGTCGGCACCGCCTACGCCATCTGGTCCGGCGCCGGTACCGCGGTCATCGCGGCGCTGGGCATGCTCTTCCTCGGCGAGGGCGCGAGCGCCACCCGCATCGGCGGAATCCTGCTGGTCATCGCGGGGGTGATCGTGCTCAACCTCGGCGACGCGCACTGACCGGCCCGGCCCGCGCGCAGGCCGGGCGGCCCGCGGCGGGGCCCGCGCAGCCGGGCACGACCACCCGGCGGACCGGGTTCGCCTCCGGGAGGCCCGGCCGGTTAGGTTTTCCCTCATGACCGAAGCCGCAGCCTCCCGCACCACCGGCGCCGTCGCCGCCGGACTCGCCACCCTCGCCGCCGACGGCACCGTCCTGGACACCTGGTTCCCCGCGCCCGAACTCGTCGCCGAGCCCGGCCCCGCCGGCAGCGAGCGGCTGAGCGCCGAGCGCGCCGCCGAACTGCTGGGGGAGGCGGCGCCCGCGGCGCTCGGTCCCGACCCGCGCCGCGGCGTGGAAATCGTCGCCGTCCGCACGGTCATCGCCTCCCTGGAGGACAAGCCGCTGGACACCCACGACATCTACCTGAGGCTCCACCTGCTCAGCCACCGGCTGGTCCAGCCGCACGGCCAGAACCTCGACGGCATGTTCGGCCTGCTGGCCAACGTCGCGTGGACCTCGCTGGGCCCCGTCGCCGTCGACCAGCTGGAGACGGTGCGCCTCAACGCGCGCGCCGAGGGCCTCCACCTCCAGGTCACCAGCGTCGACAAGTTCCCGCGGATGACCGACTACGTGGCCCCCGCCGGCGTCCGCCTCGCCGACGCCGACCGGGCCCGCCTCGGCGCGCACCTGGCGTCCGGCACCACCGTGATGCACGAGGGCTTCGTCAACTTCAACGCCGGGACGCTGGGCGCCTCCATGGTCGAGGGCCGCATCTCCGCGGGGGTGGTCGTCGGTGACGGCTCCGACATCGGCGGCGGCGCGTCGATCATGGGCACCCTCTCCGGCGGCGGCAAGCAGATCGTCTCCATCGGCGAGCGGACCCTGCTGGGCGCCGAGGCCGGCATCGGCATCGCCCTGGGCGACGACTGCATCGTGGAGGCCGGCCTGTACGTCACCGCCGGCACCCGCGTCACCCTGCCCGACGGCGCGGTGGTCAAGGCCGCCGAGCTCAGCGGCGCCGACAACCTCCTCTTCCGCCGCAACTCCACCACCGGTACCGTCGAGGCGCTGCCGCGCACCGGCTCCTGGGGCGGCCTGAACGCGGCACTGCACCACAACGACTGACCCGGGCGGTCGGTCCGGCGCTTCACGCGGCGGCCCGGCGGGAGGACGCCCCTCCCGCCGGGCCGCCGTGCGTCCGCCCCGGGGGCGGGGCGCTGTGGCGAAGCCGTTACCGGCGACCGCCCGGCGCCTGCGGGGACCGCCGATAGGGTGAGCGGCATGCGTGATCTGGTGACCGGGCTGCGGTACGTGGGGAAGGGACAGCGCTGGGTCTTCCAGCACGGCCGGTGGTGGGGCTTCGGGTTGCTGCCGGCCCTCGTCACACTCGTCCTGAACGGCCTGCTGCTGGTGGCGCTGGCGCTGTGGGGCACCGACCTGGTCACCTGGGCCACCCCGTTCGCCGACGACTGGAGCAGCCCGTGGGCCGGGCTGCTGCGCGGCGTCTTCGTCTTCCTCCTCTTCGCCGCCGCCCTCGCCTTCGGGGTGCTCGCCTTCACCGCGGTGACGCTGATGGTCGGCGAACCCTTCTACGAGCGGCTCTCGGAGGCCGTCGAGGAGTCCGAGGGGTACTGCCCGGCCGGTCCGGACCGCCCCTGGTACACCGAGCTGTGGCGCGGCATCGCCGACTCCGTGTACGTGCTGCTGCGGGCGGTCGGGTTCGGGCTGCTCTTCTTCGTGCTGGGCTTCGTCCCGGCCGTCGGGCAGTCCGTGGTGCCGGCCGTGGGCTTCCTGGTCTCCGGCTTCTTCCTGACGCTGGAACTGGCCAGTGTGGCCATGCAGCGCCGGGACATCCCGGTACGGGAACGCATGGCCCTGCTCCGCCGCCGCAAGGCGCTGGCCGTGGGCTTCGGCACGCCCTACGTGCTGGCGTTCCTGGTGCCGCTGGTCGCCGTGGTGCTGATGCCGGGCGCGGTCGCCGGCGCGGCGCTGCTGGTGCGCGACCTCACCGGCGCCGAGGACGGGCCGGGCGAGGCCGCCGGCCCCCGGCAGGCCGCCGACGGGACGCCCCAGCCGTACGGCGCGCCGCCGGCGGCACCCGGCCCGTACGCCCCGGCCCCGGGGCCCTACCCGCAGGCGCACCCGGCCGCGAACCCCTACGCCACGCCGCAGCAGAAGCAGGCGCCCGTGCCCCCGGCCCGGCCCCAGGCACCGCAGCAGTGGCCGCAGCCGCCGCAGGCCCAGCCGTACGGTCAGCAGCCGTACGGGCAGCCTGACCCGCGGTCGGCGTACCCGCCCCCGCAGCCGCCGCAGGGGCCGCCGGCCGGCAGGTGAGCCGAGCCCGCCGCTCTCTCGTGCGCGGCCGGGCCCGGCCGGCAGGTCGCCGCGGGGCCCCTACGCGCCGCCGGACTCGGCGAGGGTGTGGGCCACCAGGGCGTTGGCGTGCCCGTGCCCCATGCCGTGCTCGGTCTTCAGCCAGCCCACCAGCTCCATGTGCCGGGTGAGGGGCGAGGCGTGGATGAGCGTCTTCCACTCGGCGATCGGACGGCCGTACGTCCTCTCGATGGAGGGGAAGTAACTGGCGGGGCCCTTCACGGTGTTCGTCATACCCGAAGAGTGGCACGGGCCACTGACAACGCGGCGCGGCCGCACCCGCTCCGCCCCCGCAGGGCACGCGGCCCGCGGGGCGGCCGGTGCGGCCGCGCCGCCCGCTCCGTCACGGCCGGACCCGTACCACCTGCGGGTCGTGGTCGCTGGCCTGGTCGGCGAACTCCGCGTTGACGTGGACGATGTCGTAGTCGGGGTGGTGCAGGCCGGGGCCGGTCAGGATGTGGTCCAGGACCTGGGAGTTGCCGTTGTAGACGTAGCCGTAGCGTTCGTCCCGGGGCAGCTTGCGTACCAGGTCGGTGAGGGCGCCGCCGGCGGTGAGGGCGCCCAGCGCCGGGGAGAACTGGTAGTCGTTGAGGTCGCCGGCGACCACCATGTCGGCCTTCGGCGAGACGTCCAGAAGCCGGCGCACGAAGCCGTTCACCAGGCGGGCCTGCGCCACCCGCTGGGTCTCCGAGGAGCGCGCCGGCGGCTGGAAGCGGCTGTCCAGCCCCTGGTCGCCGCCCTTGGAGTTGAAGTGGCAGGCGACGACGAACACCGGCTTGCCCCGGAAGGAGAACTGGCCCACCAGCGGCTTGCGGCTGTCCTTCCAGGCGGCGTCGGTGGGGGCGATCCGGCCGGGGGAGGCGGTGAGGGCAGGTGCCTTCGCGGTGCCGGTGACGCTCACGCCCGTGGTGGCGGTGCCGCCCGGGACGTCGGTGAAGGAGACCCGCTCGGGGTTGTAGAGGAAGACGTTGCGGATGTTGCCGCCCGGCTCGCCGCCGTCGCTGTCGTCGACGGGGTCGATCGAACGCCACCGGTAGGCCGGGCCGCCCGCCGCCGCGATCGCGTCGGTGAGCTTCGTCAGCGTCGCGCCCGCGCCCACCACGCCGTCGTCGGTGGCCCCGTCGTCGTCCTGCACCTCCTCCAGGGAGACGATGTCGGGCGAGGCGAGGTTGGTGACCAGGGCCGAGGCGAGCCGGTCGAACTTCGCCTGCGGGTTCTTCGGCGAGAGGTTCTCGACGTTGTAGGTGGCCACCGAGAGCTGGTCGGCCGCAGCGGGCCGGGTCACCTCGGGGGCCGTGGTGCCGTGCGCGAGCCCGCCCACGGCGGTCGCGGCGAGGGTGTAGCCGCCGAAGCTGTCGTAGTCCAGCGGCCCGGAGGTGGTGCCGGTCAGCTCGTCGCCGACGTTCGCGGTGGGGAACGGGTCGGTGGCCAGGGGCAGCAGGGAGGTCACCTTCAGGCGCGCGGCGTTGGGGTCGCGGTAGGAGTCGTAGAGCACGCCGCCGCGGGCGGTGCGGTGCCGCGCGGGATCGGCCGTCACCCACAGCTCGTGGTACGTGTTGCTGGGGCCGACGACGGGAGCGTCGCTGACCGCGACCCGCATGCCCTCCAGCGACTCGTACCGGTCCAGGGCGTACCGGGCGGGACGCAGTGGCAGCGGCTCCAGCGAACCGCCACCGGTGTCGGGCGCCCAGCGGGCCGGGAGGGTGGCGGCGTTCACCGGGGCCGCGGCCGGCAGCGGGTTGCCGGACGAGGTGACCGTCCAGGTCGCGCCGCTCAGCTCGGTCAGCGACTGGCCGCCGGCCGAGGCGCCGCCCGGGTAGTACTCGCTGACCCGTCCGGAGACCAGCACCGCGTCCCCCACCGAAAGCTTCGGCGTGGTGGAGCCGGTGAAGACGAACAGGCCCTCGCTGGTGGCCGGGTCGTCGTCCGGGGCCGGGTCCTGTATCCAGAAGCCGCGCGAGGAGCCGAAGGAGCGCACCGCCGTGACCACCCCGGGCACCTCGGACACGGTGGTGCCGGCCAGCGGGGAGAGGCGGGTGGTGCCCTGGACGTCGTGGATGCGGACGCCGGCGGCGGTGGCGGGCGGGCAGACGGTGAGACCGGCGGCGAGGGCGACGGCCGTGGCGAGCGCCACCCGGGTCGCGCCCCGCGGAGCGCGCCGGGAAGCGGAGGACCGAGGCGGTGCGGCGGGAGCGGGGCGAAGCGGCACGGGCGGGCCTTTCGGGACGGGGGAGGGCCGGCCCCCGGGGACGTGCCGGACGCCGGGCGGCAGATCCGCACACCCTCGTACGATGTGTACGCGTCATGCCGCTACGCGCGTCAATCTCTTGCCTGCGAACGGCAGTTGTCAAGCATGCCCAGGGGTGTCGGGGTGGCCGTCGGGTGAACGGTCGGGGCCGGGCCCCCGCTCCGTCTACGCTGGGGCGCGCACGTCCGTCGTACCCCCCCAAGGAGCTGACCCCCCGATGCCCGAAGACCGCTCGTTGCCCCCGGTCCGGCTTCCCGCGGAGGCCGAACTGGCGCGGGAAGCGCTCAACGCCCCACAGTTCGCCCGGGCAGCGCGGCTGGCACGCTGGGTCGGCGACGGAATCCGCGTCGGGTACGGCGGCGACCTCCTGGCCAGTCAGCTGGCCGAGGCCTCGGACCACCTCGGGCTGACGGGCGAGGACGGTCTGGCGGACACCGCCGACGCCTGGCAGATCGCGCTGGACACCGGTCTCGTCGACGTGGCGGAGGACGCCGGGGCCGAGGACGAGGCCCTTCCGGCGCAGGACGAGGAGGTCGCCGTGGCCACCGCCACCGCCGGCGAGGCGCTGGCGCATCTCACCGGCGGCAGCCCGAGGGACGTCCTGGACCTGTGGCTCACCGCGGCGGAGACCACGCTGATCGAGGCCGCCGCCCCCGACCTGTCGCAGTTCGCCGACCAGATCGTGGCCGGCGACGAGATCGACCTGGACGCCGTCGACTGGGACCCGGACGCCGAGGCCGACCAGCTCGACGCGGTGCTCGGCAGCCTGTACCTGCTCACCGCCCTCAGCGAGGACCCCGGTGCCGAGGTGCCGCTGCCGGCGCTCGCGGCCTCCGTCGTCGTCCCCGACGACATGAACGAGCCCACCGACGCCGTCCTGGAGGAGGTGTCGGAGGTCATGATGCGCCTCGACGACCAGTTCCGCCTCCTCGAACCGGTCGGCCTGCTCGCCTACCGTCCGGTCGACGAGGAGCTGCTGGAGGAGCTGTCCGAGGACGGCGAGGAGAGCGCGGCGCAGGCCGCCGAGGGGCCCGGGGAGGAGGACGTCGCCCGCTACGGCATGGTGCGCCTCACCCCGCTCGGCCTGTTCGGCGTCCGGACGCGGCTGGCCGAGGCGGGCATGCGGGTGCCGCTCGTCGGCGACCTCGCCGAGGCCGACGCCGCCGACCTCCTGGCCGGTGTTGCCGGGCACCCCGAGGCGGCGGCCCGCACCGAGGCCGAGATGTGGCTGGCCCGGCGGCCCGCTCCGGAGGCCGCCCGCGAGCTGCTCGCCGCCGCGCGGGGCGAGGACGGCGACGGTCCGCTGCGCCGGCTCACCTGCCAGCAGATGCTCGCCCTGGTCGGCATGGAGGCGGAGCCCGCGCTGCGCGAGGTGCTCGACGACCCGCACCTGGGCGGCCTGGCGCGGGTCTGGCTCAGCGAGCGGGGCGTGGCCGACGTCCCGCCCCCGGGGGAGGAGATGGTCTTCTGGCTGACCATCGACACCCTGGCGGCACAGACCCGGGTCGTGGACGCCGAGTCGCCGGACCTGCGGGCGCTGGTCGAGGGGCTGGTGGACCAGCACAGCGGCTTCTTCGACAAGGCGTGGCGGGTCGGCCACCCCGCCACCGCGGACGTCCTGGAGGCCATGGGCCGCCTCCACCCCGACCGCGGCGTGGCCAAGGCCGCCCGCAAGGCGGCGTTCAAGGCCCGTTCCGCACAGGGGGCCTGAGGCCCCGGGCGGCCTCCCCGGCCCGCGGCCTCCCGGCAGGGCGGCCGGCCCCGGCAGCGGCGGCCATGCGCACCACTGAGCCCGGCCGCCGGGACCCGGGCGCCGCGCTCCCGGTGAGCGGTCGCCGGTCGCCGGTGGCCGGCGGCCGGCGGCCGGCGGTGGAATCGCGGCCGGTCCGCCGGTGTTGTGCCCGGGGTGAGCGCCGCCGTACCGACACCCCCGCAGCCCGCCCCGCCCCGGCAGCCCTCCTCGGGCCCGCCGGGAGCGCAGGTGCGGGCGGGCGGGGGCCGGGTCCCGGTGTCCGTGCTGGACCGCTCCCGCGTCCGCGCCGGACGCCCCGAGGGGGAGGCCCTGCGCGAGACGGTGGCCCTGGCCCGCCACGTCGAGGGGCTGGGGTACCACCGGTTCTGGGTCGCCGAGCACCACGGTGTGCCCGGAGTGGCCGGCTCCGCCCCGACGGTCCTGGCGGCCGCCGTCGCCTCGGCCACGACGACCCTGCGGGTGGGGACCGGCGGCGTGATGCTCCCCAACCACCGGCCGCTGGTGGTGGCGGAGCAGTTCGGGGTGCTGGAGGCGCTCTTCCCCGGCCGGATCGACGTAGGGCTGGGCCGCTCGGTCGCCTTCACCGACGGGATCCGCCGCGCGCTGGGTGCCGGCCGGGACGCCGCCGAGAACTTCCCCCACGACCTCGCCGAGCTGGTCGCCTACTTCACCGGCGGTCCGCGCGACCACCCGCAGGTCCACGCCAGGCCCGCCGAGGGGCTCCGGCCGCCGGTCTTCGTCCTCGCCACCGGTGCGGGTGCGGAGATTGCCGGCCGGGCCGGGCTGGCCCTGGTCATCGGCGAGGTGCGGGGCCGGGAGGCGCTGCGGGAGGCCGTCGGGCTCTACCGGGCGGCCTTCACGCCCTCACCGCTGTGGCACCGCCCCCACCTCGTCCTCTCCGCCACCGTCATGGCCGCCCCGACCCGCCAGGAGGCCCGGCGGCTCGCCGCTCCCGAGGCATGGGCCATGGCGCAGGCGCGCACCCGGGGCAGCTTCCCGCCGCTGGACCCGGTGGAGAGCGTCCTGCGGCAGCTCGGGCAGGACGCGGGCGCCCGGGAGACGGAGCTCTACGAGCGGCAGCTGGCCGGGCAGGTCGCGGGCTCCGCCGAGGAGGTCGCCGACCGGCTCGACGCCGACCTGGCCGACCTCGGCGCCGACGAGCTGCTGCTGACCACCAGCACCCACGACCCGGCGGCGGTCCGCACCTCCTACGAGCTGCTCGCGGGGGCCTGGGCGGGGCGGGCGTAGGGCCCCGGCCCGCCGGCGCTCACAGGGCCCGGGCGCCCGGTTCCGTCATGCCGCGTACGGTGCGGGCGTCCACGAACGTGCCCAGCGCCGTCATCTCCCACTCGCCGGAGTACTGGCGGATGAACTTGGCCATCAGGACGCCGGTGCGGGGCTCGGAGCCGGTCAGGTCGAAGCGGACCAGTTCCTCGCCGGAGTGGGCGTCCAGCAGCCGGCAGTAGGCCTTGGCGACCTCCGTGAACTTCTGGCCGGTGAAGGAGTTGACGGTGAACACCAGCCCGGTGGCCTGGGGCGGAAGACCGCCCAGGTGGACGGTGATGGCCTCGTCGTCGCCCGCGCCCTCACCGGTGAGGTTGTCGCCGGAGTGCTGGATGGCACCGTCGAGGATGGCGAGCTTCCCGAAGTAGCAGTTGTCGATCTTGCCGCGGTCCGGGCCGTAGACGATCACCGAGGCGTCCAGGTCCACGTCCTTGCCGCGGAAGGCCGGCTCCCAGCCGAGCCCCATGCGCACCGATCCCAGCAGCGGCTGCCCGCCCTTGACCAGCGAGACGGTCTGGTTCTTCCGGAGGCTGACCCGGCCCTTGTCGAGGTTGACCTTGGCGGGGCCGGCCGGCGGCGCGGGCGGGGGCGGCGCAGCAGCCGCCGGCGGTCCGGCCGGGGCGGGCCACTGGCCGGCCGGGGGAGCCTGCGGGGGAGCGGCGGGTGGTGCCGGGGGCGCCTGCGGCGGCGCGGCGGGCGGTGCTGCGGGCGGGGCCTGCGGGGCCGCCGCGGGGGGCTGCGGCCCGGCGGCCGGCTCCTCGACGCTCACGCCGAAGTCGGTGGCGATGCCCGCCAGGCCGTCGGCGTAGCCCTGCCCGACCGCCCGGACCTTCCAGGCGCCGCCCCGGCGGTAGACCTCCACGCAGACCAGCGCCGTCTCCGGGCCGAGCCGCGCCGGGGTGAACGTGGCGAGGACCGCACCGGAGGCGGCGTCGGTGACCGTGGCGGTCGGTTCGGTGCCGGCGAAGGTGGCCCCGGGCGCGTCCGGGCTCGCGGTGACCACGACCTTCTCCACGTCGGCGGGCACCTGCGCGGTGTCCACCGTGACCGTGTCGCCGGTGGGCGCGGCGGTGTGGTTGACGCCCGGGCCGCTCGGCTGGTTGTAGAAGACGAAGTCCGCGTCCGAGCGCACCCTGCCGTCGGCGGCGATCAGCAGGGCCGAGACGTCCACCCGCACGGGGGCCGTGACGGTCACCGCCACGCGCGGTACCGACAGCGGAAGGTTGGAACCGGGAGTCATCGAGGTCATGTCGGCCCAACGAGTGGCCGGCCCTGTGCGGTTCCCTCCGCCCGGGTGGCCGCGGGCGCCCGGTTCCGGTCAGCGGCGCTCGCGGGAGTTGCCGAACAGCAGCCGGTAGAGGACCAGCAGGATCAGGGCGCCCACGATGGCGGCGATCCAGGTCTTGGGGTCGAAGAAGTCGTGGGGGACCGGCTTGTCCAGCACCTTGGTGGACAGCCAGCCACCGAGGAAGGAGCCGATCACGCCGATGATGGTGGTGCCGAACACACCGCCCGGGTCGCGGCCGGGAAGGAGGATCTTGGCGATGATCCCGGCGACGAGTCCGAGTATCACCCAGCCGATGATGGTCATGGTCTTTCCGTCCTACTTCCTCGTGCTGCCGCTCTTCCGCGGCGTTCGTTCCCAGGCAGCGCCGGCGGCGCGTCCCTGCGGCTTCTGCCCCAAGGACGCACTGCGGACACCTGTGGTTGCGCACCGGTTCCCGGGCGCGGACCGGCCGCGGCCGGCCGCTGCGGGGGGTGTGCTGCGCGCAGTCGGCGGGCGGGGCCGGGGTCAGTACGGCCAGATGGGCGGGTCGTAGGTGAACCGGCCGCCCAGGTAGCGGTGTTCGGGGTTGTCCAGGTCCAGCTCACCGAACTCGGCCACCAGCTCCGCGGCGTACTGCTCGGAGTCGTCCTGCGGGTCGTACCCCAGGGCGCGGGCCGAGCCCAGGTCCCACCACAGCCGGGTGTTGGCGGAGGAGCCGTAGACCACGGTGTGGCCGACCTTCGGCGCGGTCAGGCAGGCGTGCAGCAGACGGGCGCAGTCCGCCTCGCTGAGCCAGACCGACAGCTCCCGCACGTTGCGCGGCTGGGGGAAGCAGGAGCCGATGCGGACGCAGACCGACTCGATGCCGTGCCGGTCCCAGTAGAGGGAGGCCAGGTCCTCGCCGAAGGTCTTGGAGAGCCCGTAGAAGGTGTCGGGTCGGTGCTTGGTCTCCACGGGGACGGCCCCCGAGCCGTCCGCCGGGCGCGGGGTGTAGCCGACGGCGTGGTTGGAGGAGGCGAAGACCACCCGCCCCACTCCGGCCTCCCGTGCCGCCTCGTAGAGGTGGTAGGTGCCCTCGATGTTGGAGCGCAGAATCTTCTCGAAGGGGGCTTCCAGGGAGATGCCCGCGAGATGGATGATCGCGTCGACGCCGCGGACGGCCTCGCGCAGCGCCGCCGTGTCGGAGAGGTCGGCGACGATGGCATCCGGCTCGTCCTCGATGGGGCGCTGGTCCAGGAGGCGCAGCCGGTAGCCGTAAGGGGGCAGCAGTTCGCGCATCCGCGTGCCGACGCCGCCGGCGGCGCCGGTGAGCAGGACGGTACGGGGCTCAGGCATGGCGGGTTCCTCCTGCGGGGCACGGGCGGGCCCGTCGGCGCTCGCCCGGGTGCCGGAGCCGCACGGGCCCGGCGGACGTCCTGTGGCACCCCGGCTGCGGGTGGCGGCTGCGGGGCGCCCGCCGCCGACCGCCTGGACCCGTTCAGTCGTGGTGCGGAACAGAATTCAGATGCCTGGACACGGTAGGCATCGGCGAACAGCGGGGTCAAGACGGACTGCGGCGGCGCCTGCGGTGTGTCGCCTCGTCAAGGCTGGTCAGTAGAGGGCGTCTTGACCGGTGACAACCGGTGTCCTAGCGTACCGAACGTTCAGGGATATGGACGCTGCTCACGGACATGCACCACACAGGGGAGAGCTCGTGACCACGCAACCCACGCTCGCCGAGCGGCTCGACGGACTGCTGTTCTTCCCCGTGACCGCCTTCGGACCGGACGGCTCGCTCGCGCTCGACGCCTACCGGGCCCATGTCCGCGCGGGCGTGGAGGCGGGGGCCGGAGCGGTGTTCGCCGCCTGCGGCACCGGCGAGTTCCACGCGCTCACCCCAGAGGAGTACGCCGCCTGCGTCGCCGCCGCGGTCGAGGAGACCGCGGGCCGGGTCCCGGTGCTCGCCGGCGCCGGCTACGGCACCGAACTGGCGCTGCGCTACACCGCACTCGCCCGCGAGGCGGGGGCCGACGGCATCCTGGCCATGCCGCCCTACCTGGTCCTCGCCGACCAGCAGGGCCTGCTGGCCCACTACCGCCGGCTCGCGGCGGACGGCGGCCTGCCCGTCGTCGTCTACCAGCGCGACAACGTCGTCCTGGAACCCGCCACCGTCGCCGCCCTCGCCCGCACCGAGGGCGTCATCGGCCTCAAGGACGGCCTCGGCGACCTCGACCTCCTCCAGCGCACCGTCAGCGCCGTGCGCACCGACGCACCCGGGCGGCGCTTCCTGTTCTTCAACGGCCTGCCCACCGCGGAGCTGACCGGCCTGGCCTACCGGGGCCTGGGGGTGCTGCTGTACTCCTCGGCGGTCTTCGCCTTCGCCCCGGAGATCGCCACCGCCTTCCACCGGGCGCTGACCGGCGGCGACGACGCCACCGTCGTCCGGCTGCTGGACGGCTTCTACCGCCCGCTGGTGGAACTGCGCAACCGCGGCCGGGGGTACGCCGTCTCGCTGGTCAAGGCCGGGGTGCGGATGCGCGGCCTGGACGTGGGCGGGGTGCGCAGCCCGCTGAGCGACCCGGCCGAGGACCACCTGGCCGCGCTCTCCGTCCTGCTGGAGCACGGCCTCGGGCTGGTGACGGCGTGACGCGGCCCCCGCACACCTCGGTCTTCTGCTACCCCTGGGACGTGGTGGGCGACCCCGGGGCCGCGGCCCGCGTCGCCGGCCTCGGCGTCCCCCAGGTCACCCTCGCCGCCGCCTACCACTCCACCCGTGCCCTCACCCCCCGCCACCCGCGGCACCGGGTGGTCACCGCGCGGTACGCCGCCGTCCTCTACCCGCCGGACGCCGGACGCTGGGCGGGGCGGCGCCTGCGTCCCCACGTCCAGGAGTGGACGCCCGGCGCGGACCCCTACGGCGAGGCCGCCGGCGCGCTGCGGGACGCCGGGCTGGCGGTCCACTCCTGGGTGGTGCTCGCCCACAACACCCGTCTCGGCGAGGAGCACCCCGACACCTCGGTGGCCAACGCCTACGGCGACCGCTACCCGTGGGCGCCGTGCATCGCCCAGCCGGAGGTCGCCACCCATCTGGTCGACCTGGCGGCCGAGGCAGCCGTCCGCCCCGGGACGGAGGGCACCGAGCTGGAGTCCTGCGGCTGGTACGGGCTGGCGCACCTGCACGCCCACGACAAGATCGGCGGGGTGGGCCTGGACGGCGCCGCCCAGTACCTGATGTCGCTCTGCTTCTGCCCCACCTGCCGGGCCGGGTACGCCGGCCTCGGCGTGGCGGGCGAGGAGGTGGCCGCCGCGGTGCGCGCCGCCCTGGAACCGGTGTGGGCCGGCCGGCGGGCGCCGGCCGGGGCCGGGCGGGCCGCCGAACGGGAGGAGATCGAGCGCCTGCTCGGCCCGGAGCTGTACGCCCTGGTGACCACCTGGCGGGACCGCGCCGCGCGCACGCTCCAGCACCGGGCGGTGGCCGCGGTGCGCCAGGCCGCAGCCCGCGCCGGACGCCCGGACTTCCGGGTACTGCTCCATGCCGACCCCGCCGCCCACCGCTGCGGCGCCAACGTGGGAGTGGACCCGGCGGACGTGCTCGGCCACGCCGACGGGGTGGTCGTGCCCTGCACCGGGGACGACGCCGCGCGCCGGGACGCCCTCACGCCCTTCGCCGCGGCGGCGGGCCCGGACACCACGCTCGCCGCCAACCTGACCTTCGTCGGCGGCATGGGCGGTGACCCGGGCGCCCTCGCCGCGCACGTCGAGCACGCGGTGGACCTCGGCGCCAACCACCTGCGGCTGTACCACGCGGGGCTGGCGGGCCAGGAGGACCTGGCGGCGGTGGCGGGGCTGTTCGGCTGAGCGGCCCGGTGCGCTGACGGCACCGGGCCGCGTCCGCCGCCCCGGGCGCACCCGGGGCGGGCCCCTCTCAGCGCACCAGCGCCGGACGCCTGGCGTCGAACCGCCAGCCGGGCACCAGGTGGCGCATGGCCGCCGCGTCGTCCCGGCCGCCCAACCCCGCGGACAGGTACAGCTCGTGTGCCAGGGCCACCTGCTCCTCGTCCAGCTCCACCCCGAGGCCGGGCCGGTCGGGGACGGCCAGGGTCCCCTCGCTGATGCGGTAGGGCTCCCGGGTCAGACGCTGGCCGTCCTGCCAGATCCAGTGCGTGTCGATCGCGGTGATCTCACCGGGGGCCGCCGCCGCGACGTGGGTGAACATGGCCAGCGAGACGTCGAAGTGGTTGTTGGAGTGCGATCCCCAGGTCAGGCCCCAGGCGTCGCAGAGCTGGGCGACGCGGACCGAGCCGTGCAGCGTCCAGAAGTGGGGATCGGCCAGCGGGATGTCGACGGCGTCGCCGCGGACCGCGTGCCCGAGCTGGCGCCAGTCGGTGGCGATCATGTTGGTGGCGGTCCGCAGGCCGGTGGCGCGCCGGAACTCCGCCATCGTCTCCCGCCCCGAGTAGCCGCCCTCCGCACCGCACGGGTCCTCGGCGTAGGCCAGCACGTCCCGCAGCTCCCGGCCGAGCGCCACCGCCTCCGCCAGCGGCCAGGCGCCGTTGGGGTCCAGGGTGATGCGCGCCCCGGGGAAGCGCTCGGCCAGCGCACGGACCGCCGCCGCCTCCTGCGCCCCCGGCAGCACGCCGCCCTTGAGCTTGAAGTCCCGGAACCCGTAACGGCGTTCGGCAGCCTCGGCGAGCGCCACGACGGCCTCCGGGGTGAGCGCCTCCGCGTTGCGCAGCCGGAACCAGTCGTCCGCCGCCCCGTCCTCGTCCCGGTAGTCCAGGTCGGTGCGGTGGCGGTCGCCCAGGTAGAACAGGTAGCCCAGGACGGGTACCCGGGTTCGCTGCTGCCCGTCGCCGAGCAGGGCGGCCACCGGCAGGCCCAGGTGGTGGCCCAGCAGGTCGAGCAGGGCCGACTCCACCGCCGCCTGGGCGTGCACGGTGACGCGCAGGTCGAAGGTCTGGGCGCCGCGGCCACCTGCGTCCCGGTCGCCGAACCGCTCCCGTATCTCCCGCAGCACCGCGTGGTGGTCGCCCACCCGGCGCCCGACCACCAGGTCCCGGGCGTCCCGCAGCGTCGCGGCGATGGGCTCGCCACCGGGCACCTCGCCGACCCCGGTGTGCCCCTCGGAGTCGGTCAGCACCACCAGGTTCCGGGTGAAGTACGGGCCGTGGGCGCCGCTGAGGTTGAGCAGCATGCTGTCGCGGCCGGCCACCGGCACGACCCGCATGCCGGTGACCACGGGTGCGCGGGAGCCCGGGGCCGTACCGGGCGCGGAAGCTGTCGGGGACATGGGCGTCCTCCTTGGGGTGAGACGGTGAGGGGCGGGCGGGTCAGGCGGACGGGGAGACGCCCGCCACCAGTGCGGCGAGCTCCTTGTACTCGTCCTCGCGCAGGTCGGTCAGCGGCGGACGCACCGGACCCGCACCGCGGCCCACGGCGGTCATGCCGGCCTTGACGATGCTCACGGCGTACCCGGCCTCACGGTTGCGGATCGCGGTGTACGGCAGCACGAAGTCGCGCAGCAGCCGCAGCACCGTCGCGTGGTCCCGGCCGCGGACCGCGGCGTAGAAGTCCAGGGCGAACTCCGGCAGGAAGTTGAAGATCGCCGAGGAGTAGGTGGTCACGCCCAGTTCGAGGTAGGGCAGGGCGAAGGTCTCCGCGGTCGGCAGCCCCCCGACGTAGGTCAGCCGCTCACCCAGGCGCGTGTAGATCCGGGTCATGGCGTCGATGTCGCCGACACCGTCCTTGTACCCGACGAGGTTGGGGCAGGCCGCCGCCAGCCGCTCCAGGGTCTCCGCGCTGTACACGGCGTTGGCGCGGCCGTAGACGATGACGCCGAGCCGGGTGGCGCGGCACACCTCGCGCACGTGCCGGAACAGCCCCTCCTGGCCGGCCTCGGTCAGGTACGGGGGGAAGAGCAGGATGCCGTCCGCACCGGCCCGCTCGGCGGCCTTCGCCAGTTCCACGGCGGTGGCCGTGCCGTAGCCGGCGGGCGCCAGCACGGGGGTGTCGTCGGGCACGCTCTGCGCGGCGGCCCGCACCACCGTCTCCACCTCGCCGTGGGTGAGGGAGAAGAACTCGCCCGTGCCGCCCGCGGCGAACAGGCCGCCCACCGGGTAGCCGCCCAGCCGGGCCAGGTTCTCCCGGTAGGCGGGCTCGTCGAAGGCGAGGTCCTCGGGGCGGAAGTGCGTCACGGGGAAGGACAGCAGCCCCGAGCCGATGCGCCGGCCCAGGTCGGCGGGGGTGTAGGGGGAGGCGGTCACGGTGGTGCTCCTTCGGTGCGGGGTCGGGTCGGTCAGGTGAGCGGTGAGGCCGGCGCGGGGGCCGGGGAGGCGGCGCCGGACACGCCGGGGGAGCGGTCGCGGCGCACCAGCAGGACGAGGACGGCGCCCACCACGGAGGCCGCGGCCAGCGCGTACAGGCCCCAGGTGACCTGGCCGGTCGCCTCCTTGACGAGTCCGAAGCCGTAGGGGGCGACGAAGCCGCCGAGGTTGCCGAGCGAGTTGACCAGCGCGATGGCCGGGGCGAGCACCGCCGGGTGCATCGTGGACTGCGGAATGGTCCAGAACAGCGGGCTCGCGCTCTTGAAGCCCATCGCGGCGACGCAGAGGAAGACCAGCGCCACGGCGGGCGAGGCGACCGCGGCGAGGTAGGTGCCCACCGCGGCGACCAGCAGCGCGACCACCAGCAGCGGCTTGCTGCGCCCGGTGCGGTCCGAGACCCGCCCCGAGAGGTACATCGCGACCACCGCGCAGATCCACGGCAGCGAGGAGAGCAGGCCGACGGTGACGTCGTCGGTGCCGTGGATGCGCGCCACGATCGCGGGCAGCCAGAACTGGTTGGCGTAGATGGACAGCTGGATGGCGAAGTAGATGCCGCAGAAGACCAGGACCTGCGGCGAGAGCAGCAGCCGCCACCGCGAGGGAGCGGGGCCGGGCTGCGCGGGCCGGCCGGCGTCCTCCTGCGCCACGGCGCTGGTCAGGGCCGACTTCTCCGCGTCCGTCAGCCAGCGGGCGTCGGCCACCCGGGCGTCCAGCAGCCGGTAGGCGACGCAGCCGACGACCACCGAGAGCAGCCCCTCCAGGCCGAACAGCCACTGCCAGCCCGCGAGTCCGGCCGCACCGTCCAGCGAGAGCAGCGGGCCCGAGAGCGGTCCGGAGAGCGCCGCCGCCACCGAGGACCCGGCCACGAAGAGGGCCGTGGCCCGGCCGCGCCGGGCGCCCGGCAGCCAGCGCGAGAAGTAGTAGATCACCGCGGGGAAGAAGCCCGCCTCGGCCACGCCCAGCAGGAACCGCAGCACGTAGAACAGGCCGGGCCCGTCCACGAACACCATCGCCGCCGAGACCACGCCCCAGCTGACCATGATGCGGGTGAGCCAGATCTTCGGGCCGAACCGCTCCATCAGCATGTTGCTGGGCAGCTCGAAGAGGGCGTAGGCGACGAAGAACAGCCCGGCGCCCAGCCCGAAGGCGGCGTCCCCCAGGCCCACGTCGGCCTTGAGGTGCTCCTGGGCGTACCCGATGTTGGACCGGTCCAGCTGGTTGCAGACGAGCATGACGACGAACAGCGGGACGACGCGCCGGAAGACCTTGGCGACGGCGCTCTCCAGTGGCGAGTCGGCGTCCGTACGGTGAGCGGAGGGCATCGGCGACCTCTCTCCTCGTGCACCCGGGGGTGCGGCTCGGCCCGGCGGCTCCCGCCGGCCCGGCACGTGCCGGCGCGCCCCTCCCCGGACCCGTCCCGTGGTCCCGGCCCGCACCCGCACGTTGCCGTGAGGAACGTAGAGCGCCACACTCATGCAGGTCCAACACTCTTTTCGCATGATGTGATGCTGAACGGGAATCGATGTTCTCCCTGGAACACCTCACCAGCTTCGTCGCCGTCGCCGAGGAACTGCACTTCGGTCGGGCCGCCGCCCGGCTGACGATGACCCAGCCGCCGCTCAGCCGCCGTATCCAGGCGCTGGAGCACGAAGTGGGCGTCGAACTCCTCGAACGCTCCCGGCGCACGGTGCGCCTCACACCGGCCGGCCGGGTCTTCCTCGCCGACGCCCGGCGCATCCTCGAACTCTCCGAGCAGGCCGCGCTCTCCGCCCGGCGGGTCCCCGGCGGCGAGGTCGGCACGGTCACCCTCGGATTCACCGCCGCCACCGCCTACTCCTACCTGGAGACGGTGCTCGCCGCGGTCCGCGACCGGCTGCCGCACGTGGACCTGGTGCTGCGCGAGATGGTCAGCTCCGCCCAGCGCGCCGCACTCCTCGCCGGCGACCTCGACCTCGGCCTGGTGCGCCCCCCGATGGGCGGCCCCGGCCTGGCCACCGCCCCGCTCGCCCGCGAACCGCTGGTCGCCGCCCTCCCGGCGGACCACCGGCTGGCCCGGCGCGGCACCGACCCCGACGTGCGCGACTTCGACGGCGAACCGTTCGTCATGTACTCGCCCGCCGAGGCCCGGTACTTCTACGAGGTGCTGTCCCGCGCCTTCCGCGACGCCCGCGTCACCCCCCGCTACGTCCAGCACCTGGCCCAGGTCCACACCATCCTCACCCTGGTCCGCTCCGGACACGGGGTCTCGCTGGTCCCGGCCGCCGCCACCCGCCTCGGCCTGACCGGCGTGGTCCTGCGGCCGGTGACCGGGGTGGGGGAGGAGCCGGTGGAACTGGAGATGGCCTGGCGGGCCACCAACGACAACCCCGCGCTGGCCGCGCTCGTCGACCTGTTGCGGAGCGCCGCGGCTGCCGGGTGAGGGGCGGGCGGCGCCTGGGCAGTGTCTTCGAAGTCCCGCCTGTCCGGCGGCGCCTGGCACGCACGCTCGCCGCGTTGTCGGTCGTCGGCGCAGCCCGCTGCGCTCTCCGCCCTCCGCCTTGCGATGCACGGCACCAAAGGCCGCTCCCGATCCAGCCTGACCCGGAAGAAAGGCCCTAGAGGTGCCGGGTGGCGAGCGTCAGGCGGTCCCGGGCGTCCAGCAGCGCGTCCCGGATCGTCTGCTCGTGGGCCGGGGCGAGCCGGGCCACCGGCACCGAGCAGCTGATGGCGTCGCGCGCCGGGGTCCGGTACGGGACGGCCGTGCCGAAGCAGCGCAGCCCGAGGGTGTTCTCCTCGCGGTCCACGGCGTACCCCTGCTCGCGCACCGTGTGCAGCTCCTCGATGAGCGCCTCGCGGTCGGTCAGGGTGTGCTCGGTCAGGGCCGGCAGGGTCGCCGGCAGCATGGCGCGGACCTGGTCGTCGGTGTGCGTGGCCAGCAGCGCCTTGCCCAGCGAGGTGGAGTGGGCCGGGAGCCGCCGCCCGACCCGGGTGAACGGCCGCAGGTAGTGCTGCGACTGCCGGGTGGCCAGGTAGACGACGTTGGTGCCGTCGAGGCGGGCGAGGTGGATGGTCTCGGTGGTGTCGTCCGAGAGGCGGTCCAGCGTCGGGCGGGCAGCGGCCACCACCTCGTCGCCGTCGATGTAGGAGGTGCCCACCAGCAGCGCCCGCACGCCGATGCCGTAGCGGGTCCCCGTCGCGTCCGTCTCCACCCAGCCGAGGTCCACCAGAGTGCGCAGCAGCATGTACAGGCTGGACTTGGGGTACCCCACGGCCTCCTGCACCGAGGCGAGGCTGTGCATCCCCGGCCGGCCGGCGAAGTACTCCAGCAGCTCGACCGTCCGCACGGCTGACTTGACCTGCGCCCCACCGCTCTCAGCAGTCGACATCGCCCTTGACCCCTCAGTTCGCGCCCTCATAGAGTCGCCAGAGATTCATCATCTGGGACAGCGTTCAGCATATCGAACGAGCCTGGAGGGTGACAGGACGTCTGCTGAGAAGGGAAGCGCGGTGCCAGCTACACCAGTCTGGAGTGTCGACCCCCGAACCGGGAAGCAGCGGGAAGAGGTCGCGGCCGAGGCCACCCCCGTCGAGGTGGACGAGGCGGTCCGGGCAGCCCGCGCGGCGCTCCCCGCCCTCGCCGACCGCACCGTCCGCGCCGCCTTCCTGCGGCGCGCCGCCGACGCCCTGGACGGCGCGGGGGACCGGGTGGTGGAGGCCGCCGACGCCGAGACCGCACTCGGTCCGGGCCGCCTCACCGGCGAACTCGCCCGTACCACCGCCCAGTTGCGGGCCATGGCGGACATCGTCGAGGAGGGCGCCTTCCTCGACGTGCTCATCGACCACGCCGACCCGTCGGCCACCCCGCCCCAGCCGGACCTGCGCCGCTACAAGCTGCCCGTCGGCGTGGTCGCCGTCTACTCCGCGAGCAACTTCCCGCTCGCCTTCTCCGTACCCGGCGGGGACACCGCCAGCGCCCTGGCCGCCGGCTGCCCCGTCGTCGTCAAGGCCCACCCCGACCACCCCGCCACCTCCGAGCTGTGCGCCGCCCTGCTGCGCCGCGCCGCCGAGGAGTCGGGGCTCCCCAAGGGGGTGGTGGGCCTGGTCCACGGCTTCGAGGCCGGACTGGAGCTGATCCGCCACCCGCTGGTCGCCGCCGCCGGGTTCACCGGTTCCGTCCGCGGCGGCCGTGCCCTCTTCGACGAGGCCGCCGCCCGCCCGGTGCCCATCCCCTTCTTCGGCGAGCTGGGCAGCCTCAACCCCGTCGTGGTCAGCCAGGCCGCTGCGGCCGAGCGTGCCGAGGAGATCGGCACCGGCCTCGCGGGCTCGATGACCCTGGGGGTCGGCCAGTTCTGCGTCAAGCCGGGCCTGGTCCTCGCCCCCGCCGGCGACGCGGGGGACGCCCTGGTCAAGTCGCTGACGGAGGCGGTCAGCAACTCCGAGGCGGGCGTCCTGCTCGACCACCGCATGCGCGACAACTTCGTCGCCGGTGTCCAGGAACGCCTCCGGCTCCCCGACGTGGACTCGCCGGTGACCCCGGGCAGCGGCGGCGAACACACCGTCAGCGCCGGGTTCCTCACCGTGCCCGCCGCCCGTCTGACCACCGAGGGCCTCCACGACCTGCTGCTGGAGGAGTGCTTCGGGCCGGTGACGGTGGTCGTCCGCTACGAGGACGAAGCCGAGGTCGCCGCGGTGCTGGACCGCCTCCCCGGCAACCTCACCGCCACCGTGCAGCTCGCCGCCGCCGAGTGCGAGGGGGAGGGCGCGGGCGGCAGGCTGCTGGCCCTGGTCACCCCGCTCGCCGGACGCGTACTGGTCAACGGCTGGCCCACCGGCGTCTCCATCGCCTACGCGCAGAACCACGGCGGCCCCTACCCGGCGACCACCTCCACCACCACCAGCGTCGGCGGCACGGCGATCGAGCGGTGGCTGCGACCGGTCGCCTACCAGGCCACCCCGGACCCGCTGCTGCCGCCGGAGCTGCAGGAGGCCAACCCGCTCGGGCTGCCTCGCCGCGTCGACGGCCGGCGCCTGCCGTAGGCTGCCGCCGGTGACGACCGCGCCCGGTACCCGCCCCGTCCTCGTCCGCCCGGCCACCGCGGCGGACCAGGCGCGGATCGTCGACCTCCACGCCCGGGCGCGCGCCCGCTACCAGCGTGAACGCCACCCCGGCGCGGTGCCGGAGAGCGCCGAGGAGTGCGAGCGGTGGGCGCGCGAGTGGGCGCGGACGGTGGGCGAGGACGCGGCCACCGTGCTGTGCGCCGAGCGTGCGGAAGCACTGGTGGGGGTCGCCGCCTACCGGACGCGCCGGTGCGCGCACCCGGCGTGCGTCACCCTCACCCAGCTCCACGTGGACCCCGGCCACTGGTCCACCGGGGTCGGCGGCGCCCTGCTGGACGTCTGCCAGGAGGCCTGGGCCGCGGACGGCCGCACCACCGCCGAGCTGGAGGTTCTCTGGCACAACCGGCGGGCCCGGGCCTTCTACCGCCGGCGCGGCTGGCTGCCGGACGAGAGCCGCCGGCCGGCCCCCGACGCCACCCACCTGCCGCTGCTGCTCCGGCTGGAACCCGCGGCCCGGCCTCCGTCCGGCCGGCGCGGCTGACGGAAAAGGGTCCGCCCGCGCGGGATTGGCTGTGGACGGGGCGCCGCCGGGCGGGCTGACATGGAGTCATGACGCCATCACAGAACACGGCAGCCCCCGTCCACCCGCTGGCCGCCGAGGAGTTCACGCCGAGCGGCACCTACCTCGCCACCGCGAAGGGCGGACTGCTGCCGGCCCGCGCCGCGGCGGCCCTGCGCGACGCCGCCACCGAGTACGGCACCCACGGCACCATGGGCCGCGACTACACCGCGCCCGCCGAGGCCTCCCGCGCCGCCTTCGCCCGCCTGCTGGGCCTGCCGGCCGAGCGGGTGGCGGTCACCTCCTCGGTCGCCGTGACCGCCGCCCTGGTCGCCGGCGCGCTCGAGCCGGGCGCGGAGGTGCTGGTCGCCCAGGACGACTTCAGCTCCCTGGTCACCCCCTTCGCCGTCCGCCCCGACATCATCGTGCGGTCGGCTCCCCTGGAGTCGCTGGCCGATGCCGTGGGCCCCGGCACCGCGCTGGTGGCCGTGGGGGCGGTGCAGGCCCTCGACGGGCGCATCGCCGACCTGCCGGCGATCACCGCCGCCGCCCGGGCGCACTCCGCCCTGACCTTCCTGGACGTCACCCAGGCCGCGGGATGGCTGCCGCTGGCGGACTGCGGCGCCGACGTGGTGGTGTGCGGGGCGTACAAGTGGCTGATGTGTCCGCGCGGCACCAACTTCCTCGCCTTCTCGGCCGACTTCGGCGAGCGCCTGCCCTGGCCGGTGCCCCGCCACGCCGGCTGGGTGGCCGCCGCCGACCCGGGGGCCTCCAACTACGGTCCCGTCACCACCTTCGCCGCCGCCGCCCGCCGCTACGACGAGCCGCACAGCCATATCACCCTCACCGGGGCCGCGCGCTCCCTCGCCCTGGTGGAGGAGATCGGGATCCCGGCGATCCACGCGCACGACACCGCCCTCGCCGAGCGCTACCGCAGCGGCCTGGCCGAACTCGGCCTGTCCCCGGTGGCGGCGCCGGGCTCCGCCATCGTCTCGGTGCCGGGTCTGGCCGACGCCGAACCGCGCCTGGCGGGCGCCGGGGTGGCCGTCTCCGCCCGGGCGGGCCACCTGCGGGCCTCCTTCCACCTGTACAACACCGCGGCCGACGTGGACCGGCTGCTGGAACTGCTGGCCTGACGGGCGGTCGGGTGCGCGCCCCGCGGACCGGCCTGCCGTGCCCCGCCGGCCCGCAACGCGGACGTGGCCGCCCCCCGGAGGCGGGGAACGGCCACGTTCTTGCACCGCGGTCGGGGCGCCGGGGACGCCCGCGGCGGGCACTCACCTCACCGGCGTGAAGTCCCGTGCGCCGATGAAGTCCGGGCGCGGCACCGGCGCGGCGAACGGCTCCACCGCAGCGTTCTCCACGCTGTTGAAGACGATGAAGACGTTGGAGCGCGCGTAGGGCGTGATGTTGTCCCCGCTGCCGTGCATGCAGTTGCAGTCGAACCAGGTCGCGGACCCGGCCCGGCCGGTGAAGAGGCGGATGCCGTGCGCGTCCGCCATCCTGGTCAGCGCCTCGTCCGACGGGGTGCCCGCGTCCTGCATCTGCAGCGACTTCTTGTAGTTGTCCTTCGGCGTCTCGCCCGCGCAGCCGAGGAAGGTCCGGTGCGACCCGGGCATGATCATCAGGCCGCCGTTGGTGTCGAAGTTCTCGGTGAGGGCGATCGACACCGAGACCGTCCGCATGTTCGGCAGGCCGTCCTCGGCGTGCCAGGTCTCGAAGTCCGAGTGCCAGTAGAAGCCCGAAGCGCCGAAGCCGGGCTTGACGTTGATCCGCGACTGGTGGACGTAGACGTCCGAGCCGAGGATCTGCCGGGCGCGGCCCACCACCCGGGGGTCGCGCACCAGATCGGCGAAGACCTCGCTGATCTTGTGGACCTCGAAGACCGAACGGATCTCCTGGGACTTCGGCTCGACGATCGACCGCTCGTCCGCCCGGACGGCCGGGTCGGTGACCAGCCGGTCCAGCTCGGTGCGGTACTTCGCGACCTCGGCGTCCGTGATGAGGTCCGGGATCGCGAAGAACCCGTCCCGCTCGAAGTCGCTCAGTTCGGAACGCTGGAACGGTCCGGCCGTTCCGGGCGCGGACCACACCACCGGGTCCTGCCGCGGGGTGACCACCTCGGTGGTGCCGCGGGTCGGGTACAGATCGGCGGTGCGCTCGGGTGCGAGGGTCATGGTGGTGCCTTCCTCTCCTCTCGTACGGTGCCTTTCTCCGCTGCGGGTTCCCGGGGCGGGGTCAGCCGGCGGCAGCGGTCTCGGTCGCGGGCTCGGTCAGCAGCGGGTAGGTGCCGTTCTCGTCGTGGTCCTCGCGGCCGGTGCACGGCGGGTTGAAGACGCAGACGCAGCGGAAGTCGGTCTTGGGCCGCAGGGTGTGCTTCTCGTGGCCGTTGAGCAGGTACATGGTGCCCGGCTCGATCCAGTGCTTCTCGCCCGTCTCGCGGTTCTCGAGTTCGGCCTCACCCTCGACGCACAGGACCGCCTCGATGTGGTTGGCGTACCACATGTCGGTCTCGGTGCCCGCGTAGAGGATGGTCTCGTGCAGCGAGAAGCCGACGCCCTCCTTGGCGAGGACGATGCGCTTGCTCTCCCAGGTACCGGACTTCGACTTGACGTGCTGGTCGGTGCCTTCGATGTCCTTGAACGAGCGGACGATCACGTGGGGTGCCTTTCTCTTCCGGTTCTTCTCACCCTGGGGGTGGGGGTGCCGGACGCCTCGCAGCGT
>NZ_JBHWGP010000008.1:178332-265980 GCF_042733155.1 Streptomyces sp. NPDC059740 | reverse complement strand
GGACCCGTCGTACGCCACGGCGTGACCACCGGCCGCCGCCCGCCCCCCCGACGGCGGCCACCCCGTGGCGGGGGGGGCCCGGCGCCCCCGCCCCCGGGGCCCCCCCCCCTCCGGTGGCCCACCCCGCCGCCGGGCCCGGCGGCGCCCCGCCGCCAGGCGCCCCCACGGCCGCCGCAGCCCCAGGCCCGGACGGCGTCCCCGCCCCGCGCACCCCGCAGGCGCCCACCGCCCCCTCGGCGGCCGTGGCGCACCCCCCGGCACCACCGGCCCCCGGCGCCGGGCCGCACGGTCTGCCGACCGCCGCCCCGCCCCCGGCCGCGCCGGGCGGGAACGGCCCGACGTGGGGTCAGGAACCCTGGCGCGCCCCGGGCGGGCCCACGGCTGCGCCCCCGACGCAGGCGGCGCCCGCCGGCGCTCCGGCGGCCCCCTTCCTCCTGCCCGCCCCCGGTCGCCCGCGCCCTCGCACCGGCCGGGCCGGGCTGGTGGCCGCGCTCGCGGTCCTCACCCTCCTCGCCGGCGGCATCGGCGGTGGCGTCGGCGTCTACCTGAGGCACGGCGGGCTCTCGGTGAGCGGCCTGGGCGCCGGGTCGGGCCCCACCGAGCGGGACCCCGGCACCATCGCCGCCATCGCCCACTCCGCCCTGCCCGGCGTGGCCACGCTCCACGTCAAGGGCGCCACCGAGGAGGACACCGGTACCGGCTTCCTCTACGACCACCAGGGGCACCTCGTCACCAACAACCACGTCGTCCAGCCGGCCGGTGACGACGGCGAGGTGGACGTCACCTTCGCCGGCGGGCACACCGTCAAGGGGCGCGTGGTGGGCCGGGACAGCGGCTACGACCTGGCCGTGGTCAAGGTCGGGGGCCACGAGGGCCGGCCGCTGCCGCTCGGGGACTCCGACGCCGTCCGGGTCGGCGACCCGGTGGTCGCCATCGGCGCGCCCTTCGACCTGGCCGACACGGTGACCTCGGGCATCATCAGCGCCAAGGACCGGCCCATCGCCTCCGGCGGCGAGGGGGACGGCACGGACGTCAGCTACGTGGACGCCCTCCAGACCGACGCCCCCATCAACCCCGGCAACTCCGGGGGCCCGCTGCTGGACACCAAGGGCCGGGTGGTCGGGGTCAACAGCGCCATGCGGGCCGCGGACGACGCGAGCACCCCCGAGGGCGGGGAGGGCGGGCAGAGCGGCAGCATAGGGCTGGGCTTCGCCATCCCCGTCAACCAGGTCCGGCGCATCGCCGACGAGCTGATCGCGAGCGGCCACGCCACCCACCCCGTCATCGGTGTCACGCTCGACCTGGACTACTCGGGGGACGGGGCCCGGGTCGGCGACCGGGCGCAGGACGGCGGTGCGGCCGTCGAGCCGCACGGTCCGGCCGCCGAGGCCGGCCTCCGGGCGGGGGACGTGGTCACCGCGCTGGACGGTGAGCCGGTTCACAGCGGCGAGGAACTGGTCGTGCGGGTGCGCAGTCACCGCCCTGGCGAGAAGCTCACCCTGACCGTCCGCCGTGACCAGCACGAACACACCGTCCACCTCACGTTGGGCAGTGCGACCCAGCAGTGAACGGGGGGTGAGGAGGAGCTTGTCGTTTCGGCCCGGTGCCGCAGGCGTCTCCCGCCTCGTGCACCGGGCCAGGTACCGTGAGGGGCGGCCCGGACGGCGGCCACGGCGAGACAAGGAGCTGCAAGGTGTTCTTCGACATAGGGCCCCTGGAGCTGGTGGCGCTCGTGATCCTCGCGGTGCTCGTCTTCGGTCCCGACAAGCTGCCGAAGGTCATCCACGACGTGATGTCCTTCGTGCGCAAGGTGCGGGAGTTCTCCGACAACGCCAAGCAGGACATCCGCAACGAGCTGGGGCCGGAGTTCAAGGACTTCGAGTTCGAGGACCTCAACCCGAAGAACTTCGTCCGCAAGCACGTGCTGGACAAAGAGGAATACGGCCTGCAGGAGATCCGCGACGGCTTCGACCTCAAGAAGGAGCTGGCCGAGGTCACCGACAGCGTCAGCGGCACCGGCCTGGAGCCGGGCGGCAGCCTGAGCCTGTCCAAGAACGGCTCCACCCCGAGCCTGACCAAGAACGGCTCCACGGCGAACCTCGCCAAGAACGGCACCGCCCCGAACCTCTCGAAGAACGGTTCCGGTCCCGCCGCTGACCCCCGGCCGCCGTTCGACGCGGACGCCACCTGAGCCAGAGCCCGCCGAGCGCCGGCTGAGCCGGGCAGGCCACCCGGCCGGCACGGGGGGCGGCCTGCGCTGCGAAGGAGTCCGACGGGCGGCGGGTCCGGCCGGGGCTGACCGGGGAGAGCGGCAGGCGGCGGACCGCACGGCCCCTGCGTGCGGGGCGGCCCCGCCGCCGTCCACTCCCTCAACCGGGCCCGGCCGCCTGGGCACTGCGTACCAGGCCTGCGCCCGCCCCGCTACCGGCCACCGGCCTTTTGCCGGTGCCATGCGGCGGGGTCAGGCCGTCTCCTCCACGGCCTGCTCCGGCGCCGGGTCGGTGGCGAGGTGCGGCTCCTCGGCGTAGGCGGTGAGGTCCCGCACGACGGCGAAACCGATGCCGTAGGGGCTCAGCCCCCGCCCGTAGGCGCCGATGTGGACGCCGCGGGCCACACCGGGAACGGGCTCCGCGGCCGGCTCCTCGTCCTCCGCGGCGGACCGGGGCGTCGAGCCCGCCAGCACCCAGCCGTACTCCGACTCGCGGTAGCGGAAGGGCGTGGGGACGCCGTCCACCGGGAGCGTCAGCTCGCTCCACGCCTCACCCGTCAGGTCGTCGGCGAGCTCCCAGGCGATCATCGTCTGCTGCTCCAGCCAGTCCTGGCGCAGCGCCCGGTCCATCTGCAACGGCCAGGTGTGGCTCAGGAGGCCGCCGCCGGCCAGCCACGCCGCGGTGGACACCGAGGTGGCCTCCAGGACGCCCGTCCCGTCGGCACTGCGCCGCACCGGCCGGTCGGCGACCGTCACCACGACGGCGAAGCGCTCGCTGTCCGGGCCGGTCTCACCCTTTATCGAGGGCGCCTCACCGTGGCCGGTGGCGCCGTGTTCGACCGTGCCGTCGGCGGCCGTCGTGGCATGCGTAAGCCACCGTGGACCGGTGAACGCCTCGTCCAGGCCGTACCAGGGGAAGTCGGCGAGCAGGTAGCCGTCGACCTTCCGTTCCCCGGCGGCCGGCGCCGCGTCCACCCGACTCGTGGTGTCCATGTGTGCTCCTTGCCCTGCCTCGTGGGCGGCCCGCCCCCCTCGGGCGTCCTCACCCCGGACACAGGGAGGATAGCCATCCGCTGCGACCCCGACCTGCCAGGCCCGGGGGGCGGGCGGGACGACCACCCCGACGCGGGACAGCGCGACGCCCACCCGTCGGTGCCGGCCGCGGACGGTGCGGCGCCGAGGGGTGGGCGTCGCGCTGCTCAGAACTTGTTGCGCGGGGTGAGTCCCAGCGACATGCCGGACAGGCCGCGCTGGCGCCCCCCGAGCTTGCCGGCGATGGCGCGCACCGCCGAGCCGGCCGGCGACTCGGGGTCGCTCAGCACCACGGGGCGGCCGTTGTCGCCGCCCTCCCGCAGCCGTACGTCGATGGGGATGGAGCCGAGTACCGGCACCTGCGCGCCCGTCGTACGGGTCAGGCCCTCGGCCACCCGCTCGCCGCCGCCGGTGCCGAAGACATCGACCATCTCGCCGCAGTGCGGGCAGGGCAGGCCCGCCATGTTCTCCACCACGCCGACGATCTTCTGGTGGGTCTGCACGGCGATGGAACCGGCCCGCTCGGCCACCTCGGCCGCCGCCTGCTGCGGGGTGGTGACCACCAGGATCTCCGCGTTGGGGACGAGCTGGGCGACGGAGATGGCGATGTCGCCGGTGCCGGGCGGCAGGTCCAGGAGGAGGACGTCCAGGTCGCCCCAGTACACGTCCGCCAGGAACTGCTGGAGGGCGCGGTGCAGCATCGGGCCGCGCCAGACCACCGGGGCGTTGCCCGGGGTGAACATGCCGATGGAGATGACCTTCACGCCGTTCGCCGAGGGCGGCATGATCATGTTCTCGACCTGGGTGGGACGCCCCTCGGCGCCCAGCATGCGCGGCACGGAGTGGCCGTAGATGTCCGCGTCCACCACGCCGACCTTGAGCCCGTCCGCGGCCATCGCCGCCGCCAGGTTGACGGTCACCGAGGACTTGCCGACCCCGCCCTTGCCCGAGGCCACCGCGTAGACCCGGGTCAGCGAGCCGGGCTGGGCGAACGGCACCTCGCGCTCGGCCTGGCCGCCCCGCAGCGCGGAGGCCAGCTCTCGGCGCTGCTCGTCGCTCATCACGTCCAGCTCGACGGTGACCTCGCGCACGCCCGCCACGGCGGACACGGCGTCCCGGACGCGCGAGACGATCGTCTCCCGCATCGGACAGCCGGAGACCGTGAGGTAGACCGCCACCGCCACCGTGCCGTCCGCCGAGACCTCGACGGACTTCACCATGCCGAGTTCGGTGATGGGGCGGTGGATCTCGGGGTCGTCGACCGTCGCGAGGGCGGCACGCACCGCGTCCTCGCTGGGGCCGGTCGAGCCCGGCGTGGTGCCCGGAGCCACGCTCTGGGGAGTGTCGGTAGCCATGACCCGATGGTACGGCGGGTGGTGGGGGTGGCATAAAGGGCCGTCACCGGTCGCCTTCGTCACGCCGGCCGCCGCGGCCCCTCCCCCTCGCGCTCGGCCCGCTCCGGCCCGCTGGGCAGCCGTGACTCCAGGTCGCGGACGAGGTCCTGGAGCTCGGAGCGGATCCAGTCGCGGGTGGCGACCTCCCCCAGGCCCAGGCGGAGGGCGGCGATCTCCCGGGTCAGGTACTCGGTGTCGGCGATGGAGCGCTCGTTCTGCTTGCGGTCCTGCTCCAGGTTGACCCGGTCCCTGTCGTCCTGCCGGTTCTGGGCCAGCAGGATCAGCGGCGCCGCGTAGGAGGCCTGGAGGGACAGCGCAAGGGTGAGGAAGATGAACGGGTAGCTGTCGAAACGCAGGCGCTCGGGGGCGAAGATGTTCCACGCCACCCAGACCACGATGGTGGCCGTCATCCACACGATGAAGCGCCCGGTGCCCAGGAACCGGGCGATCTTCTCCGAGAGCCGGCCGAAGGCCTCGGGATCCCACTCCGGCAGCAGGTTGCGCCGCGGTGAGCGGGGCTGGTCGAGGCGGGTGCGGGACTGCGGCGCGGCCGTGCGGGCCCGCTCCCGGGCGCCGTCGCGGTCCTCAGCGGCCACGCGTCACCCCCTGGGTGAGGCGGTCCATGTCGGGGGCCCCGTGCAGCTCGGTCTCGCGCCAGTCCTCCGGCAGCAGGTGGTCCAGGACGTCGTCGACGGTGACCGCGCCCAGCAGCGACCCGCTCTCGTCGACCACCGGCGCGGCCACCATGTTGTACGTGGCCAGGTAGCTGGTCAGCGCCGGCAGCGGGGTGTCCGGTGAGAGCGGCGGCAGGTCGGCGTCCACGATCGAGCTGACCAGCGTGAACGGCGGGTCGCGCAGCAGGCGCTGGAAGTGGACCAGCCCCAGGTACTTGCCGGTGGGCGTCTCGTCCGGCGGCCGGCAGACGTACACCTGGGCGGCGAGCGCGGGGGAGAGGTCGGGGTCGCGCACCCGGGCCAGGGCGACGGCCACCGTGGCGTCGGGGCGCAGCACGATCGGCTCGGTGGTCATCAGGCCGCCCGCGGTGTGCTCCTCGTACGCCATCAGCCGCCGCATGTCCGCCGCGTCGTCGGGCTCCATGAGGGTCAGCAGCCGCTCCTTCTCCTCCTCCGGCAGCTCGCCCAGCAGGTCGGCGGCGTCGTCGGGGTCCATCGCCTCCAGGACGTCGGCGGCCCGCTCGTCCTTGAGCTTGCCCATGATCTCCACCCGGTCGTCCTCGGGCAGCTCCTCCAGGACGTCGGCGAGCCGGTCGTCGTCGAGGGCTGCGGCGACCTCCCCGCGGCGCTTGGGCGTCAGGTGGTGCAGCACGTTCGCGAGGTCGGCGGGGCGCAGCTGCTCGAAGGTGGCGAGGAGGTTGGCGGCGCCCTGCGACTGCTGCGGCAGGGAGAGCCCGGAGACGGCCGACCACTCCACGGTCAGCGTCTCTCCCTTGCGGCGCAGCGCCCCCGATTTGCCCCGCCGCACGAAGACCTTGTCGACCTCCCAGTCGCGGCGGGCCGGGAGCTGCGCGATGCTCAGGTCGAGGACGGTGACCTCCTCGCCGTCCTCCCCCCGCTCGCCGCCGACCAGCCGCACCCGGCGGTCCAGCAGCTCGCCGAAGACCAGGGTTTCGTTGGGACGCTGCTCGAAGCGGCGCATGTTGACCACGCCGGTGGTGATGACCTGCCCCGACTCCACGCCCGTCACCCGGGTCATCGGCAGGAAGATGCGGCGCCGGCCGACGACCTCGACCACCAGGCCCAGCACCCTCGGCGGCCGGCCCGCGCCACCCGCCGCCCGGGCGCCGGGGCGCTCGTCCCGCCGCGGGTAGAGCATGACGACCACGTCCCTGACCCGCCCCACCTGGTCGCCGCCGGGGTCGAAGACGGCCACGCCCGAAAGGTGGGAGACGAACACCCGAGGGGTGACCATCGCCATGCCGCTCGTCCTCTCGCTCGGGTGCCGTCACCGCGGCGCGTCCGTCCGGCCCGGCGCCGGCCGGCGGGCGTCGGCCCGGCGAGGTGGCCGGGGCCCGGCGCCGTAACGCGGAGCTATGAACGGACAAAACGCCCATCTGGTGTCAGGCTAGCGCGCTGCGGGACGTGTCGCCGGGACAGTGGCCCGCCGGTGAGCGTGGTGTTCCGCTCCCGCTCCCACCGCGGGCTCGCGCGGTCCGCCGTCCGGGTACGCTGCCGTACTGCCGCCCGGGCCTGTCCGCGCCGCGGCGGGGGCCCACACGCCGTGCGGCCCGCCGCCCCTGACGCCGTGACGGTTCCGCGCGGCCCGCCGCCACCCGTGCCGCGCCCGCCGCCCCGTCCGGCGCCTTCCCGGCCGGAGCGGCCCAGCGGTCCCCCGACCAGGAGGCTGACAGAGCGTGTCGTCCCCCACGCCGGTCCCGCACCGGACAACCCGCCCCCCGCGACCGGCGCGGCGGGGACTGCACGGCGGGGTGTGCGCGGCCCTGCTCGCCCTCGGTGGCGGCCTCGCCCTGACGGCCTGCGCCGGCGATCCCGACGCCGGCACCAACGGCGTCGGCAAGCTGCCCGCCAGGACCATCGAGGCCAGGGCCCGCAGCGCCGCCGAGTCGGCCCGGTCGGTCCGGCTCGCCGGGGACCTGGTCAGCAAGGGCCGCACCTACCGCTTCGACCTCACCCTCGCCGCCGACGGCGCCCGCGGCAAGCTCTCCACCGGCTCGGCCGCCTTCCAGCTCCTGCGGGTGGGCAAGGCGCTGTACGTGAAGGCCGACGCCGACTTCTGGGCCCAGCAGGGCGGCGGCAGCCCGTCCGCCTCCGACCGGGCGGCGGCGAAGAAGCTGGACGGCAAGTACGTCAAGGTGCCCTCCTCCGACCCCGCCTACCGCCGCTTCAGCGGCTTCACGGAGAAGAACGCCCTGCTCGGCAGCGTGCTGACGCTGCACGGCACCCTCACCACCGGCCCGCACGGCACGGTCGGGGGCACCCGCAGCATCCACGTCGACGGGGACAAGGGGGACGGCGGTGCCTGGGACGTCTCCCTGGAGGGCAGGCCCTACCCGCTGCGCCTGAGCCGGGCCGGCGGGGCAGGCGTGGTCCGCCTCTCCGAGTGGGGGCACGCGGTACAGCTCAAGGCACCCACCGGCAGCCAGGTCGTGGACTACGGGAAGCAGATCACGGCGGGGGAGTGAGCAGCCCGCGGCCCGCGGAAGCGGCCCCCGCGGCCGGGGCCCCGCAGGCGACGGCGACGGCCGGCAGGCGCCGCCAACGCCCAGCCCCGGCGCACTCGCCCCAGTCCTGCCGCAGCCTCAGGGGTCCTTGCCATATGCCCGCCCGGGCCGCGTGGTCTGGCACCGCACCTCGCGGCGTCGCCGAAAAGCCCTGGTAGCTCCGCTACGAGGACTCTCCGGCGCCTTGCGATGCACGGCACCAGACCACGCGACCTCATCGGACGCTCATCTTGCAAGGACCCCTCAGCCCCGGCGCCGCCGGCGGCCGAGCAGCCTGGGCAGGGCGGCCGGCATGGGGCGGCGGGTGATCGCGGGGGTCGGCAGGGGGCGCGCCGCCTGCGAGGAGTCGCCGAACTCCGTCACCGCGCCCGGCGCCGCGTAGCCGCCCGAGGCCACCAGCCGCAGCACCCGGCACTCGCGCTCCCAGCGCTCGGTCATCGTCTCGGCGTCGGGCGCGTTCAGCCGCTTGCCCTTCAGCTCGGCGACGGCCGCCTGCCAGGCCTCTTCCCCGGGCGGCAGCTCGGTCACCCGCGCCGTCCAGCCCACCAGCCGGCCGCCCTTGTCCTTGCTGCGGACGGTGACGGTGGCGAGCGCCCCGTCCGTCAGGCCCAGCCCGGTCAGCGGCTGCTCCCCGGGGCCGTCCCCGACGAGGACGACCGCGCCCTCGTGCCACACGTGCCACAGGGCCCGCGCCGGGCCGGTGGCGCCGCGCACCCACACCAGGCCGGACTTCTTCGCGGCCTCCTCGATCAAGGCCTCGGTCAGCAGCTCGGGCGCCACGGTCTCGGTCATACCGGAAGGCTAACGTCCCGCACCGGCGGCCGGGTGGGGCGGGCCCGCGGGGCCCGCCGCCGAGGAGGCCCGGTCAGAGCCAGCCGTTGCGCTTGAACCCGCGGTGGATGACGACGCAGATGCCGGCGGTCAGCAGCAGCACCGCCGGGTAGCCGTACCGCCAGTGCGTCTCCGGCATGAACTCGAAGTTCATGCCGTAGATCCCGGCGATCATCGTGGGGACGGCGAAGATCGCGGCCCACGCCGTGATCCGGCGCATGTCCTCGTTCTGCGCGACCGCCGCCTGGGCGAGGTTGGCCTGGAGGATGGAGTTGAGGAGGTCGTCGAAGGAGAGGACCTGCTCGTTGACGCGCGCGAGGTGGTCGGCGACGTCGCGGAAGTACGCCTGGATCTCCGGGTCCACCAGCCGCATGGGGCGCTCGCTGAGCTGCTGCATGGGGCGCAGCAGCGGCGAGACCGCCCGCTTGAACTCCAAGACCTCCCGCTTGAGCTGGTAGATCCGCCCCGCGTCCCCGCTCTTGCCGGCCGCGGTCGCCGAGGCGCCCTTGCCGTTGGTGCCGGAGCTGAAGACGTCGATCTCCACCTCGTCGATGTCGTCCTGCATGGCCTCGGCGACGGCGAGGTAGCCGTCCACGACCTGGTCGGCGATGGCGTGCAGGACGGCGGAGGGGCCCTTGGACAGCAACCCCGGGTCGTCCTGGAGCCGGTGACGGAGCGTCCGCAGCGAGCCCTGCCCGCCGTGGCGGACCGTCACGATGAACCCGGCACCGGTGAAGCACATCACCTCGCCGGTCTCCACGACCTCGCTGGTCGCGGTCAGCTCGGTGTGCTCGACGTAGTGGACGGTCTTGAAGACGGTGAAGAGGGTGTCGTCGTACCGCTCCAGCTTGGGGCGCTGGTGGGCGTGGACGGCGTCCTCGACGGCCAGCGGGTGGAGGCCGAACTCCGCCGCGATCTCGGCGAACTCGTTCTCGGTGGGCTCGTGCAGGCCGATCCAGGCGAACCCGCCCTGCTCCCGCACCTCGGCCATGGCCTCGGCGGGGCTGACGCGGTCGCTGACGCGCCGTCCGTCGCGGTACACGCCGCAGTCCACGACGGCGCTGTTGAGGTGCTGGGCGCGGACCGTCGCGTCGTAGGTGTAGGGGGTCTTCGAGCGCCGCCGGGCCGGGCGGACGACGGCGCGCAGGTCACGGATCATCGACATGGCAGGCTCCTTCAGGGGCCGGCCGTCAGGGCACGCACGCGTACAACGCTGCCGGGAACGTGGACGTACCGACGTCGTCGGTGGTACGTCCGCAAAGCGGGCGGCGCTGCCGGGGGTGGGGACACTGACGGCGATAGCGGAGTTGGCGTCAGTGCGGTCACGAGGACAGCACGTGCAACAGGAGTTGCGAGAGTCGAAGGCGCTCTACCGCCACCTCGTGCCCCGATCCGCGAAAGCCACGCGTTTCGCCGTTCAGGCGGAGGGGTAGGACACGGCCGAACCGGACCGTGGAGAGGGTCAGGCCGGGTGGACGGCGGGAGAACTGCCGGTACTGCACGGTCGACTCGGATCCATAGCAGTCCCCACCTCCTCCGGCCGGTCCCCCGTGGGGGAAGACGTCGTGTTCCTGACCAGACGGCAAGGCTACCAGCCGACGTCAGCTCTGCGATGCCCTCGTCCGCCGGTTCACCCCTTCCCCACCCCGCCTATGCTCACCGCATGGTTGACGTGCTGCAGACGGTCGAGGCCCACCTGACGGCCACCCTGGGAGAGCCCGACGCCCGCGCCGCCGTGACGTTCCTGGGTACGGACCGGATCGAGGTCCTGCGCTTCCTGTCCGGCGGCCCCGCGGCGGGCCGGGCGGACGGCGGCCGTGAGGACGTCGAGGGGCCCGTGGTGCGCTACGTCACGCTCGGCATGTCGGCGCAGCCGATGACCTCAGGGGAGGCGCTGGTGGCCGACCCGGTGCGCGGCCCCCGGGCGGAGCTGTTCCTCTCGCTGCGACCGGGTCGCGCGGACACCGACAAGGTCCTGCGCACTCTCGCCGTCCTCGCGGCCTCACCCCAGGTGGAGGGGGTGGTCCTCGCGCCGGACGCCTCCCTCGACGTGGGCGGGCCGCTCTGGCCGGCGGCGCCCTTCACCTCCGTGCTGGTGGGGGAGGGCGGTGGGCTGGTGCCCGACCTTCCCCTGGCCGAGCCCATGGAGCCGGTGCGGTTCCTGCCGCTGCTGCCGATGACCCCCAACGAGGCGGCCTGGAAACGGGCCCGGGGCGCGGCGGCCCTCCGGGAGAGGTGGCTCGGCCACGGCACCGACCTGCGCGACCCGCTGCGCGGCGGGGTCGAACTCGGCTGACGGCCGCCGACCCGGTGTCACCTGCGGTGCGGGGCCCGGGTTCCTCAGCCCAGCAGGCGGGGGCAGAGCGCCCCGCACGGCACCAGGTCGACCTCCGCCCCGACGCTGCGGACGTCGGTGAGGACCAGGTCGTCGTAGAGCAGCAGCCCGGCCTCCTGCGGCCAGGTCACCGCCCACAGCCACAGTCCGTCGGCCTCACCGGCGAAGACGGCCCGGTCGGCGGGCGTGTCCTGCACCCGCCACAGCGGCGTGGGGTGGCCGCCGGCCACCACCTTCGCCCGGAGCGCCTCGTCCGTGCGCAGCAGCGGACCGGGGTCGGGGCCGTCGATGCCGGCGTAGTGGGCGCCCAGTCCCTCGCCGAGCTCCTCGGCCACCAGCAGCAGCTCGCCCGGACCGCCCAGCGGACCCGGCCCCGAGCAAGCGACCACGACGGCGCGGCCACCGCTGCGGTCGTCCCCGGCGGCGGCCACTCCGGTGAAGAGCCAGCCCACCGGGAGGGGCCAGGGCATCCACACCGGGACGTGCGCGCGGCCCACCACGGCCCGCAGCGCTTCGACACTCGGGGGCAGCGCGGGTTGCAGGGGGTGGACGGCGCCGTGCGCCTCACACTCCCAGGCGTCCGAGAACAGGCCTGGCGCCCTCACTCGGCCGCCGCACTTCGGGCAGCTGGCTTCGCCCTTCATAGGTTTCCACGGTCCTCCTGGCCCGGCCGGACGTCAAGGGAGGCCGGGCTGCGGGCGGCCGGGGCCGGGCAGGCCGGGCGGGCTGCGGGGATCACGCCGGGTGACCGCGGGGGAGAGTCAGGCCGGACGCCTCCCTTCGGCCGTTCGGGCGGTTCGAAGGGCTGCTCGAACGACTCGCCGATGCCGGTATCCTTCCCAGGGTCCGCCGCGGCCCCGCCGCGCCGCCCACGAGTCCGAGGGAGTTCGAGCCGTGCGTATCGACCTGCACACCCACTCCACGGCCTCGGACGGTACGGACACCCCCGCCGAGCTGGTGCGCAAGGCCGCCGCCGCGGGACTGGACGTGGTGGCGCTGACCGACCACGACACCGTCGCCGGTCACGCCGAGGCGCGCGCCGCGCTGCCCGCGGGACTGACCCTGGTCACCGGGGCCGAACTCTCGTGCCGCTGGCGGCCCCGCGAGGGCTCCGCGGCGGACGCCGAGCCGGTCAGCATGCACATGCTGGCCTACCTCTTCGACCCGCAGGAGCCGGAACTGGCCCGCGAGCGGGAGCTCGTGCGCGACGACCGGGTGCCCCGGGCCCAGGCCATGGTCCGCAGGCTGCGCGACCTCGGCGTGCAGGTCACCTGGGAGCAGGTCGCGCGCATCGCCGGTGACGGTGCCGTGGGCCGGCCGCACGTCGCCGCGGCGATGGTGGAGCTGGGCGTCGTGCCGAGCGTCTCCGACGCCTTCACCACCGAGTGGCTGGCCGACGGCGGCCGCGCCCACGTGGCCAAGCACGAACTCGACCCCTTCGAGGCGATCCGGCTGGTCAAGGCGGCCGGCGGAGTCACCGTCTTCGCCCACCCCCAGGCCCGCAAGCGCGGCGTCTGCGTGCCGGAGAGCGCCATCGCCGAGCTGGCCGCCGCCGGGCTCGACGGCCTTGAGGTCGACCACATGGACCACGACGAGGCGACCCGCGACCGGCTGCGCTCGCTCGCCGCCGAACACGCCCTGCTGACCACCGGGTCCAGCGACTACCACGGCAGCCGCAAGACCTGCGTCCTCGGTGAGCACACCACCGACCCCGAGATCTACGGCGAGATCGTCCGCCGTGCCACCGGCGCGTTCCCCGTGCCGGGCGCCGGCGGCTGACCGGCCCTTCCCCGCGCCGCCCGTTCCGCCCGCGCCCCGCCCCGTCGCACCTGCCCTTCCCCGGTTCCGTCCTGCCGTGGGACGGGTGCGCACGGGCGGGCCGCCGCGCCGGGCCGCCCACGCACCCCCGCCCCTCCCCACCGCAAGGCCCTCCCCGTGTTCGACCTCACCGTCTTCGGCTCGCTCTTCCTCACCCTCTTCGTGATCATGGACCCGCTCGGGATCACGCCGATCTTCCTGGCCCTGACCTCGGGCCGGACCGCCCGGGTCCAGCGCCGGATGGCCTGGCAGGCCGCGGCCGTCGCCTGCTCGGTGATCACCGTCTTCGGCGTCTGCGGCCGGCAGATCCTGGCCTACCTGCACATCACCACGCCGGCGCTGATGATCGCCGGCGGCCTGTTGCTCCTGCTGGTGGCACTGGACCTGCTGACCGGCAAGTCCGAGGCCCCGACCCAGACCAAGGACGTCAACGTCGCCCTGGTCCCGCTCGGCATGCCGTTGCTGGCGGGGCCCGGCGCCATCGTCTCGGTGATCCTCGCCGTCCAGCACACCGACGGGTTCGGCGGCCAGTTCGCCGTCTGGACGGCGATCGCGGCGATCCACGTGGTGCTCTACGTGGTGATGCGCTTCTCGCTCGTCATCATCCGGGTCATCAAGGACGGCGGGGTGGTGCTGGTGACGAGGCTGGCGGGCATGATGCTCTCCGCGCTGGCCGTCCAGCAGATCATCAACGGCGTCACCCAGGTCGTCCGGGGCGGCTGAACCCCCTTCCGCACGCACCGACGCCCCCGGCGCGCGAGGCGCCGGGGGCGTCGGAGGATGGGTGTCGTGCGGGCGGTACGACGCGTCGCGGCGTGCGCCCGCGGCCGTCAGCTGTTCACGACGGCCTCTGCGGCGGGGCGGATGTAGATGCGCTGGCCGACTGCTGCGGCCTGCTGCACGATCTGCTTGACGGAGGCGGCGTCCACGACGGTGCTGTCCACGGCCGAACCGTCGACGTCGTCCAAACGCATGATCTCGAAGCGCACGGCTTCTCCCTTCGTCTGATCCTCCAACGGAGAACTGGTGTGGTCGGTAGCCCTGCGGCTCCACTGCCGAGCGCTTCCGTTCTGTACAACGCGCTGTATCAGCGGTTCATTCCCTACGCTAAAGAAAATTTTTGAACGTCTAACGACGTCCGTGTGACAAAGGCGTCACAGCGTGCAGATAACGGACATCTCCGCTGTGAACGCGCCCACGGAGAGTGACGCGTAGGGGTGTGCGGGGTGGTGCCGGGAGCGAGGGGTCGGACTGCTTTCAGGGTGAAGCGGACGGCGGCCTCGCCGGTCGGGGGGCCGGCGTCCCTGCCCCAGGGGCGCAGCCCCGCCCGGTCAGTCCTCTGCCGGGACGGCCGGTGTGTCCCGCGTGGCCACCCGGCTCGTGTCGCCCGGGGTGGCGGGGGTGCGCAGCCAGAACCCGGCGAGGGCCGCGGCGGTCACGGCGGGCTGCTCGGCGTTGGGGGAGTGCTCGGCGTCCGGCACGACGGTGCGGTGCGCCCGAAGGCGGGCGGCCATGGCGTCCATCGTGGGCACGGGCCAGGCGTAGTCCACTTCGCCGCTGATGACGTGCATCGGCAGCCCCAGTCCGGCGAGTTCGGCCACCCGGTCGGGCTCGGTCAGCAACTGCCCGGCGGTGGCGATGAGTTGCTCGGGGACCGTGGCCATCCAGCGCTGCCGCAGGAAGTCCTGGAACGCCGCCGCCGACGCGTCCCGGGGCGTCTCCAGGGGCTCCAGCTCCCGCATCGCCCGCCAGACCCCGGCCATGTCCATCCCGCCGAGTGCCGTCACCAGCATGCGCAACCGCTCGCACTGGGCGGGTGCCACCGCTGCCGGCCCCGAACTCATCAGGGTGAGCGAGGCGAACGGCGCAGGGTCGGCGAGTACCGCGGACCGGGTCACCAGCCCGCCCAGCGAGTGCCCCAGGAGGTGCACCGGCCCGCTCTCCGGTCCGCCGGCCGCCGTCAGCGCCCGGGTCTGCGCCAGCACGTCCTGCGCCAACTCCCGCCGGGCGTAGGCAGACTCCTCCCGGGGGCCGGGGGACTCGAACTGCCCCCTGCCGTCGACCGCCACCACGCGGAAACCGGACGCCGCCAGCGGGGCCAGCAGGCCGATGAAGTCCTCCTTGCTGCCGGTGAACCCCGGTACCAGCAAGGCGGTGCCCCGCCACTGCTCGGGCCGGGCGTCATGGACGGCGAACTCCCCCCGGTCGGTCGCGAGACGGTACGCCGAGGCGCAGGGCGGCAGCTCCAGGGTGGGCGGCGTGCTCATACAGGCGAGCGTACCGCTGCGCGTCACGGAGCCGAGCGGGCGGAAACGTTCGCGGACGGGGAGGGGGACGGCCGACGGCCCGGTCGCCGTGGCGACCGGGCCGTCGGATGTGCTGCTCCTCCGCAACCGCCGGAGGCCGGGCTCAGCTCTCGGGAGCCGCCTCGGCGGCCTTCGCGGTCCGCTTGCGGGCCCGACGCGGCTGCGCCGGCACCTCGGCGGTCTCGGCCGTGGCGGGTGCCTCGGCGGGCTTGGCGGTGGCCTTGCGGGTGCGGCGGGGCTTGGCGGGTGCCTCGTCCGCGGTGTCGGTGGCCGGTGCGGGGGTGGTCGTCGCGGTCTTGCGGGTGCGGCGGCGCGGTGCCGGCGTCTCCTTTGGGGCGGCTGCCTCGGCTGCGGTGTCCGCGGCCTCGGTGGGGGCGGTCTTGGCTGCGGCGCTCTTGCGCGTCCGCCGCGGCTTGGTCACCGTCTCGACTGCCTCGGTCGCCGCGGTCTCGGCCGTGGCGGGTGCCTCGGCGGGCTTGGCGGTGGCCTTGCGGGTGCGGCGGGGCTTGGCGGGTGCCTCGTCCGCGGTGGCGGTGGCGGTGTCGGTGGCCGGTGCGGGGGTGGTCGCCGCGGTCTTGCGGGTGCGGCGGCGCGGTGCCGGCGTCTCCTTAGGGGCGGCTGCCTCGGCTGCGGTGTCCGCGGCCTCGGTGGCGGCCTCGGTGGGGGCGGCCTTGGCTGCGGCGGTCTTGCGCGTCCGCCGCGGCTTGGTCACCGTCTCGACTGCCTCGGTCGCCGCAGCGGGCGCCGGCTCGGTGACGACCTCGGCGGTCACCGCGGGCTCGGCGGCCCTGCGGGTGCGGCGACGCGGCCCGGCCGGTGCCTCCGGGGTCTCACCGACCGTCTCGACGACGGCCTCGGCCACCGGGGCGACAGCCGGGGACGCCTCGGGCGCCGACGCGGTCTGCTCTCCGTCACGGGCCGGCACCTGCGCGGCGGCCGGCTGGGACTCCCCGGACCTGCGGGTACGGCGACGCCGGCGCGGCTGACGCGGGCCGTCGGACGGCGCGGCGCCCTCGGCGGCGTCGAGCGAGGCCTCGGCGCCGGACCGGTCCTTCGCCGCCTCGGCCGGCCGGCCGCCCTCGCCCACCGGCGCGCCGTTGCGGGTACGACGCCGCCGGCGCGGGGTGCGGGTCCGCTCGGCCGGGGCCTCCCGGGTCTCGTGGCTGTCGCGGCCCTCGCCGCGCCGGCCGCCGGAACGGCCGCGGCCACCGGTCTCACCCAGGTCCTCGACCTCCTCGGCCGCCAGCCCGGCGCGGGTGCGCTCGTTGCGCGGCAGGACGCCCTTGGTGCCCTCGGGGATGTCCAGCAGCTCGTAGAGGTGCCCGGAGGTGGAGTAGGTCTCCTCCGGGTCCTGGAAGGGCAGGTCCAGCGCCTTGTTGATCAGCTGCCAGCGCGGGATGTCGTCCCAGTCGACGAGGGTGACCGCGGTGCCCTTGTTGCCCGCGCGGCCGGTGCGGCCCACCCGGTGCAGGTAGGTCTTCTCGTCCTCGGGGGTCTGGTAGTTGATGACGTGGGTCACACCCTCGACGTCGATGCCGCGGGCGGCGACGTCGGTGCACACCAGCACGTCCACCTTGCCGTTGCGGAAGGCCCGCAGCGCCTGCTCGCGCGCGCCCTGCCCCAGGTCGCCGTGGACCGCACCGGCGGCGAAACCCCGCTTGGAGAGCTGGTCGGCGATGTCCGCGGCGGTGCGCTTGGTGCGGCAGAAGATCATGGCCAGGCCGCGCCCGCGGGCCTGGAGGATGCGCGAGACCATCTCCGGCTTGTCCATCGAGTGGGCCCGGAAGATGTGCTGGGTGATGTTGGCCACCGTCTGTCCGGCGTCGTCGGGCGAGGTGGCGCTGATGTGCGTGGGCTGCGTCATGTAGCGGCGCGCGAGCGAGACGACCTGCCCCGGCATGGTCGCCGAGAACAGCATGGTCTGGCGCTTCGCCGGGAGGAACTCGATGATCCGCTCGACATCCGGGAGGAAGCCCAGGTCCAGCATCTCGTCGGCCTCGTCCAGGACGAGCGCCCGGACGGCGGAGAGCGTCAGCTTCTTCTGCCGCGCCAGGTCGAGCAGCCGGCCGGGGGTGCCGACGACGACGTCCACACCCTTCTGCAGGGCTTCGACCTGCGGCTCGTACGCCCGGCCGCCGTAGATGGCGAGCACCCGGACGTTGCGGGCCTTACCCGCGGTGAGCAGGTCGTTGGTGACCTGCTGGCACAGCTCACGGGTGGGGACGACGACGAGCGCCTGCGGCGCGTCGGTGAGCCGGTCGGCGTCCGCCCGGCCCGACTCGACGTCGGCGGGGACGGTCACGCGCTCCAGCAGGGGGAGACCGAAGCCCAGGGTCTTGCCGGTGCCGGTCTTGGCCTGGCCGATGACGTCGGAGCCCGACAGGGCCACCGGGAGCGTCATCTCCTGGATGGGGAAGGGGGTCGTGATGCCGACGGCCTCAAGGGCTTCGGCCGTCTCGGGAAGGATCCCGAGGTCTCGGAACGTAGTCAGGGTGGTCGCCTCTTCTGTGAGACGCGGCGTGAGGCGGCGTCCGACGCGAAGGGGGTCAGTACCGTGCCCGTCGCCCACCTGCCCGTACGCGTACGGGCCGTGCAGGACACACCGGCGCTGCTGCGGCCGGAGGGCGCGGGACCACTGCCTTCGCTCGGACACACATGCCGCGAGCGGTGTCCCCTCTGCGCGCGTACTCGGTACGCACCGTCCAGAGGGCGGTCGTGTGGAGCCGATCGGGCCACCGACCGGGCATCCGCGTGCGTGGAACGACCTGCCCATACGGGACAGGTTCTCTATCACTCTACCGGTAACGGGCGCCACAGCCGAAGGGCTGTGGACGGAAGAACACGTCACACCCTGTGCGAAAGCGCCCGGCGAGGACGACCGTGCTCACAACGCCACCGGTCGGGACGGCTATTGTGCGCTGCATGGAGACGCCAGACCAGCAGCACGCTCAGACCGCCTCCGCCGCCGACGGCACCGACCGGGGCGCCGCAGCCGGGTCCGCCCCGGGCGAGGCCGGCCGTATCGCGGACCGGACCTGGGAGGAGGCGTCCGGCGACCCGCAGTACCGGGCCGCCGTGATCGACCTGCTGGGCGCCCTCGCCTACGGCGAGCTGTCCGCCTTCGAGCGCCTGGCCGAGGACGCGAAGCTCGCGCCCACCATGGACGACAAGGCCGAGCTGGCCAAGATGGCCTCGGCCGAGTTCCACCACTTCGAGACCCTGCGGGAACGCCTCGCCCAGGTGGAGGCCGAGCCGAACGAGGCCATGGAGCCCTTCGCCGGGGCGCTGGACGAGTTCCACCGGCAGACCGCGCCCTCCGACTGGCTGGAGGGGCTGGTCAAGGCCTACGTCGGCGACTCGATCGCCAGCGACTTCTACCGCGAGGTGGCGGTCCGCCTCGACTCCGACACCCGGGAGCTGGTCCTGACCGTGCTCGGCGACACCGGGCACGCCTCCTTCGCCGTGGAGAAGGTCCGGGCCGCCATCGAGGCGGACCCCCGGGTCGGCGGCCGGCTCGCGCTGTGGGCGCGGCGCCTGATGGGTGAGGCGCTCTCCCAGGCGCAGCGGGTGGTGGCCGAGCGGGACTCGCTCTCGACGATGCTGGTGGGCGGGGTCGCCGACGGCTTCGACCTGGCCGAGGTCGGGCGGATGTTCTCCCGCATCACCGAGGCGCACACCAAGCGGATGGCCGCCCTGGGGCTGGCCGCCTGACTCCTCCCACCGGACCGCCGGCCGGCAGCCCGACACGCCGGCCCGGCGGTGTCGCCACCGGCCCGGGGCCTCAGGCGGTGACCGACCGCACCCGGCCGTGCTGCGGGCGGACCAGCAGCGACAGGGCCGCCGCCGCCATCGCCACCGCCGCGAGGAGGACCACCGCCGGGTGGCCCGGGCCGAGGACCGAGCGGGCGACGAACGCCCCGAGCAGTGCGGCGCCGGGGCCCGTCCACAGGTTCAGGCGGCGCAGCGGAAGGCGCACCGCCCACCACCGGGTGGAGGCCAGCGCGATCAGCAGTCCGAGCCCCAACGAGGCCAGCGCTTCCAGGATCATGCGGCTTCCCTCCCGACACGTCGGACGTCCACGGTGACGGGCCGGTGGGTGCCGGTCGGCCCCGGCGACTCCGTCACCGGCCGTCGTACCCACCGTGCGGACCCGGCAACCCTGAGCCACCCCCTGGATGATCCCGGATGCCGCCGTGCGCCGCGGCGCGCTCCCGCCCGCCCGTGCCGGTCCCGGGAGGCCCGCACCCGGAGCCGCCCGCCGGGCCCGGTGCCGGGGCGGGCGCCGGCCGTCCTCCGCGGTGTTCGCTGCGGGCGTGTTCCCGCGGACGGGGCCGGGTCCCCGTACCGGGCTAATGTGGCTGCGTACTGCGCGGATCGTCGCGCACCCCGCGGGTAGGCCCGAGGGGAGATCGGACCGTCGGAGGGACAAGGCCGTGGAGGTCAAGATCGGCGTGCAGCACGCGCCCCGCGAGATCGTTCTGGAGAGCGGGCAGTCCGCCGAGGACGTCGAGCGTGCGGTGGCGGAGGCTCTGGGCGGCACCTCGCAGCTACTGAGCCTCGAGGACGAGAAGGGCCGCAAGGTCCTCGTCCCCGCCGAACGCCTGGCGTACGTGGAGATCGGCGAGCAGGTCGCTCGCAAGGTCGGTTTCGGCGCCTTGTGACACCGTGTCCCCGGCCGTCGCCCGCAAGCGACGGCCGGGGACCCCGGGCGCCTTCGCGCCCTCGGCTCAGTGCCCCTCGGCGCCGTGCAGCGGGAAGCCCGCGATGCCCCGCCAGGCCAGCGAGGTGAGCAGCTGGACGGCGGTCGAGCGCGGCACGGTGCTCCCCGAGGAGAGCCAGTACCGGGCCACCACCTGCGAGTAGCCGCCCAGCCCGACGGCGAGCAGCATCGACTCGTCCTTGGACAGCCCGGTGTCCTCGGCGATGACCTCGCTGATCGCCTCCGCACAGCTCAGTGAGACGCGGTCCACCCGCTCCCGCACGGCCGGCTCGTTGGTGAGGTCCGACTCGAAGACCAGGCGGAAGGCGCCGCCCGGGTCCTCGACGTACGCGAAGTAGGCGTCCATGGTGGCCGCGACGCGCTGCTTGTTGTCCGTCGTGGAGGCGAGGGCGGTGCGCACCGACTGCAGCAGCGCCTCGCAGTGCTGGTCCAGCAGCGCCAGGTAGAGGTCCAGCTTGCCGGGGAAGTGCTGGTAGAGCACAGGCTTGCTCACGCCCGCCCGCTCGGCGATGTCGTCCATCGCCGCCGCGTGGTAGCCCTGGGCGACGAAGACCTCCTGTGCGGCACCGAGGAGCTGGTTCCGCCGGGCTCGGCGCGGCAGGCGGGTGCCCCGCGGGCGCGCCGCCTCGGTCTGCTCGATGGCTGTCACGCCGCCTCCCAAGGATGGTTCCGGGTGCGGAGCCGCAGCTCGGCGGTCCCGCGCCCGCCATCGTACTTTTGGGTAACGGACCTGTGCGTGCGCAGCGGCGAGAAAAAACCGCCCTTCCCCTCGTGGGAAGGTGACATACCTCCACAGGTCATCGGTATTCGTCTTCGTCGAGTTCCACGATGCGGGCCTGCTCGGCTCGGTCGGCTTCGTTCGCCACCCCGAACGGGTCAGGGACGAGCGGGGGCACGGCCTCCTCCTCCACCGCGTCCCCGGGGGCGATCGGGGCGCGCTGCTCGTGCGCGTCGGCTTCGGGAGCCTCCACGTGGATCTCCTGGGCGTCGTCGGTCGCGGGCACTTCCGGTTCTGTCGGGTCGACTGGCATCATGACCCCCTTCTTCCCGTGGGACGGCCCCCGATGACTGCTGTTTCCGCGCTGGTCACCGGCTCTGCAGGGCACCGGCCTCCGGCCGGCGGACCACGGCCGCCGCGGTCGGGTGCGTCCGGGCCGTCGTGCACGTCCGAGCCTAGGAGACACCGTCCCCGAACGCGACGCGGACCGGGAGGCGCCGCCCCGGACGGGTCCCCCTGTGAGCGCCACCACAGGCGGCGGGCACGTGATCCTCTCGTAACATCGACGCATGTCCTCCACCGACGAGTCGCCGGACGCCCGGGCCCTGATGCCCGTGCCGCCCGCCGGCCGGGCCTCCCGCGTCGGGGCGGGGGAGCGGGTACGCACCGTCACCCTGCCCGGCCTCACGCTCAGCGTGCGCACGCGTGCCGAACAGCGGCCCGGACTCCCGACCGCCCTCTACGTCCACGGCCTCGGCGGGTCCTCCCAGAACTGGTCGGACCTGATGCCGAGGCTGGCCGACCGCGTCAACGGGGTGGCGCTCGACCTCCCCGGTTTCGGTGACTCGCCGCCGCCCGACGACGGCAACTACTCCGTGCCCGGCCATGCGCGCGCCGTCATCCGCTACCTGGAGGCGTGCCACGAGGGCCCGGTCCACCTGCTCGGCAACTCGCTGGGCGGGGCGGTGGCGACGACCGTCGCGGCAGCCCGCCCCGACCTGGTGCGGACCCTCACGCTCATCTCGCCGGCGATGCCCGAGGTGCCGCCGCAGCTGTCGGCGATGCCCACCGCGCTGCTGGCCCTGCCCGGGGTCACGCGCCTCTTCCGCCACCTCACGCGGGACTGGACCGCGGAGCGCCGCACCCGCGAGGTGCTGGGCCTGTGCTACGGCGACCCCGGACGCGTCAGCCCCGACAGCTTCGCCGCGGCCACCGAGGAGTACGCCCGGCGGCTCGAACTCCCCTACTTCTGGGACTCCATGGAGCGCTCGGCCCGCGGCATCGTCAACGCGTACACCCTCGGCGGCCAGTACAACCTCTGGCGCCAGGCGGAGCGGGTGCTCGCCCCGACGCTGCTGGTCTACGGTGGGCGCGACCGGCTCGTCTCCTTCCGCATGGCGCGCCGGGCCGCCGAGGCCTTCCACGGCTCGCGGATGCTGACGCTGCCGGACGCCGGGCACGTCGCGATGATGGAGTACCCCGAGGCCGTGGCCGGTGCCGTCGGCGAGCTGCTGGACTCCGTCGCAGACGACCGGCCGGCCGGCGACGGCAGGCACCGCGCACCCACCGGGCGCGGCAGCACGGACCTCCAGACGGGCAGGAGCTGAGCAGACGTGGGACGCCACAGTCGTCGCGAGACCGGCACGGACGAAGCCGGGGCGAGCCACCCGCGGACGCCCGATCCCGAGGAGGCCGCCCCCCGCCCCCGGCCCGCTCCCGCGCCCCGGCCCGCCCCGCCAGGCCACGACCGACCGGCCTTCCCCGCCCCGCACCGCGCCACCGGGGACGGTGCCGCGCGCGGCGCCCACCCGCAGCAGCACGAGGGCGGCGGCGCCTGGGGCGCCCTGCCCGTCCCCGGTGCTGCCGCTCCCACCGGCCCGACCGTCACCGGCAGCGCCTCGGCACCCGCCGGCGGTCCGCTCGCCGGCCCCCGCAAGGAGTACCTGGAGGCCTTCGACGGCCTCGCCCCCTCGGGCCGGACAGCTCCGGCCGCGACCCCGGACGGGGCGTCGGCGGGGCCCACCGCCACTGCCTCCGGCCGCTGGCGCCCCGTCCCCGGGCCGGCGCAGCGCAGACCGGGTGCCGATACCGCGGTCGGGGACACGGACACCCCCGGGATCGCCCCCGAGGCCGGCGGCGCCGGCGGAGGGGCCACGGACGAGGGGGACGGAGGCGAACGGGGCGGCGCCGGCCGGAGCGGCAGAGGCCGCACCCTGGCGGGGGTCGCCGCCGCGGCGGTCGCCACCGTCCTGGCGGTGGTGGCGGCGGGCCAGTTCGCCGACGGCGGCCACCAGCGGTCGACGACGGCCGACGGGGCCGGTGCCGCGGCCTCGCCCTCGGCCTCGGCGGGCGGGGAGGGCAAGCACCGGAGCGCGGACGGCTCCTCCCGCTCCACCCGGCGGGCCGCTCCGCTGACCTACGCCCAGAAGATGTCCCAGCCCCTGGACCTGGACCCCCACCTGACGGCCTCGGGACACTTCACCGCAGTCCCCGGCCACGACCCGGCGCCCGGCCGCGGGCAGCGCCTGCGCTACCGGGTGGACGTGGAGGACGGACTGCCGCTGGACGGGACGCTCTTCGCCGATGCCGTCCAGCGCACCCTCAACGACGACCGGAGCTGGGCGCACGGCGGGGTGCGCACCTTCGAGCGGATCAGCTCCGGCACCCCCGACTTCGTCATCACGCTCGCCAGCCCGGGCACCACCGCGGCCTGGTGCGCCAAGTCGGGGCTGGACACCTCCGAGGAGAACGTCTCCTGCGACTCGGCCGCCACCCCCCGCGTGATGATCAACGCCTACCGGTGGGCGCAGGGCGCCGAGACCTACGGGCCCGAGGCGATGTACTCCTACCGCCAGATGCTCATCAACCACGAGGTCGGGCACCGGCTCGGGCACAACCACGAGACCTGCCCCCGGGACGGCGCCCTGGCCCCGGTGATGATGCAGCAGACGAAGTTCCTCACCCTCGACGGGCGCACCTGCCGCGCCAACGCCTGGCCCTACCCCGCCACCTGACCGGCCGGACCGGTCCGGGGCCCGCACCCCCCGCGAGGCCCCGGCCCGCTCTGCCGGCACTCCCCGACACATAGCGCGGCGAAACGGCCGCAGCGGGGGAAAGTCACGACGATTCACCCCTTCCGGTGGCGCGACGGACAACCGTCCATGCGGCCGAGTCGCCGCTGCTTACCGTCTTGCTGCTGGTGACGGGCGTCAGCCGCCACCAGGACACCGACTGGAAGAACGGGGGTGCGCTCGTGCGCGTGGGTCTGCTCACCGAGAGTGTCCGTCCGGATGCGCCGGGGGAGGGCGGAGCGTGGTGCGACCGGCTGGTGCGCGGTCTGGGCAGCCACGAGTTCCTCCTCCACCTCCTTCCCCGCGAACCGGGGGCCCCGTCGCCGGCGGCCCTCCCCGGCAACGTCCGCGGCCCGCGCACCGCCCCCCTGTGGGGGCCCCCGCCGGCCGGGGGCGCCGCCGGCCGCGCCGGCCGGCGGCTGCGGCGGGGCTTCGCCTCGCACCTGGCCTCCCTGGTCGACGGCTTCACCGCCGAGGGACCTGCCGCCCCCGGCGGGGAACGGGCCGAGTCCTTCGCCGCCGGCCTGTACGGCCTCGCCGACCTCGCGGGCGAGCACCCCGGGCACCTTCCCGGCCTGCTCCTCGGCGAGGAGGCCCTGCGCCTGCTGGAGCGGCCGCTGCGGCAGGCCGCGGGACGCACCGGCGACACCCCGCACGTCGACGACCTCCTCGCCCTCGCCGACCACCTCGAACGCGCCCTGCGTCCGCTCTCCCTGGACTGGTACACCACCGGCCCCGAGGACGCGCCGGGCGTCCCGACCGCAGCGCAGCCGCTCCCCGCGGGGCCTCCGGGGACGGAATGGGCAGGTGTCGTCCCCGCCCTGGACACCGTCGACCTGTGCCACGCCACAGCCGCCGGCCCGGTCGCCCTGCCGGGGCTGCTGGCGGCGCGGCACCACGGCGTCCCGCTGCTGGTCACCGAGGTGGACGCCGCGCTGCGCGAGCACTACCTGCGCCGCGCCCCGGGAGGCGCGCGGGACACCGCTCCGACGGTGCGGACCCTGGTGGCGTCCTTCGAGCGCGCCCTGGCCGCCGAGACCTACCGCCGGGCCGCGCTGATCACCCCCGGCGGCAGCCGCGCCCGCCGTTGGCAGGAGCGCTGCGGAGCCCCCCGCGACCGGCTGCGCACGGTCCACCCCGGGATGGTCGCCGACCCGTTCGTGCCGCTGCCCGACGCCCCGGCCGACGACTCGCAGTGCCTGGTGTGGGTCGGCACCCTCACCCCCGACAAGGACCTGGTCGGCCTGGTGCACGCGTTCGCCGCCGTCCGCAGCGCGGCGCCCCACGCCACCCTCCGCATCGTCGGCTCCCCGGGCCCTGCCCCCGCGGACGAGGCGTACGCGGCGCAACTGCGCGCCCTGGCGGCGCACCTCTTCCCCGACGAGGCGGCCGACGCGCACACCGTCGGCCGGAGCCCGGTCACCTTCGAGGAGGTCGGATCGCCCACCGTGCCGGAGGTGGCGGACGCCTACGCGGGGGCCGCCGTGGCCGTCCTCTCCAGCGTCGTCGAGGGCTTCCCGCGGGCGCTGGTTCAGGCCATGTTCAGCGGCCGGGCCACGGTCTCCACCGACGTGGGGGCGGTCTGCGAGGTCATCGGCGGCACGGGCCTGGTGGTGCCGCCGCGCAACCCGCGCGCCCTCGCCGACGCCTGCCTGGCCCTGCTGCGGGACCCGGCGCGGCGGGCCCGGCTGGGGGCGGCGGCGCGGGCCCGGGCCCTGGAGCTCTTCACCGTCGAGCAGAACCTCTCCGCCTTCCGGGGCATCTACCTGGAGCTGATGTCCGGCTCGCAGGCCCGTGACCATCGCCTGGCGGCCGGGCCCGTGCTCCCGTTCGCCCTGCCCGCCGAGGCCCGTCTCCCCGGCAGCTGGGCAGGGTGCACCCGCGGCTCCGGCACGCCCCACGCCGGCCGGACCGGGCAGCCGCGCACACGGCAACCGGCGCCGCCCGCCCCCGGACGACGCGCGCCCACCACCGCCGAGCCCTGCCCTTCGGCACCCCACGGCCGGAGCAGGGAACACCACGCCGCCGCACCCGTGGGCACCTGGGACAAGGGGGGAGCCGCGTGAGCACCACCGACCGTCCGGAGTCAGGGTCCGCCGTGCAGGTGTCCGCCTCCCCGGCCGTCCCGGACTCCGCCCAGCTGCCGCCGCAGGGCCCGCCCGGCACCCGAGCCGCCACCCCCGTGGCGGCACCGCCCCGCCCGGGCCCCGCCGACCCCGTCCGGCTGCTCATGCACCGCCACCGCGAACTGTGCGAGACCGCGGTCGACCCCTGGGAGATCGCCGCGGGCCTGGAGGCACACGGCGTCACCGACCGCACGGCCGCCCGCTACCGCCACCGCGACGTCTTCTCGCTGGCCGAGGAGGTCTGGGCCCGTGCCCCCGGCAGCGTTCCGCCCAGGACATCCGAGCCGACGGGCCCCGCCCCGGCGCCGGCCCCGGGCAACCGTCCCGCGCGCGGGGTCCGGTTCGCCCTGCACCTGCTGCCGGCGGCGCTGTGTGCTACCACCGCGGCGGCGTTCGCGGCAGCCGACCCGGCACAGGGCGGCCCACTGCTGCGGCCGGCCGTCCTCGTAGCCGGAGCCGGCTTCGCCTGGCCGGCCGTCCGGCTGGCAGTGCGCAGCGGCCCGCTGCGCGCCCGCCACCGGGCAGGCCCGGCAGCCGCGGTGACCACCGCACTGCTCCTGGTCTGGACCCTCCTGGCCGCCCACCCGGGCACGGGCGGGCCGCCGGCGGGCCGCCCGGCGTCCGCGTCGGTGACGACCGCGGCGGCGGCCACGTGCACGGCGACCGCTGTGGGCCTGGCCTGCGGCCTGCCGCTCGCGGCCTGGTGGGCCCGGTGGTTCGCACGCCGGGGGCGCCGTGCCCTGGCCGACAGCCGGTGGCTGACCGAGTTCACCGGCCGGACCCGCCCCGCGCTGCTGCTCACCGCCGCAGGCCACGCCGTCTCGCTCGCCGCCGTGCTGGCCGCCGCCCGGACCGCCTTCGGGCTGAGCCCCGTCCCCGATGGTGCCGCCCTCGCCCTGGGCGTCCTCCTCTTCCAGGCACGCCTCTCGGCCCTGTACGGGCGGACCAGGGCCCAGGCCGGGGCCCTCCTGACGGCCCTGGCCGGCCACGCCGCCCTCGCGGCCGGGCACCTCCTGGCCCGCCCCCACCCGTTCCCCGGCGCGGGCTGGTTCACGGACCCGGCCCGGGAGTGGCAGCTGCGAGCCGTGGTCTGCGCCGCTTCGGCGTCGGTCCTCCTCCTGCACGGCCGGCGGACTCTCACCCGCGCCTCCGCCCACCTCCCCGGGGCGGTGCCGCAGGAGTCCGTGGAGGCGGTCACCCCACTCCACGCCGCGGCGGAGGGGGCGGGCCCCGCGGCCCACGCGGCCCTGCAGCGGCCTGCGGCGGCGGCACCCGCCGGTTGCGAGGCCGCGCCCCCGCCGTGACCCGGGGGCCGACGGCGGCCCCCGCGCCGCCCGCCCCCGTCCCACCCTTCCTCCCCGCGGCCGGCGTCCGCCCCGCGCCGGCCCTTCCGTCCCCAGAGTTAGGAGCCACCGTCATGACCGACCCTCTCCCGACCCGCAACCACCTCCGGGGGGCCGACCGATGAGAGTGCTGCTGATCGGTGCCAACGGGTTTCTCGGCCGCTACGTTGCCGACCGTCTGCTCGCCGACCCCGCCGTCCAGCTCACCGCCCTCGGCAGGGGGGACGACGCCGACGTCCGTTTCGACCTGGCCACCGGCAGCCCCGGGGCGCTGACCCGTTTCCTCGACGCCGTGCACCCCGGCGTCGTCGTGAACTGCGCGGGGACCACCCGGGGCGGTGCCCGCGAGCTGACCCGGCACAACACGGTGGCGGTCGCCACGGTCTGCGAGTCGCTGCGGCGCAGCGGCTGCGGCGCCCGGCTCGTCCACATCGGCTGCGCCGCCGAGTACGGCCCGGCCCAGCCCGGCGCCTCCACCGCCGAGGACGCCGTCCCCCGGCCGGGCGGGCCGTACGGGGTCAGCAAGCTCGCCGCCACCGAGCTGGTTCTGGGCTCCGGCCTGGACGCGGTGGTGCTGCGGGTCTTCTCGCCGGCGGGCCCCGGCACCCCGGCCGGCTCCCCGCTGGGGCGCCTGGCCGAGGCGCTGCGGCGTGCCATGCAGTCGGGCGAGCACGAGCTCCGGCTCGGCGGGCTCGGCGCGCAGCGCGACTTCGTCGACGTGCGGGACGTCGCCCGGGCCGTCCACGCCGCCTCGCTCTCGGCCGCGCAGGGCGTGATCAACATCGGCTCGGGGCGGGCGGTCCGGCTCCGGGAGGCCGCCGCCGTCCTGGCCCGCGTCGCCGGCTGGAGCGGCACCCTGCTGGAACCGGAGGGTCCCGCCGGACACCACCCCGGCGCCCCCCACCGCCCCATCCCCGCACAGGCCACCGAGCACACCGCCCACGGCCCCGGCCACTCGCTGCCGTCGGCGGCGCTCCAGGGCGTCGGCTACCCCGACGGCTGCGGCGCCTGGCAGCAGGCCGACGTCCGCACCGCCCGCGACCGGCTCGGCTGGCGGCCGCGCATCGGCCTGGAGGAGTCACTCGCGGACATCTGGATGGAGGCGGCGTGTCGTATCTGACCGCCCCACCGGCGGGTGCCCCGGCAGCAGTCGAGGCCGGGACACTCGGGCTCGGCGTGCCGGGCTGCGGTCACCCCCTGCTCGCACCCGGGGAGTGGGCCGGGCTGACCCGTCCCGGCCTTCCCCTGCACTGGGCGGTGCTCGACGTCGCCCAGGGCCCCGGCGCGCGCCCCGACCCCTACTGCCTGGCCGCCGCCGCGCGGCTCCGGGTGGCCGGGGTGCGCGTCCTGGGCCTGCTGGACGTCCGGCACGGCGCCCGGCCCTTCGGCGAACTGGTGGCCGACGCCTCCCGGTACCTCGACTGGTACGGCGTCGCCGGGTTCCATCTCGTGCGGTGTCCCAGCAGGCGGACGGGGCTGCCGCAGATCCAGCGGCTGACGACGACGCTGCGGGCACTGCGGGCCGGGGCGCACCTGGTCACGGGGCACAGCGGGACCCCGGACGCCGGGTACGCCGACCTCGCCGACCAGCTCGTCCTCTACCGGGGAGCCTGGGTGGACTACCGGTGGTGGCAGGCGCCGGAGTGGACGGCTGAGCACCCGCCGGAGCGCTTCGTCCACCTCGTCCACGGCCTGCCCCGCCTCCACCTCGCTCAGGCCCTGCGGATCGCGCGGTGGCAGGGCGCAGGCACCGTCTGCCTCACCGACCGCACCGAGCAGGAGGGCGCCTGGGAGGCGCTGCCCGGCTACTGGGACGATGTCGTCTCGCGCATCGGAACAGGTGTCTCGGAATGAAGAAGCGCGTGGCAGTGTTACGGGAGAGAACGTCCCCCACCTCGGCGTTGTCCGAGAGGGGGAACCGCCCACCCAGATCGACCAACACTTGCTGAGGTCATTCGTGTCGCTGCCACCCTTGGTCGAGCCGGCTCCCGAGCTCACCGTCGACGAGGTACGCCGGTACTCCCGCCACCTGATCATCCCCGACGTGGGCATGGACGGGCAGAAGCGGTTGAAGAACGCGAAGGTGCTGTGCGTCGGTGCCGGCGGACTCGGCTCGCCCGCCCTCATGTACCTGGCCGCGGCCGGCGTGGGCACGCTCGGCATCGTCGAGTTCGACGAGGTCGACGAGTCCAACCTGCAGCGGCAGATCATCCACAGCCAGTCCGACATCGGCCGCTCCAAGGCCGCGTCGGCCAAGGACACCGTGCTGGGCATCAACCCCTACGTCACGGTGAACCTCCACGAGGAGCGCCTGGACTCCTCCAACGTGATGGAGCTGTTCGCGCAGTACGACCTGATCGTCGACGGCACGGACAACTTCGCCACCCGCTACCTGGTCAACGACGCCTGCGTGCTGCTGAACAAGCCGTACGTCTGGGGTTCGATCTACCGCTTCGACGGCCAGGCCTCGGTGTTCTGGTCCGAGCACGGCCCCTGCTACCGCTGCCTGTACCCGGAGCCCCCGCCCCCCGGCATGGTCCCCTCCTGCGCCGAGGGCGGCGTGCTGGGCGTGCTGTGCGCGTCCATCGGCTCCATCCAGGTCACCGAGGCGATCAAGGTGCTGGCCGGTGTCGGCGACCCGCTGGTCGGCCGCCTGATGATCTACGACGCCCTGGAGATGTCCTACAAGCAGGTCAAGGTCCGCAAGGACCCCGACTGCGCGGTGTGCGGCCCCAACGCCACCGTCAAGGAGCTCATCGACTACGAGGCGTTCTGCGGCGTGGTCTCGGAGGAGGCCCAGGAGGCCGCCGCCGGCTCCACCATCACGCCCAAGCAGCTCAAGCAGTGGATGGACGAGGGCGAGTCGATCGACGTCATCGACGTCCGGGAGCCCAACGAGTACGAGATCGTCTCCATCCCCGGCGCCCGTCTGATCCCGAAGAACGAGTTCCTCATGGGCAACGCCCTGGAGGGCCTGCCGCAGGACAAGAAGATCGTCCTGCACTGCAAGACGGGCGTGCGCAGCGCGGAGGTCCTGGCGGTCCTGAAGTCCGCGGGCTTCTCCGACGCGGTCCACGTCGGCGGCGGTGTCATCGGCTGGGTCAACCAGATCGAGCCCGAGAAGCCGGTCTACTGACCGTGCACTGAGCAGTCCGGTCCGGCGGCCCCGCGCGCCGGACCCGCACCACGCGTCTAGGGCCCGCCGGATCACCCGGCGGGCCCTGGACGCGTCCCGGCCCGTCGCCCGTCGCCCGTCGCCCGTCGCCGCGCCCGCGGCCGGGGGCGCTCACGCTGCCCGCGGCCTCAGATCTCGCCCTTGCGGGTCAGGTACGTGAAGGCCAGCCAGCCGGGCAGCACCGGCAGCCAGAAGACCATCAGGCGGAACAGCAGCACCGCGGAGAGCGCGGTGTCCCCCGCGAGCCCTGCCGCCGACAGACCGAGGACCAGCGCGCCCTCCACCGCGCCCACACCGCCGGGCGTGGGAGCTGCCGAGCCGAGGGCGTTGCCGGCCAGGAAGACCACGGCGATGCTCGCGTAACTGATCTGCTCGGAGCTGCCGAAGGCCCGGATCGAGGCGTCCAGGCACATGACGTTGGCGGCCGTCAGCAGCAGGATGCCGCCGATGCCCACCGCCAGCTTCCGGGGCCGCTGCAGGACGTCCAGCATGCGCGGCACGACCCCGGCGAACAGGCTGCGCAGCCGCGTCGAGACGAACTTGCGCAGCGCCGGGATCGCCGTCACCACCAGTACCAGCACGGCCGCCGTGAGCAGGCCCGCGATGACCGTGCGGGACGGGGAGAGCGAGGGGGTGCGCTCGGTGCCCGTCAGGTAGCCGAAGACGAGCAGAAGCAGCACGTGCGCGCCCAGCCCGAAGAGCTGCGAGGCACCGACGCTCGCCACCGCCAGGCCCGGCCGGATGCCGGAACGCTGCAGGAACCGCGCGTTGAGGGCGACGCCCGCGACGGCCGGCGGCGCCGCCAGCTTCACGAAGTCGCCCGCCACCTGGGCGAGGAAGGTCTTCCAGAAGGAGACCCGCTCGGTGACGAACCCCAGAAGGCTGAACGCCGCCGCGACGTAGGTGAGCACCGAGAACAGCGCCGCCGCCGCCACCCACCACCACTGGGCGTGGATGAGCTGCCCGAACTTGACGTGGACGAACTGCGAGAGCAGGAAGTAGCCCGCGAAGGCGCCGGCGACCCAGCTGACGACGGTACGCGGCCGGATGCGTTCCAGGCGCGCCGGTTCGACCGTGGCGGCGGGGCGGATGCGGAGCACCTGCCGGCGGATCTGCGCCAGCATGTCCTCCTCGCGTGCGCCCTCCAGCGCGTCGTCGATCGCCCGCTTCTCCGCGTTCTTCTCCGCCCTGGCCTCCTTGCGCCCGCCGGCGGGGGCAGCGGCGGCCGGGTGGGAGCCGCGCTCGGCGGCCCGGTGCTCCTTGGCCACCCGGGACGCCTCCAGGACCGCCTCCCGCTCCCGCTGCGCCCGCTCCCGGCTCTGCTGCCGCAGGGTGGCGCGGGTGGTGCGGCTGAGCGCGATGGGCTGGAGCAGCGGCAGGCTGTCGGCGACCGCGTCGGGGCCGAGCACGGCCACGGCCGCCGCCACCGCGCGCTCCGCGCCGACCCGCAGCCCGAAGGTGGTCAGCAGCTGCGCCACGTCCATCCGCAGCACCAGGTCGCCCGCGGCGATCTCACCGCCCCGCAGTTCGGAGAGGACCACCTCACCCGAGGTGTCCACCAGCAGGGCGTCGCCCACCAGCGCCCGGTGGGCGATGCGGCGCGACTGCAGCGCCCGCACCTGCTCCCAGGCGCTGTGCAGCACCCCGTCGGTGATCTCCTCGTCCGCCAGCGTGTCCAGCGGCCGGCCGCCGAGGTGCTCGTAGACGAGCATCACGGCGTCCGGGCCGAGTTCGGAGGTGGCGATGAGCTTCGGCGCGTTGGCGCCAGCGGCGATCGCGGCGTAGGCCAGCAGCGCCTCCTGCTCCAGCGCCTGCCGCAGCGTCTGCAGGCTGCGGCGCTGGTAGATGCCGCGCAGCGACAGGCGGCGCCACAGCCGGTAGAAGAAGCCCTGGGCCTGCTGCTCGCGGTCCACGACGGTGACGTCGATCGGGGGCCCGTCCTCCAGGGTGACCAGGTAACGCCGGCCCCGGTCGCCGTGCTCGTGGTGCCCGGTGTGGCCGTCCTCCGTGGTCACCTCCTCCGCCCGCAGCGCGCTGACCGGGCGGAACCCCACCCGGCGCAAGCCCGCCAGCAGCGTCTGCCCGGTCGGCCGGACGTTGGGCGAGCCCACCGCGTAGAGGGTCGCGAAGGCCACCGTCCAGCCGATGAGGATCGTCGTGACGATGGCGAACGGCGTCGTGTAGCGGCCCACGAGCACCGCGAAGGCGTCCAGCAGCAGCACGCACCACATCGCCACCCGCCAGCGCGGCCGGCGGGACATCCCCACCGCCGTCATGTAGGCGATGACCGGGGCCAGGTAGCTGTGGACGGGTGTGGTCAGGGCGCCGTTGGCCAGCGGCTGCGTCAGCGCGTCCCGGATGGAGGGCGGGGCGGTGTCGGAGACCCACAGGTCGGTGGCGAGGGAGACGCCGTGTGCCAGGACCGCCGCGAGCACGCCGTCGGCGATGCGCAGCCCGTCCCGTTTGATCAGCCGTTCGACGGCGAAGGCCACCGGCACGATGAGGACGGCGATGGAGGCCGTCAGGCCGGCGAAGTTGATCAGCAGCGGCGGGGCCTGGCCGGCTCCCTTGCCGATGTCGTTCTCCAGGCCCTGGGTGGTGCCGTGCGCGAACGTCGCCAGGGCCAGGACCAGTGCGATCCCCACCAGCCCGAGGAGGAAGCGCAGCAGGTCGGCGGGGCGGTGCACCCGGGCGGGCAGGAGTGGCTCGTCGCCGGAGACCCGGTCGGCGGGCAACCCGCCGTCGCCCCCCGTACCGCCGGGTCCGGGCTCCTCCAGCGGCGAGCCCGGTTCGGCGGGGAGCGCGCGGTGGGAGCCGGTGCCGGCGTCACCGTGCGAGGGGCGCTCCGGCCGGTCGGCGGCGGTGTGGTCCGGGGCCCCGGGGGCGGGCTGGGACCCGCGCTCCGGGCTCGCTCCGGGGGGTGGCGCCGGGTGGGCCCCGGTCGTCCCGGGGGCCGCCTCGGTCCCGTGCCGGCCGGGGTCCTCGGAGCCTGCGGGGTGCTCGGCCCCGGCAGGGGCGTGACCGCCGGAGCCGCTGGGCGACTCGGGGGTGCCCGGGGCGCCGGAACCCTCCGGTCCACCGGTCCTCGCCAGGCCGCCGGGCGGCGCGGAGCGCTCGTCCTGCGCCCGCGGCGTACCGGCCGGGGCGGCGTGGCGGTCCGTCACCGCGGCCTCGCCGGAGGCGGCCGGCTGCCCGGCCGGGCTCTCGGCCGCCGACTGGGCGGTGTGCGACTCGTGGGCCCCGCCCCCCGCCGGGTCGGCGGTTGGCGGGTCGAGCCGGTGGTTCCGGTGCTGCGCCGCGGGGGTGCGGGCGCCTTCGGCCTTCTCGATCGTCCTCGCCTTTTCGGTCGTGTTCCGGGGTGGTGGCGCCTGCCGCGGCGGGACGCCGGGGCAGGCGGGGCGCACCGGGGTGACCGGTGCGCCGGCGCCGTCCTGACGACCGTCGCCCTGCCGTACGCCGGCCTGGGTCGACGGGGTGTGCGGACCGGCGCCCCGGCTCCCGGGGAGCGTCGGCGGGTCGCCCGCCCCGCGCTGAGGCGCCGCGTCCGGGTGCTCCGCCGTCTCTCCGCGATCGCGTGTCACCAGTCACCGTCCGGAAGATGGTGGCATGGGTCGGTGGCGGGCGGAGGCATCAGGGTGCGGTTCGGTCATGATCACGGTCAAATGTCCCGCATTGTGCTGCCCGGTGTGCCCCTCACCACTGCCACCTGCGGCGTCGTGGCGGTCGCCCGGCCGTGTGACGCGCTGTCGGTGCCGTACGGCAAAATCGGGCGAATGACTGTGAAGGGCCGAGACAGCCGGGACGGTCGCACCCCATGGAGTGAACCGGCTCCCACCGCCGCGCCCGGCGCCCCGCGCACACCGGGCTCCCGCCCCCTCGCCGCGCAGGACCGCGCCGCTCCCCGCACGGCCTCGGCCGAGCTGCCCGACTTCGCCGAGCGGGTCCTGGCCGTCGCCGAACGCATCCCGCCCGGCCGCGTCATGACCTACGGCGACGTCGCCGCGTGGCTGCGGGAGGACGAGCCGCCGCGCGAGCCCGGCGCCGCCGGCCCTCCGGGCAGTGGCGGACCGCGACAGGTCGGCCGGGTCATGGCGTTGTACGGGGCTGCCGTCCCCTGGTGGCGCGTGGTCCGCTCCGACGGCCACCTGCTGCCCGGCAGCGAGGCCCGGGCCCTCAGCCACTACCGGGCCGAGGGCACCCCGCTGCGGCAGCCGGCGGCCCCCGGCGGGGAGCGGCCGGGACGTGCCGCCGCCCGCGAGGTCAGACTCGACATGCGGCGCGCCCGCTGGGACGGCGACCCGGCCGCCGGCCCGCACCGGGAACCGGACGGCGGGCCACCGGGCGGCAGCCCCCCGCCCGACCGGGGCGGCGCACCCGGCTGAGCGCGCCCGCGGCGGAGGCTCGCACCCGGCGCGCAGCGCCGCTCCGGCTGCGGGCGCCGCGCCGCCTGGCGTAGCGTCGGGGCGGCGTCGCGCACCTTCCGGCCGAGCGTGGCGCACCCGGACGGCGGTGCGGGCGGGCCGGGCCCCCGCCCCACCCGCGGGCCCGCCGCGGCCCGCCGCTCCCCGGCCCCCTGCCACCCACCCGTACCTCCTGCGAAACCGGCGATCCACGTGAGCTCCTCCTTCTCCGCCCCTCCCGCGACGCGCCCGGCACGTCGCGGCCCGGCGAGGTCGGACGGCTCCGGCCCCTACCGGCTGCTGCGCACCCCGCCCGCCCCACCACGCCGTCCTGACCTGGACGCCGCGCAGCGCCGGGTGGTTGAGCACGGTGGCGGACCGCTCCTGGTCCTGGCCGGCCCCGGCACGGGGAAGACCACCACCCTCGTGGAGGCCGTCACCCGCCGGGTACGGGCCGGCGCGGACCCCGAACGCCTCCTGGTCCTCACCTTCAGCCGCCGCGCCGCCGTCGAACTGCGCGACCGCATGGCCGCACGGCTGGCGGTGCCCGAGGACGCCCCGGCCGGCGCCCCCGCAGCCGGCGCGGCACCGCGCCCGCTCCTCGCCCCGCAGGCCACCACCTTCCACTCCTACTGCTACGCGCTCGTCCGCGCGCACCAGGACGCCGACCTCTTCGCCGACCCGCTGCGGCTGCTCTCCGGCCCGGAGCAGGACCTGGTGGTGCGCGAACTGCTCGCCGGGCAGGCCGCCTCGGCCGGCACGGGGAGCGCGGGCGTGCCCTGGCCCGAGGAGGTGCGGGCCTGCCTGACCACCCGCGGTTTCGCCGACGAGGTCCGCGCGGTCCTCGCCCGCAGCCGCGAACTGGGCCTGGGCCCCGAGGCGCTCGCCGCGTTCGCCCGCCGCACCGGACGCCCCGACTGGCAGGCCGCCGCCGGCTTCCTCGCCGAGTACCTCGACGTCCTCGACGCACAGGGCGTCCTGGACTACGCGGAACTGGTCCACCGCGCCGTGCTCCTCGCCGAGCGCCCCGAGGTGCGCGCCGACCTCACCCGCCGCTACGACGCCGTCTTCGTCGACGAGTACCAGGACACCGACGCCGCGCAGGTACGGCTGCTGCGGGCCCTCACCGGCAGGACCGGGCCGGGCCGCCGCACCGCACCGCCGGCCCCCCGCCGCGCGGCGGCCGCCCCGGGGCCCGCCCTGGTGGCCTTCGGCGACCCCGACCAGTCGATCTACGCCTTCCGCGGCGCCGACGTGGGCGGCATCCTGGAGTTCCCGCACACCTTCCCCCGCGCCGACGGCAGCCCCGCACCCGTCGCCGTGCTGCGCACCGGCCGCCGCTCCACGGCCACGCTCCTTGAGGCCACCCGGCTGCTCACCGCCCGCATGCCGCTCACCAGGCTGCCCGCCGACGCGGTACGCGCCCACCGTGACCTCACACCGGTGCGCCCGGGCGGCTCGGTCGAGGTGTACACCTACCCCACCGCCGGCGCCGAGCTGGAGAACCTCGCGGACCTCCTGAGGCGGGCCCACCTGGAGGACGGCGTTCCGTGGGGGGAGATGGCGGTGCTGGTGCGGGCCGGGGCCCGCGCCATCCCCGGGGTGCGTCGCGCGCTGACCACGGCAGGCGTGCCGCTGGACGTGGACGGTGACGACCTGCCGCTGCGCCTGGAGCCCGCCGTCGTCCCGCTGCTGACCGCGCTGCGGGTGGCCGCCCACGCCGCCCTGCCCGGCCACCGCGCCGGACCACCGGGCGCCCCGGAGCCCGCCGCTGACGCGTCCGGCCCCGCCCCCGCAGCGGAGCCGGCCACCGGCGCCGTCACCGCACCGGCCGCCGGGACCGGCCACCGGGCGGCCCCCGACTGGCTCGACGCCGAAACCGCCGCCACGCTGCTCGCCTCCCCGCTCGGCGGCGTCGACGCGGCCGACCTGCGCCGCCTGGGCCGGGCCCTGCGCGACGAGGAGCGTGCCGCCGGGCATGCCGTGCCGGCCCCCTCCGACGTCCTGCTCGCCCGGGCCCTCGCCGCCCCCGAACGCCTCGCCGTCCACGACTCCGCCGCCGCCCGCGCGGCCGGACGGCTGGGCAGGCTGCTCGGCGAGGCCCGCGCCCTGCTGGCCGCGGGCGGGACCGCCGAGCAGGCGCTGTGGTCCCTCTGGGACGGCACGCCCTGGCCCCAGCGCCTGGAACGGGCGGCCCGTCGCGGCGGGCCCGCGGGGCGCAACGCCGACCGCGACCTGGACGCGGTGCTCGCCCTGTTCGAGACGGCGGCGCGCGCCGAGGAGCGGGTCGGCGGGCGCGGCGCACTCAACTTCCTGGCCGAACTCGACGCGCAGGACATCGCCGCCGACACCCTCACCCGCCGGGTGCCGCGCCAGGACACGGTGCGGCTGATGACCGCGCACCGCGCCAAGGGACTGCAGTGGCGGCTCGTCGTCGTCGCCGGTGTCCAGGAGGGGCTCTGGCCCGACCTGCGCCGCCGCGGCTCCCTCCTGGAGGCCGACCGCATCGGCCGCGACGGTCTGGCGGAGCCGCTCACCCCCGGGGCGCTGCTGGCCGAGGAACGCCGGCTCTTCTACGTGGCGGCGACCCGCGCCCGGGAACGCCTCGTGGTCACCGCCGTCAAGGCACCCGCCGACGACGGCGACCAGCCCTCCCGTTTCCTCACCGAACTCGGCGTCGAGCCGCGCGAGGTCACCGGCCGGCCGCGCCGCCCGCTGGCCGTCTCCGCCCTCGTCGCCGAACTGCGCGCCACCACCGTCGACCCGGCGGCCTCCCCGGCGCTGCGCGAGGCCGCCGCCAGCCGCCTGGCCAAGCTGGCCGCGCTCCACGACGAGGGCCGCCCCCTGGTCCCCGCCGCCCACCCGCAGCGCTGGTGGGGGCTGCGCGAACCCACCCGCAACCCGGTGCCGGTACGTGACCCCGACCGGCCCCTCGCGCTCTCCGGCAGCGCCCTGGAACAGCTCGGCCGCACCTGCTCCCTCCAGTGGTTCCTCGGCCGCGAGGTGAAGGCCGACGCGCCCGCCACCGCCGCCCAGGGCTTCGGCAACGTGGTGCACGTGCTCGCCGACGAGGTCGCCTCCGGGCGTACCCCGGCCGACCTCGCGGTCCTCATGGAGCGGCTGGACACCGTCTGGGACGCCATGGCCTTCGACGCGCCCTGGAAGTCCCGTCAGGAGAAGGAGAACGCCCGCGCCGCCCTCGAACGCTTCCTGCGCTGGCACGTCATGGAGCGCGACACCCTGGGCAGGACCACCCTCGCCAGCGAGCTGCCCTTCGAGGTGACGCTCCGCGCCGGCCGCCAGGCACCCCCGCCCCCCACCGGTAGCGGACCCACCGACCGGAGCGGGGCCCCCGCCGCCCCAGCGGATTCCGGCACCGCGGCCTCGGACGACCGTTCCGGGGATGACCGTTACGGAGACGACGGTTCCGGAGATGACCGTTCCGGGGCCGGTGACGACACCGGGGGCGACGCTCTCCGGGAAGACACCTCCTGGCCGGGCGAGAGCGGCGGGCCGGGTGAGGGCGCCGGCCCGGTCGGTGAGGCCGAGCCAGGGGTCGAGATCCGTATCCGCGGCACCATGGACCGCGTCGAGGCGGACCCCGCGGGCCGCGCCTACGTCGTCGACTTCAAGACCGGCAAGGCCAAGCCCACCGGCCCGGAGGTGGCCCGCCACCCCCAGCTGGCCGTCTACCAGCTGGCCGTGCGGGAGGGGGCCGCGGACGAGGCATTCGGCGGGACCACCCCCGCGCTCGGCGGCGCCCAGCTCGTCCACCTCCGCCTGGGAGCCACCCGCAAGGAGGGCGGCGAAACCCTCCCGGCCGTCCAGACCCAGGAACCGCTGCCCGACGCCCGGCCCCCCGGCACACCTCCCGACGGGACGGAAGGGGACGGGGCCGGGACCGGCGGTGACTGGGTGGGCGAACTGCTGGCCACCGCCGCGGGACGGGTACTGGACGAGCGGTTCACCCCCACCACCGGCGCCCACTGCACCCACTGCGCCTTCCGCGGCGCCTGCTCGGCACAGCCCGAGGGGCGGCAGATCGTGGAGTGAGGCGAGGCGGGCGCCGGCGGGCGGGACGAGGCCCGCACCGGGCTGCGCACCCGCCCGCACCAGGCCGGGCCCGCTGCCGTCGGACCGGGCCCGTTGCCGTCGGATTGGGCCCGCGGCCCGTTCGGACGTGAGGCGGGCGCCCGCGCCGGCCGTCGGCCGGGGCCCCGAAGCCGCCCGTCAGCCGGGGCCCCGCGCAGGCTTCAGCCGAGGACCGCGCGCCGGCCGTGAGAGGCGTCACGACCACGGCCCGACCGGTTGTCGGTGGGTCCCGCTACCGTCGAGACGTGCCCACCCGCATCGACGATCCCGAGCAGCTCAAAGCGCTCCTCGGCATCCCCTTCACCCCCGAGCAGCTCGCGTGCGTCACCGCGCCGCCGGCGCCCCAGGTGATCGTGGCCGGAGCCGGGTCGGGCAAGACGACGGTGATGGCCGCCCGGGTCGTCTGGCTCGTCGGCACCGGACAGGTCCCGCCCGAGGGCGTCCTCGGCCTGACCTTCACCAACAAGGCGGCCGGCGAACTCGCCGAGCGGGTGCGCCGCGCGCTGGCCGCCGCCGGTGTCACCGACCCCGACCCGGCCCCCACCACGGCCGGCGGCGAGAGCGACCAGGTCCCCGGCGAGCCGCGCATCTCCACCTACCACGCCTTCGCGGGCCGGCTGCTGACCGACCACGGGCTGCGCATGGGCGTCGAGCCCAGCGCCCGACTGCTGGCCGACGCCACCCGCTACCAACTGGCCGCCCGTGTCCTGCGCACCGCGCCCGGCCCCTACCCCGCCCTGACCAGGTCGCTGCCCGCCCTGGTCGAGGACCTCCTCGCCCTCGACGCGGAACTCGCCGAGCACCTCGTCGACCCGGCGGACCTCCTCGCCCACGACACCGCCCTGCTGGCCGCCCTGGACGGCGCCCGCCTCAGCAACGCCGACCTTCGCAAGGTCCCCGAAGCAGCACGGGCCCGCAGGGAACTGGTCGACCTGGTCATCCGCTACCGCGCCGAGAAACGCCGTCGCGACCTCCTCGACTTCGGCGACCAGATCGCGATGTCCGCCACCCTCGCCACCGGGCACGCCGAGGTCGGCCGCATGCTGCGCGAGGAGTTTCCCGTCGTCCTCCTCGACGAGTACCAGGACACCTCCGTCGCCCAACGGCTCCTGCTCTCCGGCCTCTTCGGGGCGGGCGGGCCCGGCGGCGGCCAGGACGCCGGGCGGCGGCCCGCAGACCGCCACCCCGCCGGGAGCGGACCGCCCGGGCTGGGCCATGCCGTCACCGCGGTCGGCGACCCCTGCCAGGCCATCTACGGCTGGCGCGGGGCCTCCGTCGCCAACCTCGACGACTTCCCCCGCCACTTCCCCCACGCCGACGGCACCCCCGCCACCCGCCACTCCCTCAGCGAGAACCGCCGCAGCGGCGGCCGGCTCCTGGACCTCGCCAACCGGCTGGCCGCGCCGCTGCGCGCACTCCACGAGGGCGTCGAGGCGCTGCGCCCCGCGCCCGGCGCCGAACGCGACGGCGTCGTCCGCTGCGCCCTGCTGACCACCCACGCCGAGGAACTGCACTGGCTCGCCGACTCCGTCGCGCACCTGGTGCGCACCGGCACGCCCCCGGGCGAGATCGCCGTGCTCTGCCGTACCGCCGGTGACTTCGCCGCCCTCCAGGGCGCGCTGGTCGCCCGGGAGGTGCCGGTCGAGGTCGTGGGTCTCTCCGGCCTGCTGCACCTCCCCGAGGTCGCCGACCTCGTCGCCATGTGCGAGGTGCTCCAGGACCCCACCGCCAACGCGGCGCTGGTCCGCCTCCTGGTGGGGCCGCGTTGGCGCATCGGCCCCCGCGACCTCGCCCTCCTAGGCCGCCGAGCCCGCCTGTTGGTCCGGCCCGTCCCGCCGCCCGCCGCCGCCGAGGAGGACGCCGCCGACCTGCGCCTGGCCGAGGCCGTCGAGGGGGTGGACCCCTCCGAGGTGGTCTCCCTCGCCGACGCCATGGACACCTTCCTCGACACCGGCGGCGACCATGAGGACGACCTCCCCTTCTCCGCCGAGGCCCGCGTCCGCTTCGCCCACTTCGCCGGCGAACTGCGTGACCTGCGCCGTTCCCTCAGCGACCCGCTGATGGACGTCCTCCACCGGGTCCTGGCCACCACCGGCCTCGACGTCGAACTCGCCGCCTCGCCGCACGCCCTGGCCGCCCGCCGCCGCGAGACCCTCGGCAACTTCCTCGACATCGCCGCGGGGTTCGCCTCGTTGGACGGCGACGCGGGCCTCCTCGCCTTCCTCGGCTTCCTGCGCACCGCCAACCAGTACGAGAAGGGGCTGGACGGCTCACTGCCCGGGGGCGAGAACACCGTGAAGGTCCTCACCGCCCACAAGTCCAAGGGGCTGGAGTGGGACGTGGTGGCCGTGCCCGGGCTCGTCGACAAGCAGTTCCCCAGCGAGCAGAGCCGCGAGGCGTGGACCTCCCAGGCCAAGGTCCTGCCGCACGCCCTGCGCGGTGACGCCGCCACGCTGCCCGACGTCGAGGAGTGGGACTCCAAGGGACTGACCGCCTTCAAGGAGCGGATGAAGGACCACCAGCGCACCGAGGAACTCCGCCTGGGCTACGTGACCTTCACCCGCCCCCGCTCACTCCTCCTGGCCTCCGGTCACCGCTGGGGCCCGCACCAGAAGCGTCCTCGCGGACCGTCCGTCTTCCTGGAGGAGTTGCGCCGCCACTGCGAGGCGGGCCACGGCGAGGTCGAGGCGTGGGCCGAGGCACCGGAGGACGGAGCGGAGAACCCCGCCCTGACCGCAGCCGCCGAAGAACAGCCCTGGCCGCTTCCCCTGGACCCCGAGGCGACCGCCCGCCGACGCGAGGCCGCCGCCACCGTGCAACGCCACCTCGACACCCTCCTGGCCTCCGAGGCGGGCCGGGACCGGACCACCCCCGACCCGGCGACCACCAGCCCACCCACCCCGACCGCCGTCCCGGCCACGCCCGGCGAGGACCCGTACGGGGACGCGTTCGAAGACCTGGGGGAGGCCCCGCACGAGGATCCGTACGAGGTTCCGGACGAGGACGGGAGGCCGGACGCGGCTGGGGAGGACCTCGGTGACTGGGACTCCTGGAGCACCGGCCGCCCCGGGGAGGCGACGGAAGGGCGTCCGGACACCCCCCCGGGGCCCCGGGTACCGGCGGCACGCGCCGCCACCCCGCCCGGGTCCACCCCCACGACGCCCCTTGGCGAAGCGGCCTCTGACGACGCGCCCGCTGACGACGCACCCGCCGACGTGACCGCCCCCGACGTGATCGCGGACGACGTGACCGCCCCCGACGTGATCGCGGACGACGTGGCCGCCGCCGACGTGATCGCGGACGACGTGACCGCCGCCGACGGGACCGCAGACGGTGTGGCCGCCGCCGACGTGGCCGCCGGGTGCACCACCACCGAGGACGAGGGTGCGCCCGGGACGCTGCTCCCCGAGGAGCGGCGGACGGTGGCGGCGTGGGACCGGGACCTGGAGGCACTCGTGGGCGAGCTGCACCGCTCGCGGGTCACGGACCACGAGGTGCCGCTGCCCCACACCCTCAGCGCCTCACAGCTGCTGCGGCTGGCCGCCGACCCCGACGGTTTCGCCGCGGAGCTGGCCCGCCCCATGCCGCGTCCGCCCCAGCCCGCCGCCCGGCGCGGCACCCGCTTCCACGCCTGGGTGGAGTCCCGCTTCGAGGAGCTGCCGCTGCCCATGCTCGGCTACGAGGAACTCCCCGGCGCCGACCTGTACGACCTCTCCGGCCTTTCCGACCTGGGGGAGGAGGCCGTCTCCGCCGACCCGGACGGCCCCGCCGTGCTCGGCGGCGGGAGTGCCGCGGCCGGTGAGGACGGCGCGGGCGGCGCCGACGCCCTCCTGGGTCCCGCAGGCCGGGCCGCGGCCGAGGAACGCGAGTTGGACGAGCTCAAGGCCGCCTTCGAGCGCACTGACTACGCCCGGCGTACCCCGCACCGGGTGGAGGCGCCCTTCCAGATCACCCTGGCCGGACGTGTGGTCCGCGGACGCATCGACGCCGTGTACCGCACCACCGGACCGAACGGCGAGCGCTTCGAGATCGTCGACTGGAAGACGCACCGCGCCCCGAACGCCGACCCCCTCCAGCTCGCCGTCTACCGCCTGGCCTGGGCGGAGCAGCACGGCCTGGACCCGGAGGAGGTCATGGCGTCCTTCGTCTACGTCCGCAGCGGTGAGGTGGTGCGCCCCGCCCGCCTCCCCGGCCGCCCCGAGCTGGAACGCCTCCTCACCGGGTAGCCGACGTCCGACGCCGGGGCGCGGGCTGGGGGCCGGGGCCGGGAGCGAGGCGCCGGCCCGTGCCCCGGCCGTGCGAAGCCGGGTGCAGCGGAGCCGGGCGCGGTGAAGACGGGCACGGTGAAGAGGGGCACGGCGAAGACGGCGCGGCGAAGAAGGAAGGCGGAAGCCGACGGCCCCTGCGGTCCCGGCAGGTCCTCCGTGCCCCGTTCCGGCACCGGGGCGGCCCGGCTGCCGTCCCCCTTCCGCCTCCCGGGGTGGTTCCGCGGCACGTGCCACCGCACCCCGGCGGAGGCGACCTACGTCCACTCGCCCGCTCCCGATAGGCTCGGAGCATGAGCACCACCTCGGACGACGCCGTCCGCGCGTACGTCGCCGCCCACTACGAGGCGTTCCTCGACGACCTCGCGGACTGGTTGCGACTGCCCTCCGTCTCCGCCGACCCCGACCACGCACCGGACGTGCGCCGCAGCGCGGAGTGGCTGGCAGCGGCGCTGTCGGCGACGGGCTTCCCCACCACCGAGGTCTGGGAGACGCAGGGTGCGCCGGCGGTCTTCGCCGAGTGGCCCTGCGACGATCCCGCCGCGCCCACCGTGCTCGTCTACGGCCACCACGACGTCCAGCCGGCCCACCGGGACGACGGCTGGCGCACCGACCCCTTCGAACCCGTCGTCGACGCAGGTCGCCTCTACGGCAGGGGAGCGGCCGACGACAAGGGGCAGGTGCTCTTCCACACCCTCGGCATCCGTGCCCACCTGGCCGCGACCGGCCGCCGGGCCCCCGCCGTCCACCTGAAGATGATCGTCGAGGGCGAGGAGGAGTCCGGCTCGCCGCACTTCCCGGAGCTGCTCCGGGCGCACGCCGACAGGCTGGCCTGCGACGCCGTCATCGTCTCCGACACCGGCATGTGGTCCGAGGACACCCCGACGGTCTGCACCGGGATGCGCGGCCTCACCGACTGCCAGATCGACCTGCGCGGCCCCGACCAGGACATCCACTCCGGTTCCTTCGGCGGCGCCGTCCCGAACCCCGCGACCGAGGCCGCCCGGCTGGCAGCCGCCCTCCACGACGAGGACCGCCGGGTCGCCGTGCCGGGCTTCTACGAGGGCGTCGAGGAGCTGACCGCCGAGGAGCGCGCGCTCTTCGCCGAGCTTCCCTTCGACGAGAACCGGTGGCTGCGGACCGCCCACTCCCACGCCACGCTCGGCGAGGCGGGCTACACGACGCTGGAGCGGATCTGGGCCCGGCCCACCGCCGAGGTCAACGGTGTCTCCGGCGGCTACCAAGGGCCCGGCGGCAAGACCGTCGTCCCGTCCGCCGCGCAGCTCAAGCTCTCGTTCCGGCTCGTTGCCGGGCAGGACGCCGAGAAGGTGCAGCAGGCGGTCCGCGACTGGGTGGCGGCCCGCCTGCCCGCCGGCATCCGCCACGAGATCACGTTCTGGGGAGCCACCCGCCCCTGCCTGACGCCGCTGGACCACCCGGCGCTGCAGTCGGTGGTCCGGGCCATGGAACGTGCCTTCGGACAGCGCGTCCGGTTCACCCGCGAGGGTGGCAGCGGGCCCGCAGCCGACCTGCAGGACGTCCTGGGCGTCCCCGTCCTCTTCCTCGGCATCTCCGTCCCCTCCGACGGGTGGCATGCGCCGAACGAGAAGGTGGAGCTCGACCTGCTGGCGAAGGGCGCCGAGGCCGCCGCCCACCTGTGGAGCGACCTCGCGGCCACCTGGCACCCGGGATGACCGCGGGCGCCCCGTCCCCTCGGAGGCCCTCCGCAGTGAGCGACCCGGACAGGTCGCGGTGCCAGGCCGGCGACCGGCCGGGCACCGCGGAGGGGCTCCGCACAGTCCACCCGTCGTCGTGGCGGGAACACCGACGTCCTAGCGGGAGTTGGAAGCAGTAGTGACCACCCGGACCGATGACAGCGAGATGCAGCCGACGATCACCTTCGGCGGTGACGGCGGCATCGACCGCGCCGCCCACCACCGGCTCGACGAAGCCTGGTTGGCGGCTGCCTGGAGCCACCCCACCACCCGCGTCTTCGTGGTCTCCGGCGGGCAGGCGCTCATCGACGACACCCCGGACGGCCGCACCGAACTGGTCATGACGCCCTCGTTCGAGGCGCCGCTGACCGAGCAGCACCGCTACTTCCTCGGCCAGGACGCCGACGGGGTGCGCTACTTCGCCCTGCAGAAGGACTCCCTGCCGGGACGGATGGACCAGTCGGCGCGGCCGGCGAGCCTGCGCGAGGCGGGCCTGCTGCTGTCCGCACGGGACGCGTCACTGCTGGTGCACGCGGTGGCCCTGGAGAACTGGCAGCGTCTGCACCGCTTCTGCTCCCGCTGCGGGGAGCGCACCGTCATCGCGGCGGCCGGGCACATCCGACGCTGCCCCGCCTGCGGTGCCGAGCACTACCCCCGCACCGACCCGGCCGTGATCATGCTCGTCACCGACGAGAAGGACCGCGCGCTGCTGGGTCGGCAGGTCCACTGGCCGGAGGGACGGTTCTCCACTCTCGCCGGCTTCGTGGAGCCCGGCGAGCCCATCGAGCAGTCGGTGCGGCGGGAGGTCTTCGAGGAGGCCGGGGTCACCGTCGGGGAGGTCCGCTACGTCGCGAGCCAGCCGTGGCCGTTCCCCTCCAGCCTCATGCTCGGCTTCATGGCCCGCGCCGTCTCCTCGGAGATCCAGGTCGACGGCGAGGAGATCGAGGAGGCGCGCTGGTTCTCGCGCGAGGAACTCCGCGAGGCCGTCGAGAACGGTGACATGCTGCCCCCCTACGGCATCTCCATCGCCGCCCGCCTCATCGAGCTGTGGTTCGGCGGGCCCCTGCCCACGGGGAAGCGCTGAGCCGAGCGGCCCCGGCCGCGCCCCGTCCGGTCGGACCGGTGACGGGAATGGTCCGGGCGCCGGGGACGTTGTCCCGCTGTCACAGTCAGACGTAGGGCCGGTGAGACGCGACCGTGCGGATACGGCCGATCAGTAAAGGAGCACGGAGCTCATGGCGGGCACTGTCACGATGTACAGCACGACCTGGTGCGGCTACTGCCGTCGGCTGAAGGGCCAGATGGACCGTGAGGGCATCGGCTACAGCGAGATCAACATCGAGAACGACCCGGAGTCGGCGGCCTTCGTGGAGAAGGCCAACGGCGGTAACCAGACCGTGCCGACGGTCGTGGTCGTGCCTGCCTCCGGCGGCGAGGGCGTGACCATGACCAACCCGAGCCTGGCCCAGGTGAAGCAGGCCCTCGGCGTCTGAGGTCGCCCCGGCACGGTCCCTTCCCGGGACGCCGGAGCCTTCCCCACCCCGGTGCCCCCGGTCCCACGACGGCCCGGGGGCTCCGTCGCGGACACGGGCGGGCGAGGCCCGGGGGCACCGGCGCGGTTGCGGGCGGACGACGGCCCGGGGCACGGCCGTCTGCCTGACGCCTGCCGGCCCGCTGCTTGCTCCCCGCTGCCTGCTTCCCGCTGCCGCCCCGGATCCGGACGCGCCTCGGCCGTCCGTGGCCCGCGGGGGTCGGCCGGTGTCTGCCGACCGGGGGCGCCCGCCGACCGGCGGGCGTCCTCCACAGGCTCGGTGCGGGGTTGTCCACACGCACACCACCGTCCACGACGCCCGGACCGGCGACCTGGCAGCATGGCGGGGTGAGCCCCTCGACCCCGCCCGCTTCCCGCCAGGCCCCCAGCCAGTACGTCGCTCCGCCCCGCGACGCGGACGCGGTGCTCGAAGGGCTCGACCCCGAGCAGCGTGAGGTCGCCACCGCCCTGCACGGGCCGGTGTGTGTGCTCGCCGGAGCGGGGACCGGCAAGACCCGCGCCCTCACCCACCGCATCGCCTACGGCGTCCGGACCGGGATACTCCAGCCCGCAAGTGTGCTCGCCGTCACGTTCACGCAGCGGGCAGCGGGGGAGATGCGGGGCCGTCTGCGCCAGCTCGGCGCCGAGGGCGTGCAGGCCCGCACCTTCCACTCGGCCGCTCTGCGCCAGTTGCAGTTCTTCTGGCCGCGAGCCGTCGGCGGGGAGCTGCCCCGGCTCGTCGAACGCAAGGCCCAACTGGTCGCCGAGGCCGGGGCGCGGTGCGGCGTGCGCCTGGACCGCACCGAGCTGCGTGACGTCACCAGCGAGATCGAGTGGGCCAAGGTCACCCAGACCGTACCCGACGACTACGCCGCCGCCGCGCTCAAGGCCGGCCGCCCCACACCCGGCGACCCGGCCAGGACCGCACGCATCTACACCGCGTACCAGCAGGTCAAGGGGGAGCGGGGCGTCATCGACTTCGAGGACGTGCTGCTGCTCACCGTCGGCATGCTGCAGGAGCGCCGCGACATTGCCGAGCAGGTGCGGTCCCAGTACCAGCACTTCGTCGTCGACGAGTACCAGGACGTCAGCCCGCTTCAGCAGCGCCTCCTGGAGCTGTGGCTCGGCGACCGGGACTCCCTCTGCGTCGTCGGTGACGCCAGCCAGACCATCTACAGCTTCACCGGCGCCACCCCCGACCACCTCCTGGACTTCCGCCTCCGTCACCCCGGCGCAACCGTCGTCAAGCTGGTACGCGACTACCGGTCCAGTCCGCAGATCGTCCACCTCGCCAACGCCCTGCTCGCCGGGGCAGCGGGCCGGGCCGCCCGCCACCGGCTGGAACTCGTCTCCCAGCGGGACTCGGGGCCCGAGCCGGTCCACAGCCGCTACAGCGACGAACCCGCCGAGGCCGAGGGCACGGCGCGACGCGTGCGGGAGCTCATCGCCGCCGGAGTCCCGGCAGGGGAGATCGCCATCCTCTTCCGCGTCAACGCGCAGTCGGAGATGTTCGAGCAGGCCCTGGCCGACGTGGGCGTTCCCTACCAGCTGCGAGGCGCCGAGCGGTTCTTCGAGCGGCCGGAGGTGCGTGAGGCCGGGGTGAAGCTCCGGGCCGCCGCCCGCTTCGGCGGGAACGACACCCTGCTCAACGATGCCGCCGGCCTGCCCGCGGAGGTGCGCGCCGTCCTCAGCGACATGGGCTGGACGGGAATCCCGCCGGCCGGATCGGGCGCCGCCAGGGACCGCTGGGAGTCGCTGGCCGCCCTGGCGCGCCTCGCCGAGGACTTCGCCGCCGCCCATGCGGAAGCGGACCTCGCCGCGTTCGTCACGGAACTCGGCCGGCGGGCGGAGGCGCAGCACGCCCCCACCGTGCAGGGGGTCACCCTGGCCTCGCTGCACGCCGCCAAGGGACTGGAGTGGGACGCCGTCTTCCTCGTCGGTCTCTCCGAGGGCATGATGCCGATCACCTACGCGAAGAGCGAGGAGCAGATCGAGGAGGAGCGCCGTCTGCTGTACGTCGGCGTCACCCGCGCCCGCCGTCACCTCACCCTCTCCTGGGCGCTCTCCCGTACTCCGGGGGGACGCTCCTCGCGGGATGTCACACGGTTCCTGGCAGGCCTGCGCCCGGGTGCCTCAGGTGGCGCGGCCCTCACCCGTCCGGAGGACCGGCCGGCTGGGGCGGGCGGCGTGGAGCGGGGCACCGTCCTGCGCCGGGGCACGGACGGTGACGCCCCGCGACGGGGGCGGCGGTCCACGGTGCGCTGCCGGGTGTGCGGCCGCACCCTCACCGACGGCGGCGAGATGAAGCTGATGAGGTGCGTGGAGTGCCCGTCCGACCTCGACGAGGAGCTCTACGGGAGGCTTCGCGACTGGTGCGCCGAAGAGGCCGGACGGCTGCGCCAGCCCGCCTTCTGCGTCTTCACCGACAAGACGCTGATGGCCATCGCCGAGGCCCGTCCCACCACCGAGGGCGAGCTGGTGCGCGTCCCGGGCGTCACCGCCCGCAAGCTCGCGCGCTACGGTCCCGCCCTGCTGGCCCTGTGCGCAGGTGAGGACCCGGCGGGGGATGCGGATGCGGACGCCGACTCCGCTCCCTGAGCCGACCCGTCACCGCTCCGGCCGGGAAGCCGGCGCCGCCTGTACCGGGGAGGGGCGACGAGGAGTCCGGAAAACTCGTCGGAAAAATGGTTTGCGCCCGTGGAGCGCATCACCATAGCCTTCGTGACACGGAAAGCACGGGGCTCCCCAGAACCGTACGATCCGTGCTGCCAGGAAGACGTTCGGGCCGGGACACCGGCCCCCCGATACGCCGAGAGGAGGCGAGCCCAGTGATCAGCATCGTGATGAACCAGAAAGCGACCGATCTTCTGGTCGACGTCTGCCCCCTCGGCATTTCGCAGGTCGGCGTCTCGCTGCCCGGTATGTCGCTGCTCGCCACCGGTATGTCCGGCGCCGAGTCCGCGCGTCCGGCGTCCCTCGCGGGTTTTGCGGTCCGCGAGCGCAATGAGCGACCGACCCAGGCACCCGCGGTAGCAACCGAGGCACATGCCTCCGGTGACATCACCACCAACGGTGCCGGATTCCACCAGCAGTACGTCAAGCAGTACACGTGGGCCCACCGCGGACTCCCACCCTGGAGAGATTCAGCCTGATCGGCAGATCAGGTCGGTACCTTCCAGGGCCGCGGAACCCACACAGGGATCCGCGGCCCTTTCGTTTTCGACCCCCGGCCACCAGCCGGGGGGACCACGCCGAACAGACGAGGACACACCACAGTGCAACTCCAGACGCACACCCCGTCCGTAGCCACCGACTTGATTCCGCCTGATCCCACGGAGGACACCTTGCTGCCGCTCACCGAACTCGACGACGAGATCGAGCGCCTGGGGGCGTCCGTCCCCTGCCGCACGTACGACCCGGAGGTCTTCTTCGCCGAGTCCCCGGCAGACGTCGAGTACGCCAAGGCTCTGTGCCAGACCTGCCCGGTCCGCGAGGCCTGCCTGGCTGGCGCCAAGGACCGGCGCGAGCCCTGGGGCGTCTGGGGCGGCGAGCTGTTCGTCCAGGGCGTCGTCGTGCCCCGCAAGCGGCCCCGTGGCCGTCCGCGTAAGAACCCGGTCGCGGCATGAACATCACCGGAGCAGGAACGATCGATCGTCCCGCCATGCGGGACCCCCAGAAGCAGGACCCCGAGATGAACCCCACCCTCACGGACGCCCCCCGCACCGCCGGTGCCATGGACACCCGTCAGAACAGGACCCGAGAGTTGCAACTCATCCCAGAAGCCATGGCGCGTGCGCATATGGCCCAACTGCTACAAGAGGCCGAGGACCTGCGGGCCGCTCGACGGTTCGCCCTCGCCCAACGCATGCAGCGCCGCGCGGAGCGGGCCACGCTCCGTGCCCGCCGCGCCCTGGCGATGGCTGTCATGCAGTAGGGGAGTGGTGACCGGAGCCTCTCCCCGGGACCGCGGAGCCCATGAGCGACAGGGCCCCGCGGTCCTTCTGCGTGCCAGGGGTGGCAGGGCCAGGTGGCCGGCCGCCTACGACGCGCATCTGCTCCTCACCCGCTCGGCCCGGTCCCACCGAGAGCGGCGTGGACCGAAGGGGCCGAGCCCGTACGGCCCGGTGCGGTCAGTCACCTGTCCTTCGGGATCTGCGCAGGAGGAGGCGCCGAAGGGGCGGACTCCGGCGTCGGATCAGCGGCAGTCTTCGAGCCCGCCGCGTCCACGGGCACCGGACCAGTGCTCCCCGGATGCTCCGCGAACCCGGGAACCCACCCCGCCAGCTCCTGACGCAGCCGTACCGACGCCCCCAACTGGCACAACACCCCGATCGTGCTGAGCGTGACCCGGTGTATCAGCAGGTACGACGGCGGAAGGTTCAACTGACGCCCCAACTGGTGGGCAGGTGACCTCGGATCCGCTATCCGGGCTGCCTGGATGCGCATCCACCCCCGGCTGAACGCGAACGCCTCCACCCGGGCCGGCTCGATGATCGGCAACAGGTAGTCCAGGACGGCGTCGGCGTCCAGGTGCACGGTCTCCCTGACGAAGCCCTCCTCCCGAAGCAGCCGGTAGACCTCCCCGGCCTCGCCGTCCAGCGCCAGACGGAGTGCCGTCCCGATCGTCGGCGGAAGCCCGCCCGGCAACCGGTCGACAGTGCCGAAGTCCAGCACCCCGAGGCGCATGCCCGTCACCGGGTCCGCGGCGCCCTCACCGGGCAGGACCCGGAAGTTACCGGGGTGGGGGTCGGCGTGCAGCAGCCCGGTGCGGGCCACCCCCGCGAAGAGAAACCGGGCGAGGAGCTGCCCGGCACGGTCCCGTTGCTCCTGGGAGCCGTCGGCTATCAGCTCCGACAACGGCACGCCGTCCATCCAGTCGGTCACCAGCACCTGGGCTTTCTGGTGCACCACCGAGGGGACGACCACGTCGGGATCACCGGCGAACTCCTGCGCGTACGCCTGCTGCGCCTGTGCCTCCATGGCGTAGTCGAGTTCCTCTGCCACCCGTGCCCGCACCTCGGCGACCAGCGGCTTCAGATCCAACCCGGGCACCAACGGCCCCAACAGCCGCACGAAACGGCTCAGCTGAGTGAGGTCCGCCACCAGAGCCTCGCCCGCACCGGGGTACTGCACCTTGACGGCCACCTCGCGGCCGTCGTGCCAAGTCGCCCGGTGCACCTGCCCTATGGAGGCGGCTGCCGCAGGAGCATCCGAGAACTCGGTGAAGTGGTCCCGCCAGTCCCTCCCCAGACTCCGGGACATCACCGAGTGAACGGTCGAGGCCGGCATGGGGGGCGCAGCCTCCTGCAGCTTGGTCAGAGCAGCCCGGTACGGACCCGCCACCTCCTCCGGCAGGGCCGACTCGAAGACGGAGAGAGCCTGCCCCAGCTTCATCGCGCCCCCCTTCAACTCGCCCAGAACGCGAAAGAGTTGATCAGCGGTGCGTTGCTGCAGTTCGCGCCCCACAAGCTCCGCGGACCGGCCGCCGATCCGCTTGCCCAGGCCCCACGTGGCGCGGCCCGCGAACCCCAGCGGGAGCGCAGCCAGCTTGGCGGTGCGGGTGACCGCCTTACGGGGAAGATCCGACATACGCCCCTCCAGTCCGTGCCTTTCCTGCCGGCTGCTCGCGGCCCTTCCATCTTCTCGGCTGCGCCACCCGCCCGGAAGGACGAGGACGCTCCCGGTATGCCGGCCACCAGGCGCGCCCCCTGGCACGGTCGCCCGAGGCGACGTCCCGCAACGCCGCAGCAGGCTCACGAGGCGCCACCCACCCCGGCTGCGACAGCGGCGCCCGCCGCCACAGAATCCGCCCCGACTCCGCACCCGCACTCCGGATGGGGTGTGACCCGGCGCAGACGCCAGTCGCCACACGGCAGTGCCGTCTCCCAGCGCGCCCCCAGGCACGGCGGATCGAGACCGTCCAGGAAGGCGAGGGCCTGCACCGAAGCGAGGCCGGCGACCAGGGTGGCGAGGGCGGCGTCAGTCGCCGCCACCCCCTGCACCGCGCGCCCCGAACGCCACTGCGCCAGCAACCGCGGCCATGCCGGTTCGATGTCCGTCCTGCCCAGTTCCCAGCAGCGGCTGCAGGCGGATCTGCCGGGGACCACGAGCGGACCGACCAGCCCCGTGCCCTCCATCACCCCGACGAACAGGTGCGGAGCACCGGCTTCCATCAATGGTTCGAGCAGGAGCGGATCAGGGGCGTAGGCGGCGAGGCCGTCGCGGGGCGCCACCACCGTGAGCGCTGGGGTGCCACAGGAGGCTGACGTGGCCGCGGGGGACGACCCCGCCTCGGGGGCCGTGGTGGGACAGCCCTCCGTACGGTCCGCCCCGGCGGGGGCGGCCGGCCGGGGGTGCCCTCTGGTCGTCCAGGGGGAGGAGTGGCCCACCAGTCGCCGGGCTGCCGCATCGCGACGGCGACCCACCTGGTCCGCAGCGACTCCGGCCGGCAGGGTGTCCCAGGGTTCGACCCGGCCACCGTCAAGAACGTCCACCCTCCCCACCCCCGAGGCCGACAGCAACGCGGCGACGGCGGCCCCCACCCGCCCGGCACCGCGCACCCGTACCCGAGCCGTGCGGCGCGCTCCCATACGGGCGAGCGAGCCCGCCGGCTCCGGGTGCTGGAGGGAGAGCGAGGCCAGATCGGGCCGGAGCCGGTCGTAGGCGGCGGTGTCCTCACGTACCGCGTCCGCGGCCGGTCCACCCCCCTTCGGCGAGTCGAGGAGCCCAGCCTCGCCGAGCCGTACCACCACGGACCGGGCGTGGCCGGGGGAGAGTCCCAGGGAGGTGGCGGCTGCTTCCAGCTGGGGCATGCTGCGAGTGCCGTCGACAAGGCCCAGGAAGGTGCCGGTCGCGGTGTCCAGAGGACCCAGCACGACCGAGTGTGCGGGCGCTACCCCGAAGCGGACGGTCCGGGTGTCCCGCCAGCCGCGGCGCAGGGCCGGCTTGAGCATCGGATACATGGTTCCTCCTTGCAGCGGGGCGCCGAGGCGCCGGGGACCGGCCGGCCACAGGGGCCGGGCGAGTGACGGACCCCGAGCCCTCGGTGAGTACGGAGAGCCGCGAGCCCGGGAAGCGCGCCAGGAGGCGTGTGCGTTCCTGACGCAAGGAGGATGCCTGCGGTGACCAGGACGCTGCACAGAGTTGTCCACAGGCGCCGGAGTAAGTCGTACGAGATGACTTTGGAGGGGCTGGGGAGCCAGGTGGGCGGGGCCGAGCCGGGATCGCGGGACGGAGCCGCTCGGACGCGAGGGCACACCCGCTCGTGGCGGGACTTCGCACCGGCCAGCAGGTACGGTCGAGAGGTGTCCGCCGACCCCCTGCGCCGAGCCGCGAAGTCATCGCGTCGATCCGCCGAGCAAGCGCCGGACGGGGACGCCGTGCCCCTGAACACCGAGCACCGCACCGCCCGGCACGAACCAGGACCGTCCTGGCCCCGCCGCGGTCGCCCTGTCACCCCGCACCCCGAGGCCCTAGACGGTCACCGCAGCGAGCAGCCCGGCGACGACACCGGCCTCGACGGCTTGCAGGGCGGTCTCGGCGACATCCCCGCCCCCGCGGAGACCACGGCACCGGTGGTCGAGGTGCGCCGCAGCGCGCGCCGGCGGCGCACCGTCTCGGCCTACCGCGAGGACGGCCGGACCATCGTCCTCGTCCCGGCGCAGATGTCCGAGTCCGAGGAGCGGCGCTGGGTGGCCGTCATGTTGGAGAGGCTGGCCGCACAGGAGCAGCGGCGCAGGCTCAGCGACGACGACCTGGCCGCCCGTGCCGCGGAACTCTCCTCCCAGTACCTGCAGGGCCGGGCGCGTCCGGTCACCGTGCGATGGGTCACCAACCAGAACAGTCGCTGGGGCTCGTGCACGCCCTCCGAGGGCAGCATTCGCCTCTCCCACCGGATCAACGGGATGCCGCAGTTCGTCGTGGACTACGTACTGCTCCACGAACTCGCCCACCTGCTCGTCCCCGGCCACGGCCCCGGCTTCTGGCGTCTCCTGGAGGCATACCCCAGGACGGAGCGGGCGCGCGGGTACCTGGAGGGGGTCGCGGCAGCCGGTCGCCTTCCCAACCTGGAGGACTGAGCCGCCCCCTCCTGCCCGGTCGCCGCCCGCCCGGGCAGGAGGGGTCCATACACACGCAGCCGCACGTGAACCCCTTCCCATCAGGTGGATACGGGACTTGTCCACAGGCCACGCTGCGCCATCGCCCCGGTCACCGTGAACGGTTAGCCTTTTGGCGACACACCGAGAAAGACGACGGCGGAACGGGGGGCGGTCTTCGGTATGGCCAGGGAACTTCAACGGGGCCACAAGGCCAGGGTCAGCGAACTGACCGCGGGAACGGACCTGTACGTGGGTGTGCAGATCGCCGGCGCCGGCCTCACCTTCGACATCAGCTGCTTCGGGCTCGACGCCGAGGAACGGCTCTCCGACGACCGCTACTTCGTCTTCTTCAACCAGCCGAAGTCCCCCGAGGAGTCCATCCAGCTCCTGGGTGCACAGGCGGGCGACACGGAGTCCTTCCGCGTCACTCTCGACCGGGTGCCGCAACAGGTCCGCCGTCTGTCCTTCACCGCCACTGTCGACGGTGCCGGTCAGATGTCGCAGATCGGCCCGGGCTACATCCGCATCGTCGCAGGCGGGGAGGAGGTCGCCCGCTACGCCTTCGACGGTTCGGAGTTCAGCACCGAACGCGCCGTCATGCTCGGTGACTTCTACTTCAAGGACGTGTGGCGCTTCGCCGCCGTCGGCCAGGGGTTCGACGGCGGCCTGGAAGCCCTGCTCCGCCACTTCGGCGGGGAGGTGCTGGAGGAGGAGAGCAGCCAGGCCGACCCCGCCCCGGACCAGCAGGCCGCGCCGCCCGCCTTCGCACCACCGGCCACTCCTGCCGCCGCACCACCGCCGTTCGGTGCTCCCGCCACCCCCGCCGCTCCGCCGCCCGCTTTCGGCGCTCCGGCTCCCGCGCCCGGCCCGCCGCCGCAGACCCCCACCCTGCCGCAGCAGCCCGCTGCCCCTGAGCCGGCACCTCAGATGCACTCCGCGCCCACCGTCGTCGCCCCCCTGAAACCGCCCGCCGCACCGGCTCCGCCGCCGCCCGTCGCCCCGGCACCACCCCCGCCCGGTCCGCCCGTCGCGCCCCCGCCGGTTGCGCCCTACCCCGCCCCGGCACCGCCGCCCGGCCCGTACCCGCCGCCCGGTGGCTTCGCGCCGGGCCAGCCGCCGGCCCCCTGTGCCGGGGCCGGTCAGATACCTCAGGACCCACCCCAGGGTGCGCGTCTGGGTGCCGTCCTGCAGAAGTACCACGAAGCCCCCACCGGGCAGCGGTGGGCGCTGCAGAACGGCAAGCTGGTGCGCGCCGACCTCGGCGTCGACGGGCAGCCGGTCCTCGCCCGCCAGGGCAGCATGGTGCTCTACCAGGGGAAGGTCGACTTCGGGTACAAGGGCGCGGGCATCCGGGGCCGCATCGTCGGCAACGCCACCGGACAGGAGATGCAGCTGATGCGCTGCGTCGGTCAGGGGCAGGTCTTCTTCGCGGACAACGGAGCCCACGTCCACCCCATCGAGCTGCAGGGCGACGCCATCTGCGTCTCAGCCGACCGGGTGCTCGCCTTCGACGAGTCGCTCAGCCACGAGGTACGGCGTGTCGAAGGCCACGGCATCCCCGGTGGCGCACTGTTCACCATGCAGTTCCAGGGCACGGGCACCGTCGTGGTCACCACCCACGGCACGCCGGTGGTCCTGCCCGTCACGCCCACCACCTTCGCCGACGCCAACGCCATCGTGGCCTGGTCCGCCGGCGCCCAGGTGATCATCTCCAGCCAGGTGCGGTTGCGCCGGGCCGCCTACCCCGGACACTCCGGGGAGACGGTGAACCTCCAGTTCCGCGGCGCGCCCGGGAACTTCATCGTCGTCCAGCCGTACGAGGTCTGAGGGGACAGCCATGACCCAGCAACAGCAGTTGTCGGACCACGCCCCGAGGCCACCCGCAGCCCGTATGGAGAACCACGGCAACTCCATGGTGCGCATCGCCATGCAGAGCGGCCAGGACCTCTTCGCCCGCACGGGGTCGATGATCGCCTACGAGGGCTTCGTCCAGTACGAACCGAATCCGCCCGCCGTACGGCAGATGGCCTCCCAGTGGCTGACGGGAGAAGGCGCACCGCTGATGAAGTGCAGCGGCGACGGACTGCTCTACCTCGCCGACTACGGAGCCGATGTCGTCTGTGTCCACCTCGACGGCGACTCCCTCTCCGTCAACGGCACCAACCTGCTCGCCTTCGACGCGCACCTCCAGTGGGGCGTGCAGCGCGTCAAGGGCATGGCGAAGTTCGCCGGCCAGGGGCTGTTCAACGTCGCCGTCAGCGGCACCGGTTGGGTCGCGCTGACCTCACGCGGCACCCCCGTGGTCGTGGACTGCGGTCGCGGGGAGGACGAGACCTACGTCGACCCGGACGCACTCGTGGCCTGGTCCACCCACCTCAGGATGAAGGGCAAGCGCAGCTTCAAGGCCTCCTCGATGATCGGGCGGGGCAGCGGCGAGGCCTACCAACTCGGCTTTTCCGGACAGGGCTTCGTCGTGGTACAGCCCAGCGAGGACAGCACCGACCGGCTCCGCGCACGCGGCTGAAGGGGGAGGAAGACATGCAGAGCCCGCTGTTCGCCCACACCGAGGCCCAGACCCATGAGCGCTACGCCCTCCAGAACGGCTACCTGCTGCGCGTCACCGTCGACGGCAGTGAGGACATCCTGGCGCGCAAGGGCAGCATGGTCGCCTACCAGGGGATGGTCGAGTTCGACGGCGAGTACCAGCACCACGGCCGTCGCATGGCCCGTGCCCTCACCGGGGAGGGACTGGACCTCATGCGCGTCTCCGGACGTGGCACGGTCTACCTCGCCAACCTGGCACAACACGTCCACCTCGTCGACGTGGACTACGAGGGTCTCACCGTCGACAGCGCCTACGTCCTGGCCCTGGACTCCTCGCTGAACTGGGAGGTCATCTCCGTCGACAGCCAGTACGGCATCTCGGGGACCGGCAAGTACCAGACAGTCATCTCGGGACAGGGCAAGGTCGCCCTGATGACCTCAGGTCAGCCCCTCATGCTCAACGTCACCCCGGAGACCTACGTCAACGCCGATGCCGACGCCGTCGTCGCCTGGTCCAGCGGGCTGAACGTCCAGATGCAGGCCCAGACGCACTCCTCGGGCGTGTGGCGGCGGCGCGGCGGCACAGGCGAGGGGTGGGAGCTCAGCTTCCTCGGCCAGGGCTATGCGCTGGTGCAGCCCAGTGAGCTGCTGCCGCCGCAGAACGCCGTCATAGGCAGCGGCCTCGCGGCACAGTTCGGCATGGGGGGAAGCGGGGCACACGGCGCCAACCAGGGCAACATCTTCACCAACTGAGCCGGGCGGCGCAGGGGAGGCGGCTGCGCACCGGAAACTCCGGTGCCTGCCGCCCCGGCCGGCACCGGAAACAGGCCCCGAGGCCAACGCGCCGCCACGGCTCTTCCGGAGGCCAGGGTCCGCTCTCTCGGACCTTGCTGGGCTCGCACCCCCCCCACCTCCGGCCGGGGGCACCCCCACCTCAGCCTTGCGATGCACGGCACCAGATGCCGCTCCCTGATCCAGCCTGGTCCAGAAGAAAGACCTAGCGGCCGGTCGCGCCGTCGAGCATCTCGCGCAGGATGTCCAGGTGGCCGTTGTGACGGGCTGTCTCCTCGGTGAGGTGGAGCAGGATCCAGCGCAGGTCGACGTGGAGGCCGTCGCGGATGGTTCCCTGGGCCTGCTTGTCCAGACTGTTCCCGGCGACCAGTTCGCGGTAGCGGCTGCTCTGGTCGGCGTACTCGTCGAGCAACTGCGCGAGCGGGAAGTCGACGGCGATACGCATCTCGCGGTCGGGATCCTCATCGGTCATGGGGGCCCGGTCCTCCTCCCCGAGGAAGACCACGTGGAACCAGTAGTACTCGACCCAGCGGAGGTGGTTGATCACTCCGCTCATGGTCATCAGCGGTGAACCGGGCAGGAGCGCTCTGCGTGCGTTCTCCTCAGAGACGCCACGGCATTTGGCGCGGGCGGTGTCCCGTGCGTAGTCGAGAAAGGTGGTGAGCTGGGTGCGCTCGTCCCACGCGGGCGGCTTGTCGTTGAGTCTGGTCATCGCGCGAAGCATCCCCGGTCGCGGCGACCGATGTCGAGGCGATTATCGACGTCCCCGGCAGCCCCCGCTCCTTGTCCGGCGGGTCACCACGGTCTCCTGCCGGCAGGTGCTCCGGAACGATCCGCAGGGCCGGTCTCGGCCCGGTGCCCGTCGCCCCGACCGGAACCGGGCACGACCCGGCCTCGCCCCGGTCCGTGCACGCTCTCCGCGGACCGGACCGGACCGGCACCGGGCTCACTCACACCACCGCGAGCGTGGCCTCCAGCAGCCGCACCACCGAGGCGTCTGCCACGTGCGGTACCTCCTCGAACGAGAACCACCGCAGGTCCAGCGACTCGTCGCTGATCTCGGGAGCCACGCCCTCGGGCGCCAGGGCTGCGTACTGCACGTCCAGGTGCCAGGCACACGGTGTCAGGTGGCGGTCCAGCCGCACCGGGCCGACGGGCAGCAGCGTCAACGCCGTGCCCAGCCCCGACTCCTCGCGTCCCTCCCGCAGCGCTGCCGCGGCCAGCGTGGCGTCGTGGTCCTCGCAGTGGCCACCCATCTGCAGCCACATCCGGAGCTTCCGGTGCAAGGTCAGCAGGACGCGTTGCCGGGGCGGGTCGACCACCAGCGTGCTGGCCGTCAGATGGCCGGCCGCACAGGCCCTCGCCACACCGTCCGGATGCGCGGCGAGGTGCTCCAGGTAGGCGTCGCGCAACCGTTCCTGCTGAGCGTCGGACGCGGTCCAGCCCTTCAGGACCTCCACCGCGTCCCCGTGCAGCTCTGCAAGGCTCACCGGCCGCTACCGCCGTCGCGCCCGTCCTCGTCGTCCCCGGTGGTCCCCTCGGAGCCGTCGTCGCCCCGGGGTCCCCCACCGGCCCGGCCTTCCCCGGCGCTCCCGGACTGCGAAGCCCCGCTGTCCGCCGCCGCCTCACCGTGCTTGGTCAGGTCCGGGCCACTGCCCGCTGCCTCGCCGAGGATGCGGTCCAGCTCGGAGAAGTCCGGCTGCTCGCGGTGGACGAAGCCGTCCGGGTCGTCGAGGTCCTCGGCGGTGGGCAGCATGTCGGGGTGCTCCCACAGGGCGTCGCGCCCGTCCAGCCCGCGGGCGTCGGCCAGCGAGGCCCACAGCCGGGAGGCGTCCCGCAGCCGGCGGGGGCGCAGTTCCAGGCCGATGAGGGTGGCGAAGGTCTGCTCGGCCGGGCCACCGCTCGCCCGCCGCCGGCGCAGCGTCTCCCGCAGGGCGCCCGCGGAGGGCAGGTGGGGCTCCGCTGCGGCGTGCACCACCGCGTCGACCCAGCCCTCCACCAGCGCCAAGGCGGTCTCCAGCCGGGCCAGCGCCGCCTTCTGCTCCGGGGTGTCCTCCGGCTGGAACATGCCCTGCTGCAGGGCGTTCTGGATCTCTTCCGGGTTCTGCGGGTCGAACTGGCCGACCACGTCCTCCAGCTTGCCGGTGTCGACCTTGATCCCGCGGGCGTAGCCCTCCACGGCACCGAAGAGGTGCGAGCGCAGCCACGGCACATGGGCGAAGAGCCGCTGGTGGGCCGCCTCGCGCAGTGCCAGGTACAGCCGCACCTCGTCCTTCGGGACGCCCAGCCCCTCGCCGAGGTGGTCGATGTTGACCGGGAGCAGGGCCGCCCGGCCGGCCGGGGCCAGCGGCAGACCGATGTCGGTGGAGCCCACCACCTCACCGGCGAGCACGCCCAGCGCCTGCCCGATCTGCGTGCCGAACATGGCGCCGCCCATGCTGCGCATCATCCCGATCAGCGGGCCCGCCATGGCCTGCATCTCCTCGGGCAGCACGTCACCCATGGCCGTGCCCACCCGCTCGGCGACCGGGTCCACCAGGTCCTTCCACACCGGCAGGGTCTCCTCGACCCACTCGGCGCGGGACCAGGCGACCACCGACGACGCGCCCGAGGGCAGCGAGGTCACACCGTCCAGCCAGAGATCCGCCAGGCGGACCGCCTCCTGGACGGCGCTGCGCTCGGCGGGTGAGACGCTGGCGTCCTTGGAGCCGTCCTCGGTGCCCTGGGCGACCGTCTGCCGGGCGATGTCCTTGGCCATGTCCCAGTTCACCGGGCCGCCCTCGTAGGAGAGCATCTGGCCCAGCCTCTGGAACGCCGCTCCGAGATCGCCGGGGTTCATCTCGCCACCGGGCCCTCCCGCACCGCCGAAGAGCGCCGCGAAGGGGTTCTCCGCACCGCCGCTCCCGCCGCCGAACCCGAACGGGTTCGCGGGGCCCTGGCTACCTCCCTGGCCGCCCTTCTTCCTGCCGTCGTCGCCGTCGTCCGGCTCCTCCGGCGGAAGGCCGAATCCGAATGGGGTGTCACTCACGGGTTTCCTCGGCTCGTAGGGGCCACCGGCTGCACCGGCGGCGACTGCCCGACAACACCTTCCAGCCTAGACACCCGCCCGGACACCCCGTGTCCCGCGGGGACGGGTGCCCGGCGGGCCGGTGCCTGCGGCAGGATGATGCAGACCTGCCACGTATGCGAGTGCCCGCGTACGTACTGAAGACAACCGCTGGAGCCGCCCGGTGAGTTCCCCAGCCCCGACCGTTCGCGCAGCGCGAAAGCCTCTGCCAGCCCGCCGCGGCTGCCCGGCCGCGGATCCGGTCGCCCGGGGCGGGGAGGCGCCCCGCGGTGAGGGACCCACCGACCCCCCAGGTCAGGAAGGTGCCGCTCCGCCCGGCGGCCAGGAAGGCGCCGCCGCCCCCGGGCCGGCCGGCGCCGAGCGGACCGGCACCGAGCGGACCGGCACCGAGCGGACCGGCACCGAGCGGACCGGCGCCGAGCGGACCGGCGCCGAGCGGACCGGCGCCGAGCGGACCGGCGCCGAGCGGACCGGCGCCGAGCGGACCGGCGCCGAGCAGACCGGTGCCGAGCCGGAGCCCGCCCGAGCCGAGTACGCGGGCCCACGCCCCGTGGTCGCCGTCACCGGCGCCGCCTCGGGGGTCGGCGCGCAGCTGACCGCGTCCCTGGTGGCGTCCACCGAGGTCAAGCGGGTGGTGGCGCTCGACGAGCGGCGCGGGGACGTGGCCGAGGCCCACTGGCACACCCTGGACGTGCGGGACCCGGCGATCGCCGACCGGCTGCGCGGAGTCGACGTGGTGGTGCACCTCGCCCTCGACCTGGACCTGGAGGGCGACCCCGCCGCCCGCACCGCCTACAACGTGCGCGGCACCCAGACCGTCCTCACCGCCGCGGCGGCAGCGGGTGTCCACCGGGTGGTGCTGTGCACCTCGGCCATGGTCTACGGAGCCCTGCCCGACAACGACGTGCCGCTGGCCGAGGACGCCGAGCTGCGCGCCACGGCGGACGCCACCGGCGTCGGAGACCTGCTGGAGATCGAGCGGCTGGCGGCCCGGGCGCCCCGCGCCCACCCCGGCCTCAACGTCACCGTGGTGCGTCCCGCCGTCCTGGTCGGAGGCACCGACACCGCGCTGACCCGCTACTTCGAGTCCCCTCGCCTCCTGGTCGTCGCCGGCTCACGCCCCGTGTGGCAGTTCTGCCACGTCCAGGACCTGGTAAGTGCGCTGGAGTACGCCGCTCTGGAGAAGGTCGAGGGCGAGGTGGCCGTCGGCTGCGAGGGGTGGCTGGAACAGGAGGAGGTGGAGGAGCTCACCGGCATCCGGCGCATGGAACTGCCCTCCGCCGTGGCCCTCGGCGCCGCCGCACGCCTGCACCGCATCGGCCTGACCCCCTCACCGGCGGGCGACCTCGCCTACACCATGCACCCCTGGGTGGTCAGCGGCAGCCGCCTGCACGAGGCCGGCTGGCGCGCGAAGTGGAGCAACGAGGAGGTGCTCGCCGCGCTGATCGAGGAGGTCGCCGGGCGGCACACCGTCGCGGGCCGCCGCCTCGGCCGCAAGGACGCCACAGCCGCCGGTGCCGCCGGGGCCACCGTCGCCCTGCTCGGCACCGCCGCGCTGGTCCGCCGGGCCCGCCGGGCACGACGGCGGGGGTGAGGCCCCGCCGGGCGCTGCGGGCCGAGGTGCCGCAGCCGTAGGAGGCTCCAGTCGGCGGGGCCCGGTCTGAGCGGAAACCTCCATTCCCCCCGCTGCCGGCAGTGCGGCACGATGGGCGCATGCGCACGCCTTCCGACCACCCCGGTGAACAGCGGTCCGACGACCCCGTCCGGCTGCTCGGCCTGCGGGACACCCCGCTGTCCGTGGACGAGGTCCTCGCCGCCGTCGGCGAGAGCGCGGCCGGTGGGACCGCTCTCTTCGTCGGCACCGTCCGTGACCACGACGAGGGAGAGGACGTCACGGCCCTCAGCTACTCCGCCCATCCCACCGCCGTCGAGGAACTGCGCCGGGTGGCGGAGAAGGTCGCCGCGAACTTCCCGGTCCGCGCGCTCGCCGCCGTCCACCGCGTCGGCGACCTCGCCGTCGGGGACGTCGCCGTGGTCGCCGCGGTCGCCTGCCCGCACCGCGCCGAGGCGTTCGACGCCTGCCGCCGCCTCGTCGACGACCTCAAGGCGCAGGTGCCCATCTGGAAGCACCAGACCTTCCGCGACGGCACCGAGCAGTGGGTCGGCATCTGACCGGACCCGCACGCCGGCCGTCGTGGCGGGACGCGGTGACGGGGGAGGGTTCGCTTCACGGGTTCGCTTCACGGGTTCGCTTCACCGTTCGCAGGAGTACACGGACGGGTCCGCCCGACTTGCGTAACCCACCCCCACGAGTGAGCGTTGTCACGACCGATGGTTAATCTGCTTATTGAACGACTGCAATGGCAGAAGGGGTCGGGGTGCCGCTGTGGGAGCACTTCTCTGGTTGCTGATTCCGGTGATCGCCGCACTCTTCGCGTCTGCGTGGAGCGGCTGGGCCGCACGCCACCGGCGGACGCCCGACGGCACCGAACTCGCGGGATACGCGCGGTTCCAGGAGGCCATGCAGAAGACGCACTCCGGCTCGGACCTCGTCTGACGCAGGCCCTGCGACGGTGCCCGCACCACCGCCCGCCGCGAACCGGAGCGCCAACCCGGACGGACGGCCCCGGGGGCAGGCTGTCAGAGGCGTCCCGTACTGTCGTTCCATGCCACGCCGCACCGCAACGCTCCTCGCCTCGACACTGGCGCTGATCGCGCTGCTGTGCGCCGGAGTGCTGATCCCCGTGCCCTACGCGGAGATGTCACCCGGCCCGACGGTGAACACCCTCGGGGAGCACGGCGGGGAGCCGGTGCTCCAGATCTCCGGGCACAAGACGTACGACACGAGCGGTCACCTCAACATGACCACCGTGCGCGTCACCGGCCCGGACTACACGATGAACCTCTTCGAGGCCCTCTACGGCTGGCTGAGCCGCAACGACGCCGTCATCCCCCACAAGACGCTCTACCCGGAGAACCAGACCCCGGCGCAGGCGGACCAGGAGAACGCCGAGGAGTTCTCCCAGTCCCAGGAGAGCGCGAAGACGGCGGCCCTGCGCTCCCTGCACCTGCCCGTCGCCTCGCAGATCGTCGTCAGCTCCGTGACGAAGGGGAAGCCCGCCGAGGGCCGCCTGCACGCCGGCGACGTCATCACCGCGGTCGACGGGACGGCCGTGAAGAAGAGCAGCGACGTCGCCAAGCTGGTCACCCGCCACAAGGCCGGCGAGCACGTCGACTTCACCGTCATACCGGCCGCCGACGCGGAGGCCGCCGCCAAGAAGGGGCACAAGCCCCAGGGGCCGGAGAAGACGGTCTCGGTCGGGACCGCCTCCGCCGGCGGTCACGCAGTGGTCGGCATCGCGGCGAGTGTGGGGCACGTCTTCCCGTTCCCCATCACCATCAAGCTGGCCGACGTCGGCGGCCCCAGCGCGGGCCTGATGTTCTCCCTCGGGCTCATCGACAAGCTGACGCCCGAGGACCTCACCGGCGGCGCCTTCGTGGCGGGCACCGGCACCATCGACGACGAGGGGCACGTCGGCCCGATCGGTGGCATCTCCATGAAGACCGTCGGGGCGCGTTCCAAGGGCGCCGAGTACTTCCTCACGCCCAAGGAGAACTGCGCCGACGCCGCCAAGGAGACCCCGGCCGGTCTCCGGCTCGTCAAGGTCGGCACCCTCGACGACGCTCTCAAGGCGCTCAAGGACATCCGCCGGGGCGACACCTCCGACCTGCCCCGCTGCACCACCGGCTGACCGGCCGGGGTGACGGGCGAGCGCCCACCGCCCCGGCGCAGCCCGGCAGGTCGGTCAGACGGCGAACGTCGCAGCCAGCGCCTCGGCCAGGCCGGGCACGAGGTCGGAACCCGTGAGCACCTCGGCCGTGGAGTCCTTCTCCCGCAGCCGCAGCGCCGACTCCCGCTTGCCCTCGCGCAGTACGGCCACCGTCATCCGCACTTCCTGGCGCTCCGGGTGGTCGGCCACCCACTTCGCGAGGGCCGCCTCGTCCATGCCCTCGGGAGCGGAGTCCTCCGCGGACGGCGGCAGCATCAGCCGCTCCACCGTCATCGCGCAGCCGGCCACCGCGTCGGGCCAGGCGATCGTGCCCAGGAACTCGTCCAGCGGCACGTCGGCGGGGACCTCGTCCTGCTCCACCGGGGTCAGGGCGGCCGTCACCGTCTCGTCGATGCCGAGGCGCTCGGCCAGGGAGGGCTCCTCCTGACGCAGTCGTGCGGTGTCGACGAGGGCGAAGAGGCGGGCGGGCTGGTCCCAGCCGAGGCCGGCGGCGTACTCGTCGATCTCCAGTACGGCCCGGGTCAGGGGGTCGGCGGCAAGGGGTGTGCCGTCCACGGGGAGGTTGTTCATGGTCCTATCGTGCCCTCCGCGTAGGACAAACACAGAAAACGCGCGTGCCGGCACCACCGGCCGGCAGGTCGTGCGCCGACTTCCACGCCGCCGCGTCACGTCCCCGCGACCGCCACATACCGGATGCGTCACGTCCTGAACCTCCCCGGTGGGAACCGGCCACAGGCTTAGTAAGTTGCACCAGTGGGTCCCCGCCACAGCCGGGGCCGCCACTCCTCACAGCGATCTCAGAGGTGCGCACCTTGGCTTTCCAGATGCCGGACCGCGGCGCAAGCCCCAGCGGGCCCCGGAGCAGGGTCGGCAGACCGTCCCGGCGGGTGCGGGCCGTCCTGGTCACGCTCGGCGTGCTGGCGGTGCTGGCCATGCTCTTCATCATGTTCTCCGGGATCTGGACGGACTGGCTGTGGTACCGCTCGGTGCGGTACTCCTCGGTCTTCACCACGACCCTGGCCACCAAGCTCGGCCTCTTCGCGGTGTTCGGCGTGATCATGGCGGTGGCCGTCGGCGTCAACGTCTGGCTCGCACACCGGCTCCGGCCGCCGCTCAGCGCCATGTCGGTGGAGCAGCAGAGCCTGGACCGCTACCGCATGGCCGTCGCACCGCACAAGAAGTGGGTGCTCCTCGCGGTCACGGTGCTCATCGGCCTGGTGGCCGGTGCCTCCTCCTCCGGCCAGTGGCGCACCTGGCTGCAGTGGGTCAACGGCGTCCCGTTCGGCACCACGGACCCGCAGTTCCACCTCGACACCGGCTTCTACACCTTCGACCTGCCCTGGTACCGCTTCCTGCTGAGCTTCGGCTTCGCATGCGTCGTGCTGTGCCTTGCCGCGGCGGCCATCACCCACTACCTCTACGGCGGGCTGCGCCTGACCAGCCCCGGTTCCCGGGCGACGGCTGCGGCGACCGGCCACCTGTCGGTGCTGCTCGGCCTGTTCGTCGCGCTCAAGGCGGTCGCCTACTGGCTCGACCGCTACGGACTCGCGGTGAAGTCCAGCGAGTTGAAGAACACCGACAACTGGACCGGGCTGCGCTACGTCGACGCCAACGCCTACCTGCCCGCGAAGACGATCCTCTTCTGCATCGCGGTGATCTGCGCACTGCTCTTCTTCGCCACCCTGTGGCGCCGCACCTGGCAGCTCCCGGTGATCGGCTTCGGCCTGATGGTGCTCTCGGCGGTGCTCATCGGCGGGCTCTACCCCTGGATCGTCCAGAAGTTCGAGGTCGGCCCCAACGAGCTGTCCAAGGAACGCCCGTACATCCAGAAGAACATCGACGCGACACGGGACGCCTACGGCATCGCCGGCGCCAAGGTCAGCGACTACAACGGCAACAAGGAACCGAAGACGGACGCGGAGCGGGCCCGGGTGCGCGCCGACGCCACCAGCACCGCGAGCATCCGCCTCCTCGACCCCAACGTCGTCTCACCCGCCTTCCAGCAGCAGCAGGGGCTGCGCGGCTACTACAGCTTCGCCGGCCCGCTCGACGTCGACCGCTACACCGACAAGGCCGGGCAGGAGCAGGACACCGTCATCGGTCTGCGGGAGCTCAACCCCAAGGAGATCCCCGACCACAACTGGATCAACGACCACTTCAAGTACACCCACGGCTACGGCGCGGTGGCGGCCAAGGGCACCGACACCAAGTCCTCCGGCGACCCCGACTACACCGAGTCCGACCTGCCCACCGAGGGCGCCTTCGGTCCCTACCAGCAGCGGGTCTACTACGGCGAGAAGTCCACGCAGTACTCGATCGTCGGCGGCCCCCAGAAGGAACTGGACTACTCCAACAACGGCGACGAGAAGAGCTTCCGCTACGACGGCAAGGGCGGCGTGAGCCTGGACAACCCGCTCAACAGGGCGGCGTACGCGGTGGCCTTCAACGAACCGCAGATCCTCTACTCCGGTGCGATCAGCGACAAGTCGCGCATCATGTACAACCGGACGCCCAAGCAGCGGGTCGAGTCGGTGGCCCCCTGGCTCACCATCGACGGCGACGCCTACCCCGCCGTCGTGAACCACCGCATCCAGTGGGTCGTCGACGCCTACACCACGAGCGATGCCTACCCGTACTCCTCGCGCACCACGTTGGGCGACACCACGGCCGACTCGCTGACCAACGGCCAGCGCGCGGTGGTCGCCCAGCAGAACCAGGTCAACTACATCCGCAACTCGGTGAAGGCGACCGTCGACGCCTACGACGGAACGGTCAAGCTCTACCAGTGGGACACCAAGGACCCCGTCCTGAAGACCTGGATGAAGGCGTTCCCCGGCACCGTCGAGCCGCGGAGCGACATCGGCCCGGACCTCATGGACCACCTGCGCTACCCGCAGGACATGTTCAAGGTGCAGCGGCAGATGCTCGCCCAGTACCACGTCACCGATCCCGACACCTTCTACAGCGCCGGTGAGCGCTGGCAGGTGCCGGCCGACCCCACCAAGAAGACCGGCGAGGCGGTGCCGCCCTACTACCTCAGCATGAAGATGCCCGACCAGAAGGCGCGGACCTTCTCCCTCACCACCACCTACACCCCGCGCAACACCGGTCTGCTGGGCGCCTACATGTCCGTGGACGCCGACGCCAGCAGCAGCGACTACGGGACGATCAGAATCCTGAAGCTGCCCTCGCAGACCACGGTGCCGGGACCGCAGCAGGTGCAGTCCAAGTTCAACGGTGACGGCAAGATCGCCAACGACCTCAACCTGCTCAAGCGCGGCGACTCCGAGATCGAGTACGGCAACCTGCTGACGATCCCGCTGGACGGCGGCCTGGTCTACGTCGAACCCGTCTACCTCAGGGGCGCCGGCCTCAACTACCCGCGGCTGGAGAAGGTGCTGGTCAGCTACGGCGACCACGACCCGGTGCTGGCGGACACCCTGGACGAGGCGCTGAACGCGGTCTTCGGCACCGACTCCGGTGGCTCCTCCGACACCGGCACCGAGCCGCCGGACAAGCAGACCGGGGGCTCGGCCACCACCAACCCCTCGGTGAGCAAGGCCCTGGAGGACGCGGAGAAGGCCTACGACGCGGCCGAGAAGGCACGGATCGACGGCGACTGGAAGGCGTTCGGCGACGCCCAGAAGGACATCAAGGCCGCGCTGGACCGGGCCGCCGCGGCTCAGAAGGCCGCCGGCAGGTCCGCCGGGAAGCAGAGTCCGGGCGGGAGCGGCGAATGACCCCGTGACAGGGGCGCACAGCGACCCGGCGAGAGCCCCCCTCGTGACGTGCTAGAGTTGTACTCACAACGGCGCGGGGTGGAGCAGCTCGGTAGCTCGCTGGGCTCATAACCCAGAGGTCGCAGGTTCAAATCCTGTCCCCGCTACTGGAAACGAAGGCCCGGATCTCTCAAGGGATCCGGGCCTTCGTTGCGTCTTGTCTCCGTGACGGCTGTGACGGTCGTGGCGGTGGACGGCTCGTGTGGGGGACGCCGCATCGGGCAGACGGGGGCGGAGACGGGGCTGCGAAGGGGAAGGCGTCGGTGGGGTGGCGAAGACGGGTGCAGGGCGGGGCCGGAATCCGGGCCTGACGGTGACGGGGGAGACGGTGGAACCGGCTCACGGGGGTTCCTCCTTTCGAAGGACTGCTTCGACACCTTCACCACAGCAGGGGTGCGGGGGTCCGGCCGTCCGGCCGGCGCACCGGCGCCCCTCGGACGCTCCGCTCCGGCAGCCGGGTGCCACGGCCGCCCCGCGAGCCCTGACCGGGGACGAGCCCGGGAGTGCCGCCGAACAAGGGCGAGCGGTGCCGTCGAACCGGAGGTGTCCCGTCCGTGAGGGCCCTGCGGAGAAGGGCCGTGACGGCGTGTCACGCGTTTGGCTTGTCTCTGTATCGGGAAGTCGACAAAACGTCGAAGTGACCTCTCCGCTGCGATATACCAGGTGTACGCGGGTTGTGGACAGTGCGACGATGACCCTTATGGGGGACAAGGCAAGGTTGTTGGAGACGAACCGATTTGTGCAGGCGTCCGACGAGGCACGCGACCAGGCGCCGGCCGTGACCGACGAGGACCGCCTTCGCCGGGACGGCAACCTGGACGCGCCCACGGGCGACGAGACGACGGCTGACGTCATCGAGGCGGGCTACCGCAGGGCGGCGGACGCGGGCGACACGGTCGCCATGAGCGTCCTCGGCGCCTCCCTGCTGCGCCGCGGCGACCTCGACGGGGCCGAGCCGTACCTGCGATCGGCCACCAGCGACGGCGACCGCGCCGCCGCCAACAACCTGGGCGTCCTGCTGCACCAGCGCGGATATGCCGACGAGGCCGCGGGCTGGTGGCGGGTCGCGGCGGTCGCCGGCTCCGCTGCCGCGGCGCACGCACTGGGACGCCACTACCGCGAGCGGGGCGACCAGCCCGCCGCCGAGTACTGGCTGCGGCAGGCCGCCGAGTCCGGCCACTGCCTCGGGGCCTACGCCCTCGCCGACCTGCTGGACCACCGCAAGGACGTGGGCGCCGAGCACTGGTTCCGCGCGGCGGCCGAGCGCGGCCACCGGGAGGCCTCCTACCGGCTCGCCCGGCTCCTCGACGAGCGCGCCTCGCGCACCGTGGCCACCCCCCACGACACCGGTACCCACGACGTCGAAGGGGTGCTGGAGGGCACGCCCGCCGGCCAGGCGGAGGAGCCGGGGGAGGACTCCGAGCGGTGGTACCGGCAGGCCGCGGCGCGCGGTCACCGCAGGGCCGCCCTCCACCTCGGCACCCTGCTGGAGGAGCGGGGCGAGACCCAGGAGGCCGCCCGCTGGTACCTCACCGCCGCCAAGGACGGAGAGGCCCGCGCGGCCTGCGCCCTGGGCTTCCTGCTGCGGGACGCCGGGGACGAGGAGAGCGCCGCCGAGTGGTGGCGCCGCGCCGCCCAGGACGGTGACGGCAACGCCGCGAACGCCCTGGGCGCGCTGCACGCCGCGCGCGGCGAGAACCAGAGCGCCGAGCGGTGGTACCGCGTGGCGCTGGACGCCGGCGACGTCAACGGTGCCTACAACATCGGCCTGCTCTGCGCGGAGCAGGGCAGGCCGGGGCGCGGTGAGCAGTGGTACCGCAGGGCGGCCTACGCCGGGCACCGGGAGGCGGCCAACGCACTGGCCATCCTGCTCTTCCAGCGGGGCGACGCCGCCGGCGCCGAGCCCTGGTTCTCCAAGGCCGCGGAGGCCGGGAGCGTGGACGCCGCCTTCAACCTCGGCATCCTGCACGCCGGCCGCGGTGACACCCTCGCGGCCCAGCGCTGGTACGAGCGGGCTGCGTCGGCCGGGCACACCGAGGCGGCCCTCCAGGTCGGCATGGCCCACCAGCAGGCCGGTGAGTGGCGGCCCGCCCTGCGCCACCTGCGCCGGGCGGCGGAGGGCGGCAGCGCGGAGGCGGCCTTCCGCCTCGCCGACCTCCTGGAGCGGCTGGCCGGCCGGGCGGAGGCCGTCGAGGCCGCGCAGGACGCCGAGCGCGGCGAGTCCCGCCGGGGACGCGCAGCCGCCGGGGACGAGGCGGACACCGAGGAGGTCGAGCGCTGGTACGAGCGGGCGGCCGAACAGGGGCACCGGCGCGCCCAGGTCCGGGTGGGTATGACGGCCGCGGCCCGCGGTGACGTGGCGCGCGCGGCCCACTGGTACCGCGTCGCCGCCGAGGCGGGGAGCCGGAACGGGGCGTTCAACCTCGGCCTGCTGCTGGCCCGGGAGGGCAGCCTTCCGGAGGCGGCCCTGTGGTGGACGCGGGCGGCGGAGGCCGGTCACGGCCGGGCCGCCCTCCGGCTGGCGCTGCTGGCCGCGCGGCGCGGTGCGCTCGCCGAGGCACAGCGCTGGTGCACCCGGGCGGTGCAGCTCGGGCCGGTGGAGGTCGCCGAGCGCGCCGGGCGGCTGCTCACGGCGCTCCGGGCCGAGCTGACGGCCTGAGCCGGGCCCCGCTCGGGGCCCGGCACCGCCCGCCGGGCGGGGCCGCAGCCACGCATGACGAAGGCCCGGATCTCTGAGATCCGGGCCTTCGTCTTCAGTAGCGGGGACAGGATTTGAACCTGCGACCTCTGGGTTATGAGCCCAGCGAGCTACCGAGCTGCTCCACCCCGCGCCGTTGTGTCTCTACTGTACCCAGACCGCGCCGACCAGCGCAAATCGAGGCCGGCAGGGTCCGAAGGGGCCTCGCCGGAGGCCTCAGACGGCGCTGCAGCCCGGGCAGAGTCCGCGGTAGGTGACCGAGACCTCGGAGACCTCGAAGCCGTAGCGCTCGGGGACCGGGAGGGAGGTCAGCGGGTCGCCGTCGAGGTGGACGTCCCGGATGGTGCCGCACCGGGAGCAGACCAGGTGCTGGTGGTCGTGGTGGGCGTTGGGGTCGTACCGCTTGGCGCGGCCGTCGGTGCTCACCTCGACGACCTCGCCGAGCGAGACGAGCTCGCCCAGGGTGTTGTAGACCGTGGCCCGCGAGATCTCCGGCAGCCGCTCGGTGGCCCTGGCGTGCACCTCGTCGGCCGTGAAGTGCACGTGTTCTCCGTCGAGAACCTCCGCGACGACACGCCGCTGCGCGGTCAGCCGCCAGCCTCGGCCCCGGAGACGTTCCAGCAGGTCACTCATAGCCCCTCACTCATCACTCAGATGCCGACAGCCTAGCAGCGGGCCCCTCCATCACTGGATCGAGTACGAGCCTGTGCCGATTCTTGACTTGGACAATGTCCAATGTAGGATCGGCTGCGGCGTAGGCCAAGGGCAGGAACGACTCAGGAGGCGCACGTGTCGGTAGAGCAGACCACCGGTCCGCTGACCACGGAGGCCGGTGTTCCGGTCGCGGACAACCAGAACAGCGAGACAGCGGGCATCGGTGGCCCGGGCCTCATCCAGGACCAGCTCCTGATCGAGAAGCTCGCCCACTTCAACCGCGAGCGGATCCCGGAGCGGATCGTGCACGCCCGCGGTGCCGGTGCGTACGGCACCTTCACCGTCACCGCCGACGTGACCCGGTGGACCCGGGCCGCCTTCCTCTCCGAGGTCGGCAAGGAGACGGAAACCTTCCTCCGCTTCTCCACCGTGGCCGGCAACCTCGGTGCGGCCGACGCGGTGCGCGACCCCCGCGGCTTCGCGCTGAAGTTCTACACCGAGGAGGGCAACTACGACCTCGTCGGCAACAACACCCCGGTGTTCTTCATCAAGGACGCCATCAAGTTCCCGGACTTCATCCACACCCAGAAGCGCGACCCGTACACCGGTTCGCAGGAGCCGGACAACGTCTGGGACTTCTGGGGGCTGAGCCCGGAGTCGACCCACCAGGTCACCTGGCTCTTCGGCGACCGGGGCATCCCGGCCACCTACCGCCACATGAACGGCTACGGTTCCCACACCTTCCAGTGGAACAACGCCGACGGCGAGGTCTTCTGGGTCAAGTACCACTTCAAGACCGACCAGGGCATCAGGAACCTCACCGTCGACGAGGCCGTCCGCACCTCGGGCCTGGACCCGGACTCGCACCAGCGGGACCTGCGCGAGGCCATCGAGCGCGGCGAGTACCCGAGCTGGACGGTGCAGGTCCAGATCATGCCGGCGGCCGACGCGGCCACCTACCGCTTCAACCCCTTCGACCTGACCAAGGTCTGGCCGCACGAGGACTACCCGCTGATCGAGATCGGCAAGCTGGAGCTCAACCGCAACCCGGAGAACATCTTCGCCGAGGTCGAGCAGTCGATCTTCTCCCCGCACCACTTCGTGCCGGGCATCGGCCCCTCGCCCGACAAGATGCTCCAGGGCCGCCTGTTCGCCTACGGCGACGCGCACCGCTACCGTGTCGGCATCAACGCCGACCACCTGCCGGTCAACCGGCCGCACGCCACCGAGGCGCGCAGCCACGGCCGGGACGGCGCGCTGTACGACGGCCGGCACGGCCGGGCCAAGAACTACGAGCCGAACAGCTTCGGCGGCCCCACCGAGACCGGCAGGGCGCTCTGGGCCCCGGTGACCGTGACCGGGCCGACCGGTGAGCAGGCGGCGCCGGTGCACGCGGAGGACGACGACTTCGTGCAGGCCGGCAACCTCTACCGGCTGATGTCGGAGGACGAGAAGGAGCGGCTGGTCAAGAACCTCGCCGACTCCCTCTCGCAGGTCTCCCGGGACGACATCGCGCAGCGCGCGATCGAGAACTTCCGCAAGGCGGACCCGGACTACGGCAAGCGGCTGGAGGCGGCGGTCCAGGCCCTCCGCGGCTGACCGGCACCTGCCGTAAGAGCGAGGAGGACGGTGTCCCTGCGGGGGTGCCGTCCTCCTCGTACGCCTGGGTCCCGCCGAGCGGCCGGGCTGCGCTCTCCGGCGCCTCTCCGACCGCTACCCGGCGACGCCCGCGGCCGGCACCGGCTCCCGGACGTGGCTCCGGCACCGGATGATGTCCCGGACCGAGACCACGCCCACCGGGCCGCCGCCGTCCAGCACGATCAGGTGGCGGAAGCCGCCGCGGACCATGGCCTCCGAGGCCTGCCGGAGGGTCCAGCCGGGGGCGGCGAAGACCACGTCCGTGGTGGTGTGGGCGGCAGCCGTCTCGCGGTCCGGATCCTGCCCGGCGCCGAGGGAGTTGAGGATGTCGCGTTCGGTGAGGATGCCGATCCCGCAGGTGTCGGGATCGAGGACCACCGCGGAGCCGACGCGGCGGGCGGACATGAGCCGCGCGGCCTGGCGCAGCGTGTGGGCGGGGCCGATCGTCAGCACCACCGTGCTCATGGCGTCACGAACCAGTACGGACATGAGTCGTCGAACACCTCCTTGTGTCGATCCCCCATGAGAAGGAATTCACACATTCACAAGGGGGCCTCGCCTCATGCTCCCGCCGGCCCGGGGACGTCACAAGGGGGGTGTGAGGGGTGGTGTGGTGAAGGGAGCGTGGCGCACGCCCGCCCGGGGAGCCCCCACGCCCGCCGGGCGGGTGGTCGTGTCCCGAGGGGCTCGCCCCGCGGCTTCGCCGCCGTCCGCCGGCCCGCGGTGGGCGGGGTGCGGTGCCTCAGCCGGCGAGGTAGCGCAGCAGTTCGTCGTGGAGGAGGCCGTTGGAGGCCGCGGCGTCACCGCTGTGGGGCCCCGGGGTGCCGTCCAGCCCGGTGAAGCGCCCGCCGGCCTCCTGGACCACGATCACGTTGGCGGCCATGTCCCACAGGGAGAGCTCGGGCTCCGCGCAGATGTCCACCGAGCCCTCGGCGACCATCATGTACGGCCAGAAGTCCCCGTAGCCACGGGTCCGCCAGCAGTCACGGGTGAGGTCCAGGAAACCGCCGAGCCGGCCCCGCTCCTCCCAGCCGGTGAGGGAGGAGTAGGCGAAGGAGGCGTCAGGGATCCGGGACACCTCCGAGACCCGCAGGCGACTGGCCGAGGTGAGGCTGCGGCCGGTGTAGGCGCCGCCGCCCTCGGCCGCCCACCAGCGCCGGCCGAGCGCCGGGGCGGAGACCACGCCCACCACGGGGCGGTCGCCGCCCTCGCCGCGCTCCATCAACGCGATGAGCGTCGCCCACACCGGGACACCGCGGACGTAGTTCTTCGTACCGTCGATGGGGTCGACCACCCAGCGCCGGGGCCCGGTTCCCTCGCTGCCGAACTCCTCGCCGAGCACGGCGTCCCGGGGCCTGGCGCGCCGCAGCTGGCCGCGGATGAGGTCCTCGGCGGCCCTGTCCGCCTCGCTCACCGGTGTCATGTCCGGCTTGGTCTCCACCTTGAGGTCCAGGGCCTTGAACCGGTCCATGGTGGCGGCGTCCGCAGCGTCCGCCAGGACGTGGGCGAGACGGAGGTCATCGTGGTAGTCGGGCATGGCCGAACAGTATCGACTGGCGGATGGCCGGGCCACACGACCACCCCGCGCCCCGCGGGCAACGGGGAGAAGCGGGAGGGGTCGTCCGTGCGTGCGTGCCGGGAAGGACGGGGTGACGCGGCGTCACGGCACCGCGCCGTGGGCCTCGCTGGGCCGCGGAGGCGGTGGGCCGGGTCCTCAGTGCGCCGAGCCCGAGAGCTGGAGGCCGATCACGCCGAGGATGACCAGGGTGATCGAGACGATCTTCAGGGTGGAGACCAGGTCGCCGAGGAAGACCATGCCGTACAGGGCGGTTCCGGCGGCACCGATGCCCGTCCAGACCGCGTAGGCGGGGCCCACGTCCAGTTTGCGCAGCGAGAGGGTCAGCAGGCCGAAGCTGCCGAGGGCGAACGAGGCGAAGGCGACGGTGGGCCACAGCCGGGTGAAGCCGTGGGAGAGCTTCAGACACACCGCGAAGCCCGTTTCGAGCAGCCCCGCCACGACGACGAGCAGCCACGCCATGTCCATGCCTCCGTACCCGGCGACCGCTTCGCCACCACTGGTCTGATTATGCACTTACCGCGTGGTCGTGGGGCGGAAACACCGGGGCCCGCAAGGGGAAGACCGCAGGTCGCACGTGTGGAGCGCGCCCCGAGGGCGGACCGCTGAGGTGTGCTTCCACGGGCCGCGGGCGAGGGCGCGGAGCCGGCGGTGGGCGGGCCGCGTGCCCTCCTCGGGACGGGCCCCGCGGGGCTGCGGGGGCCTCACCCGCCTCGCGCCCCGACGCCCCGTCAGTCGCCCTCGCGGCGCTCGCGGGTGGCCAGGAGCCGGCGCAGGGAGTACAGGCGGGCCGGGTCGGCATGGCCCTCGGCGACCCACTGGTCCAGCGCGCAGTCCGGCTCGTCGTGGGAACAGGCCCGCGGGCAGTCGGCCGTCCCCGGCGCCAGGTCGGGGAAGGCGTGGATGACACGTGCCGGGTCCACGTGGTGCAGGCCGAAGGAACGGACGCCGGGCGTGTCGATGACCCAGCCGCGGTCCTCGGGCAGCGGCAGCGCGAGCGCCGAGGTGGTGGTGTGACGTCCGCGGCCGGTCACCGCGTTGACGTGTCCCGTCGCCCGCCGGCGCTCCGGCACCAGGGCGTTGACCAGGGTCGTCTTGCCGACCCCCGAGTGGCCGACGAAAGCCGTCATGCGGCCGTGGAGGAACTCGCGGACCCGCTCCGCCGCCGCACCGTCCGCCAGCTCCTCGCGGTTGGTCACCACGTGCCGCACGCCCAGCGTCCCGTAGGACTCCAGCAGCTCCGCCGGGTCCGCCAGGTCCGACTTGGTGAGCACCAGCAGCGGTTCGAGGCCGGCGTCGAAGGCGGCCACCAGACACCGGTCGATCAGCCGGGGCCGGGGCTCGGGGTCGGCGAGCGCGGTGACGATGGCGAGCTGGTCGGCGTTGGCCACCACGATGCGCTCGTAGGGGTCGGTGTCGTCGGCGGTGCGGCGCAGGGTCGAGACGCGCGGCTCGACCCGGACGATGCGCGCGAGCGTGTCCTTGGCGCCGGTCAGGTCGCCCACCACGGCCACCCGGTCACCGACGACCACCGACTTGCGGCCCAGCTCGCGGGCCTTCATCGCGGTGACGGTGCGGTCATCGATGAGGCAGGTGATGCGCCCGCGGTCCACGGTGAGCACCAGCCCCTCGGCGGCGTCCTCGTGCTTGGGGCGGATGCTGGTGCGCGGGCGGTTGCCCTTGCGGTTGGGGCGGACGCGGACGTCGTCCTCGTCGGGGTGCTTGCCGTAGCGGCGCATCGCGGTGGTCCTCAGCCCGTGGGCGCGCCGGCGGCGGAGGGGTCGAGCATGGCCGTCCACAGACCGGGGAAGTCCGGCAGCGTCTTGGCGGTGGTGGCCACGTTCTCCACCTCGACGCCGGGCACGGCCAGCCCCAGGATCGCGGCGGCCGTCGCCAGGCGGTGGTCGTCGTAGGTGTGGAAGACGCCGCCGTGCAGCGGCCGGGGGCGGATGTGCAACCCGTCGGCGGTCTCGGTGACGTCGCCACCCAGGCCGTTGAGCTCCTTGGTGAGGGCGGCCAGCCGGTCCGTCTCGTGCAGCCGCAGGTGCGCCACCCCCCGCAGCGTGGACGGGGAGTCGGCCAGCGCCGCGACCGCCGCGATGCCCGGGGTCAGTTCGCCGACCTCGCCGAGGTCGACGTCGATGCCGTGGATGCGACCCGAACCGGTGAAGGTCAGTCCCGCGTCGGTCAGCTCGCAGGAGCCGCCCATCCCGGTGAAGATCTCCCGTAGCGCGTCACCGGGCTGGGTGGTGCGCTCGGGCCAGTCCGGGATGGTCACGCGCCCGCCGGTGACCAGCGCGGCGGCCAGGAACGGCTGCGCGTTGGAGAGGTCCGGCTCGATGACGAGGTCGCGGCCGAGCAGCGCACCCGGCGTCACCCGCCACACGTTCGGCTCGCCCCCCGACTGCGGGGTGCTGACCTGGGCGCCGACGCTGCGGAGCATGTCCACGGTCATGCGGATGTGCGGCATGGAGGGCAGTGTGGAGCCGACGTGCCGGACCTCGACGCCCTGGTTGAAGCGGGGCGCGGACAGCAGCAGGGCGCTGACGAACTGCGAGGAGGACGAGGCGTCGACCTCCACCCGGCCGCCGTCGACCGCACCGGTGCCGTGCACGGTCATCGGCAGCGCGCCGCGGTCGTCGTCGTCGATGCGCACCCCGAGGTCGCGCAGGGCGGTGATGACGCCGCCCAGCGGGCGCTCGTAGGAGCGGGGGTCGCCGTCGAAGCGGACGGGGCCGTGGGCCAGCGCGGCGACCGGTGGCAGGAAGCGCATGACGGTGCCGGCGTTGCCGACGTCCACGGTGGCCGGGCCGTGCAGCCCGGCGGGCAGGACCCGCCACGCCTCGCCCGTGCCGTCGGGGCCCACACCCTCGTCGATGCCGACGCCCAGGGTGCGCAGCGCCTCGGCCATCAGCAGGGTGTCGCGGGAGCGCAGCGGGCGGCGCAGCCAGCCCGGTTCCGAGGAGAGCGCCGCGAGGACCAGAGCCCGGTTGGTGACCGATTTGGAGCCGGGCACGGTCACCACGGCGTCCACCGCCCCGGTGGCGGAGGGGGCGGGCCAGAGGTCGGACTGCACAGAGCTCTCGGTCATGCCCTTACTCTAATCGCTCACCGGAAACGGAGATCTTGCCCGAAACCGGCGCGACCCGAGCGAAACATGGCCCTGGTGCAGCAAGCAGGCGTCCTCAGGCCGCCGAGGAGGTCGGGCCCCGGCTCACAGGCCCAGCAGCCAGCGTCCGCCGCCGAGCAGGCAGCAGAGGGTGACGAGGTGGAAGAAGGCGAGCCACACCGCCGCCGGCATCCGGGTCAGGCGGGCGAGCTGGTCGGCGTCGGAGTCACCGCCGGCGGGACGTGCCGCACGGTGTCCGCCCGGCAGGTGGGCCAGGGGTGAGCGGCGGGCCGCGCGGCGGCGGGTGCGTCGCAGCTCGAAGGGCGGCCGGACGCCGCCCAGCAGCAGGAACCACACCACCGCGTAGGCGAAGACGGCCTGGACGTGCGCGGTGGTCAGCCAGGAGACCGCCAGGAAGGCGCCGCCGGACACCACCACGGTCAGCACGCCGTAGGCGTTCCTGATCATCACCAGCATCGCCAGCAGCAGCACCGTCGCCCCCCACAGCAGGAGCGTGGTGTGGCCGGCCGCCAGCAGCCAGGCCCCGCCCAGCCCGAGCAGGGAGGGGGTGACGTAGCCCGCCGCGGCGGTGAGCACCATGCCGGGGCCGTGCGCCCGGCCCCGGCTCACGGTCAGCCCGGAGGTGTCGGAGTGGAGCCGGATGCCGTCCAGCCGCCGGCCGCTGAGCAGCGCCACCAGTGCGTGACCGCCCTCGTGCGCGATGGTCACGGCGTTGCGGGAGACCCGCCACACGCCGTGCGGGGCGACCGCCGCCAGCGCGACCAGGGCGGTGACCACGGCCAGCCAGGCCGGGGGGTGCGGCTGCGTGCCCAGGAGGCGGTCGCCTATGTCGGTCAGGTGGTCGGTGTTCATGGTGGTGCCTTCTCCTGGCTCGTCGCCGGTCGTGCCCGGACGCCCCCGGCGCGCGCGGTCCGCCCTGCGCCCCCACCTGTGCGGCAGCGCTCCGCCGTCCGTGGCCGCCCGCCACCTCCGCGTGGCAGGCTGGCTCGCATGTGCGGACGATACGCGGCGAGCCGAGCACCCGGTGACCTCGTGGGGATGTTCGGGGTGGAGCGGTGGGAGCCGGAGGAGACCCTGGCCCCCAACTGGAACGTGGCGCCGACAGCCGAGGTCCACGCGGTGCTGGAGCGTCCCTCCAAGGAGGACGCGGACCGGGGCCGTCCGGTTCGCCAGCTCCGTGCGCTGCGCTGGGGCCTGGTGCCCTCGTGGGCGAAATCACCCGACGTGGGTGTGAAGATGATCAACGCGCGCGCCGAGACCGTCCACGAGAAGCCCTCCTACCGGCGGGCCTTCGCCGCCCGCCGCTGCCTGCTGCCCGCCGACGGCTACTACGAGTGGATGACCGGTGAGGGGGAGCGGCGCCTGGAGGAGGAGGGCAGGCGCAAGCGCCCCCGCAAGCAGCCCTACTTCGTCACACCCGCCGACGGCTCGGTGATGGCCATGGCCGGCCTCTACGAGTTCTGGCGTGACCCCACGCTGCCCCCCGACCACTCCCGGGCTTGGTGGGTGACGTGCGCCGTGATCACCACGGCTGCCGAGGAGACGCCGCTGGCCGGCGGCGGAGCGGGCGAGGGCCGGACCGCCGGCGGTGACTCCCCGGCTGGGGACGCCGAGGCCGAGACGGCCGGACTCCGCCCGCGGTCGCTGGCCGACATCCATCCGCGGATGCCGCTGGCCCTGCCCCCGGAGCGCTGGGACGCCTGGCTCGACCCGGCCCGCACCGACCCCGAGGACCTGCGCGGACTCCTCGCCCCGCCGCCGCCCGGCACCATGCGGGCCTTCCCCGTCCCGACGGAGGTCAGCAACGTGCGCAACAACGGCCCCGAACTCGTCACCGAGCTGGCCGCGCCGGAGGCCGGGACGCTGTTCTGACCGCAGCGGCCCACGCCCGGTGCCCGGCGCGGCCCGGCGCGGTGCCGGGCGGGCACGGCCTCGGCACGAGGCCACAATGGCCTCATGAGCACGGTAGAGAAGGTCACCACCCCTGCCGGCGAGGCACGGATCACCTGGTACGTGGCGGGCCGGCCACGCGCGGTCGTCGCCCTGGGGCACGGCGCCGGCGGAGGTGTGTCGGCCCGCGACCTGCAGGCGCTCGCGGCGGCCCTGCCCGCGCTCGGCCTCACCGTCGCCCTCGTCGAGCAGCCCTGGCGGGTGGCGGGAAAGAAGGTCGCCCCCGCGCCGCGGACGCTGGACGTCGCCTGGCGGGCCCTGTGGCCGGCGCTCGCGGCCCCCGGGCTGCCGGTCGTGGCGGGCGGGCGCTCTGCCGGCGCCCGGGTGGCCTGCCGGACCGCCGCGGAACTCGGGGCGCGGGCCGTCCTCGCCCTCAGCTTCCCGCTCCACCCGCCGGGCCGGCCCGAGTCCTCGCGGGCAGCCGAGCTCGCGGGCCCCGCAGCCGCCGGGCTGCCGACGCTGGTGGTCCAGGGCGGTCGCGACCCCTTCGGGCGGCCGGCGGAGTTCCCCGAGGACACCCACCTCGTCGAGGTGCCCGAGGCAGACCACGGCTTCGCCGTTCCGAAGCGGTCCGGGACCACCGAGGCGGAGGCCATGGCCGGCCTGACCGACGCGGTGGGCGGATGGCTGGACGGGCTGCTGTCCGACGGGGCCTGAGCGGCCCTGCCCGGCCGGCGCGCGGGCCGGCGGCCTCCCGGCAGGCCATCGTCCCCTGACTGTCACCGAGAGTGAGATGCCGTGGTGAGTGGGGGAGCTGCGTCCCCCGGACCCGGGCGGGGGGAGGCCGTCGTCGCCGGGCGGCCGGGGGCGGCAGGGGCAAGCGGCCCACCGGTACGGGAATGCGTGCGGGGACCGCGGTGTTGACGTCTTCAGTCACGTCAGGCAACGCACCAGAATTGGGGAGTCCGCCGCATGGGAATCGCCTGCCCCGCACGAGCGCGGTCCGCCGGCCGGGTCCTGGTCGGCCAGCCGCCGCAGCTTCACGCCGCACGGCCGGCCACCGCCGGTGCCGCGCTGGCGCCGGATCAGCGGGACCGGTCGTCCCGTGGACTATTCTCCGAACCGAGCGGGTCCCTCTCGGGGTCCGGCACGGTGTTGGAGGAGGTGGGTCCGGTCACAGGGACCGACGCGGAGGCCGGTTCGGGCGCCGACCGGCCCGAGGACGCCGCCCGCGGTGAGGGCGACGCGGGGGCAACGGAGACGGACGCCGAGCGCAGTGCCCGCTTCGAGCGGGATGCCCTGACCTTCCTGGACCAGATGTACTCGGCCGCCCTGCGCATGACGCGCAACCCGGCGGACGCCGAGGACCTGGTGCAGGAGACGTATGCCAAGGCGTACGCGTCGTTCCACCAGTTCCGCGAGGGCACCAACCTCAAGGCGTGGCTGTACCGCATCCTCACCAACACCTTCATCAACTCCTACCGCAAGAAGCAGCGTGAACCCCAGCGCAGCGCGGCCGAGGAGATCGAGGACTGGCAGCTCGCCCGCGCCGAGTCGCACATGTCGACCGGTCTGCGTTCGGCCGAGTCGCAGGCGCTCGACCACCTGCCCGACTCCGACGTGAAGGCCGCCCTCCAGGCCATCCCGGAGGAGTTCCGCATCGCCGTCTATCTCGCGGATGTCGAAGGGTTTGCGTACAAGGAGATCGCGGACATCATGGGGACACCCATCGGCACGGTGATGTCCCGGCTGCACCGCGGTCGACGCCAACTGCGCGACATGCTCGAGGACTACGCCAGGGAGCGGGGACTGGTCCCCGCCGGTGCGGGCGCCGCGCAGGAGCGCGGCACCCGGACGGCCGGGTCGCACGATCGGAAAGGCTCGCCATCATGAGCTGCGGTAAGCCGCACGAGACGGAGTGCTCGGAGGTCTTGGACCACCTCTACGAGTACCTTGATCAGGAGATGCCCGCCGGCGAGTGCGAGAAGTTCCAGGAGCACTTCGACGAATGCTCCCCCTGCCTGGAGAAGTACGGGCTGGAGCAGGCCGTAAAGAAGCTGGTCAAGCGGTGTTGCGGTCACGACGACGTCCCCGTGGACCTGCGCTCGAAGGTGATGGGACGGATCGAGCTGATCCGTGCCGGCGAGGCCGTGCCGGAGCAGAGCGTGCTGGAGCAGGCACGTGAGGAGCAGGCCGCCCGCCAGGCCGCCGGCGAGAAGGGCACCGCCGAGCAGGCCGACGGGACAGGCGTGCGGCGCCAGACCGCCTGACCCCGGTTCGCGCCGGCACAGCCGGCCCGGGCCGCCCCGGGCACGGGGACGGTCGGCCCCTCCCGTACCTGACGCCCCCTCCGCGACCGGCACCGGCCGGTGGCCTGCCGCAGCCCGGGCAGGCCCCACGCGGTGGGGCGTTCGCCGTTCCGCCTGAATCGCCGGCGAGGACGCACCCCTCAGCCGCCCTTTACTCCTGCGAGCGCCTGTACGGGCGGGCTTGCCGAAACCTCACCCGAAGGGCGGAGGTATCGCCGGTCGACCCTGCGAGGGGTGCCATACCGTCCCCAAAGAGCCGCCGTGCGACCTATTCTCGCCGCACCCGGCACCGACGAACGGCCGGGAACCAGCGTCGGTCGTGGGAGGGCGAGATGGGCCGGGTGCCGAAGGCTGCGGGGGTCTGGGTGGGTGCCGTCACCGCCCTCGGCGTCCTCTGCGTCGCGCCTGCCGTCACCGCCGTGCTCCACCGCCCGGGTGGCGGCGGGCCCACCGCGCAGCCGCTGACCACCTGGGCCGTCCTCGCCGCCTGCCACCTGGCGGGAGAACTCCTGCGGCGCCACCCCGCGCTGCGTCACCTCGCGCCCCGCGGGGTGTGCACCGCCGTCCTGCTGGCCGGGGCGCTGCTGCTCCCGGCGCCCTGGGCTGCCCTGGTGGGACCGGCCGGCGCGTCGGTGAGCCGGGTCGAGGCGGACGCCGCCGCCCTGCGCAGGGTGTGGGGCGCCGCGCAGCTCACGGTGGCCACCTACGCCGCCTCGCGCGCCGCCCGACTGGTCACCGCCGTCACCGGCTTCCGGGCGGCCGGTGGGGAGGGAGCACCCCCGCTGCCCGGCGCGCTGCTCCCCGCCCTCGCCGCGGCCGTGGTCCTCGCCGCCGTGCTGGGGCTGCTGCACGGCTCGGTACTCGTCCTCGCCGAACGGCGCCCGGCACGCGGTGCCTGGCGCGGGCTGCTGCTGCCCGCGCTCCCCGCCCACCTGGTCCACGCCGCGGTGGCGCTGATGGCCGTCGTGGTCTGGAGCGGCCCGGGCGGACCGCTCGCGGCGCTGCCGGTCCTGCTGCCGGTGTGCGTCGCCGCCGCCGCCTTCGGCCGCAGCCACCGCCAGGACGCCGCCCACCAGTCCACCATCCGCGCCCTGGTCCAGGCCGTGGACATCAAGGACCGCTACACCCGCGGCCACAGCGAACGGGTCGGCCGGGCCTCGCTGTTGATCGGACGGGAGCTGGGCCTGCCGGAGGAGCGGGTGGAGGTGCTGCGCCTGGCGGGCATCCTGCACGACGTCGGCAAGCTGGGGGTCCCCACCCGGCTGCTGCGCAAGGAGGGCCCGCTCACCGAGGGCGAGCGCCGCGTCATCGAACTCCACCCCGAGTACGGACACGAGATCGTACGGGGCATCGGCTTTCTCGGCGCCGCCCGCGAGGCGATCCTCCACCACCACGAACGGCTGGACGGGCGCGGCTACCCCTACGGGCTGAGCGGCGACCGTATCCCGGAGGCGGCGCGGGTGGTCGCCGTCGCCGACGCCTTCGACGCCATGACCTCCACCCGCTCCTACCGCCGTGCCCGGCCCGTCGAGACGGCCCTGCGCGAACTGGGCGACTGCGCCGGAACCCAGTTCGACGCCCGGATGGTGGCCGCGCTGACGAGCGCCGTCCGGCGGGAGGGGTGGCACCCGCACAGCGTCACCCTCGCCGACACCGACCGGCTGGACCGCGGACACCCCGCCCCCGTCGGTGGTGCACGGTGAGGCACCGCCCCCGCGCCGCGGCCCAGCCGCCCTCGCGCACCCCCTCGCCGCCCCGCACCCCCACGGCCCCGCCACCTGCCACCACCCCCGCCCCCGAAGGCCCACCACCGGGCAGCACGGTGGGGAGCGGACCGCGTACCTCGACCCCGCCGCGCGCCCCGGCCCCGCCACCGCGGCGCCCCCGACGGCCGGCGCCCGCCGCCACCGGCCGTCCGGCGCCGGACGCGGGGTGGCCGCCGCGGTGGCACCGGCCGTCCTGGCACCGGCTGCCGCTCGCCCTCCGGCTCGCGGCGGCCCTGGTGGCCGGCTGGTCGCTCCTGCTCACCGGCCTGCGCGGCCTGCACCAGCCCGGGACCGCCCTGGCCTTCGCCGCGCTGATCGCCACCGGCGAACTGATCGCCTGTACCGTCCGGTGCCCCGGGGCCGCGGCGCACCCGCCGCCGCACGCCGACTCCCCGGCCACCGCCGCCCCGGGCCGCCGGCTGCACGCCCCGATGGGGGCGGCCGTCGCGCTGGGCTACGCGTTCCTCGTCGAGGTGGGCGGGGCCCCCACCACCCACGGTGTCGCGCAGACCGTGGCCGTCGCCGGCCTGGGGCAACTCGCCGGCCTGGCGCCGCGGGTGGCCACCGGGCGCGGTCCGGCGCTGGACCACCTCGCCCGGCGGGTGGTGGTCACCGCCTTCGCGGCGGCCTGCTGCCGGCCGCTGGGCCCGCCCGCGGAAGGACGCCTCCCGGGGCTCCGGCTGCTCCTCGTCCTCCTGGCCGTGGCGCTGCTGTGCGCCCTGTGCGACGCCGTGCTCGTCTCGGCCCTGGCCCGGGCACACACCGGCTGGTCCTTCGGCCCCCTGCTCCGCGACGACCTGCGGGCGGTGGCCGGTCCCGGCTCCGCGGTCTGCGCGGCCGGCGTCGCGATCGCGCTGGGCGTGGCCGCCGGAGGTCTGCGGGCCCTGCCGCTGTTCTGCCTCCCACCCCTCCTCGTCCACCTCGCGCTGCACCGGCACGCCGTCGCCCGCGCCACCTACCGGCAGACCATCGCCTCCCTGGCCCGGGCCACCGAGGTCGCCGGCCTCACCCCGCACGGCCATGCCCGGACCGTCGCCGCACTGGGTCGCCGGGTGGGCCGGGAACTGGGCCTGCCGGCAGCAGACCTGGAGGTGCTGGAACACGCCGCCCTGATGCACGACATCGGACAGCTCTCGCTCCTGGACCCGGTGCCGCTGGGCGCCACGGCCACGCTGCCGGCCGCCGACCAGCGGCGTATCGCGCTCCTGGGCGGAGCGGTGGTGCGCCGCACGGGGGTCTCGCCGCGGGTGGCCGTCGTGGTGGAACGGCAGGCCGACCCCTACCGCGACCAGCCGCTGTGCGCGCGGATCGTGCGGACCGTCAACGCCTACGCCGACCTGACCGCGGGCGGGCCCGCCCCGGACGCCGGCCTCCGGGCGCTGGAGCGCCTGCGGCTGGCGACCGCGGACGAGCACGACCCACGGGTGGTCGACGCCCTCGCGGCGGTCCTCGCCCACCACCGCGGGACGGACCGGGCCGTCGCAGGGAACCGGTGGTGACACCCGGTGCGAAGGCCCGCACGCCCCGCAGCCGCCGGCCGCGGCCCTGCCGTCCCCGGCGGCCCGCGGGGGCAGCACGGCCCGCGGGGACGTGGTTGGATGCGAGCCGATGCCCCTCGGCAGGTGACGAGACCCCCGTTGGCGGGGAACAGAAGGGGTGAGGGGCTGTGCAGTCAAGGAGTCGCTCCGGTCGGTGTCCGAGGCCGAGCCCGCTCCTGACACGGTCGCCGCGGGGTCCGGTCACGAACCGGGCTGTCGTCGACGGCGAGATGTGGCAGGTTGGCGGGTGGACGCCCGGACCGACGGGTTCGGCCGGGAAAGCAACCAGCAGGCGGGAATCGTGAGGATCTTCGGCAAGGTACGGCACCGGCCCTCTGCCTCGTGGCGGCAGACCACCGACCGTGCGTTCACGCTCATCGGCGACGGTCACTACGAGGACGCGGGGGCCCTGCTCACCCGCGCCGCCGACATGGAGCCGTGGCTGTCGGAGTCGTGGTTCAACCTGGCCCTGCTCCACAAGTTCCGGCACGACTGGGAGCAGGCACGCACCGCCGGCCTGCGGGCCGTGGCCCTGCTGGACCGCGAGGCCGGCGCCCCGGACTGGTGGAACGTGGGCATCGCCGCCACCGCCCTTCAGGACTGGCCGCTGGCCCGGCGTGCATGGCAGGCCTACGGGCTGCGGATGCCGGAGCACCCGCCGAAGGGCGCGGCTCCTGACGAGCCGCTCGGCATGGAGCTGGGCAGCGCTGCCGTGCGGCTCTCGCCCGAGGGTGAGGCCGAGGTGGTCTGGGGCCGCCGGCTGGACCCGGCCCGCGTCGAGGTGCAGTCCATCCCGCTGCCGTCCTCGGGGCGCCGCTGGGGCGAGGTGGTGCTGCACGACGGCGTCCCGCACGGCGAGCGCGTGACCGGCGCCGGCGACTCCTACCCCGTCTTCGACGAGATCGAGCTGTGGGCACCCTCACCCGTCCCCACCTGGGTGGTGCTGCTGGAGGCCGCCACCGAGGCCGACCGCGACGCCCTGGAGCAGCTCGCCGCGGACGCGGGGTTCGCCGCGGAGGACTGGTCCTCCTCGGTGCGGCTGCTCTGCCGGACCTGCTCGGAGTCGCGCATGCCCAGTGACGAGGGGGAGGGCGACTACGTCGACCCCCACGACCACAGCGAGCCCGGCCACCCCGGGCCGCTGGGCCACCGCACCGCCGGGTCCGGAGCCCCGTGGGTGCGCGAGCGCGAGTGCGGCATCGCCGCGCCGCCCGGGCTCGTCCAAGGGCTCCTGGACGGCTGGGTCGCCGACAGCCCGGACACCCGCGCCTGGCGGGATCTGGAGGAAGTCTGCTGAGCCCGCGGTGGCGCCCCGTAGGCTGTGGGGTCGAAACGCAGGTTTTCCAGGAAGGCGTAAGGCCCCATGGCGCAGCAGTCCGCTCAGCAGGATGACGAGCAGCAGGTGAACGAGGCGTTCGTCGACGACACGACGGACGCGGCCGAGCGGGAGGCAGCCCACCGCGAGCGGGGCACCTCCCGGCCCATCACGGTCGTCGGCAACCCGGTCCTGCACCGCGAGTGCAAGGACGTCACCGCCTTCGACGAGGAGCTGGCGCAGCTCATCGACGACATGTTCGCCAGCCAGCGCACCGCCGAGGGCGTGGGGCTCGCCGCCAACCAGATCGGCGTCGACCTGAAGGTCTTCGTCTACGACTGCCCCGACGACAACGGGGTGCGCCACGTCGGCGCGGTCTGCAACCCGGTGCTGGAGGAGCTGCCGCCCGAGCGCCGCCAGCTCGACGACGGCAACGAGGGCTGCCTCTCGGTGCCGGGTGCCTACATGGAGCTGGCCCGCCCCGACTACGCGGTGGTGCGCGGCCAGGACGCCCAGGGCAACCCCATCACCGTCCAGGGCACCGGCTACTTCGCCCGTTGCCTCCAGCACGAGACCGACCACCTCTACGGCCGGCTCTACATCGACCGCCTCTCCAAGCGGGAGCGCAAGGACGTCATGCGCCAGATGGCCGAGAAGGAGCCCCGCTACCCCGTCGTCGCCAACGACTGAGCCGGCAACGGCGAGGGGCCGGGGCCCGCGGACGTAGCCCCGGGCCCCCCCCCCCCCCCCCCCCGGGGGGGCGCCCCCCCCGCAAAAACAGT
>NZ_JBHWGP010000008.1:124008-178322 GCF_042733155.1 Streptomyces sp. NPDC059740 | reverse complement strand
CGGACGTACCGCGGGCCCCGGCCCCTCGCCGCGTGCGGGGACGCCCGCCTAGAACTCGTCGTCGAAGGAGACCGAGCCCTCGACCGCCACCTGGTAGGCGGAGGCGCGGCGCTCGAAGAAGTTCGTCAGCTCCTGCACGTCTTGCAGCTCCATGAAGGAGAAGGGGTTGCGCGAACCGTAGACCGGCTCGAAGCCCAGCCGCTGCAGGCGCTGGTCGGCGACGCACTGGAGGTACTCGCGCATCGACTCGGTGTTCATGCCGGGCAGGCCGTCGCCGCACAGGTCGCGGCCGAACTGCAGCTCCGCCTCGACGGCCTCCCGCAGCATGGCGGTGACCTGCTCGCGCAGCTCCTCGTCGAAGAGGTCGGGCTCCTCCTCGCGGACGGTGTCCACGACCGAGAACGCGAAGTCCATGTGCATCGTCTCGTCGCGGAAGACCCAGTTGGTGCCGGTGGCCAGGCCGTGCAGCAGGCCCCGGCTGCGGAACCAGTAGACGTACGCGAAGGCGCCGTAGAAGAACAGGCCCTCGATGCACGCGGCGAAGCAGATCAGGTTCAGCAGGAACCGGCGCCGGTCGGCCTTGGACTCCAGCCGGTCCAGGCTCTCCACCTCGTCCATCCACCGGAAGCAGAACTGCGCCTTCTCACGGATGGAGGGGATGTTCTCCACCGCGGCGAACGCGGCGACCCGGTCGTCGTGGTCGGGCAGGTAGGTGTCGAGCAGCGTCAGGTAGAACTGGACGTGCACGGCCTCCTCGAAGAGCTGCCGCGACAGGTACAGGCGCGCCTCGGGCGAGTTGACGTGCTTGTAGAGGGTCAGCACCAGGTTGTTCGCCACGATCGAGTCGCCGGTGGCGAAGAACGCCACGAGGCGGCTGATGAGGTGCTGCTCGCCGGGGGAGAGCTTGGCGAGGTCGGCGACGTCGGAGTGGAGGTCGACCTCCTCCACGGTCCAGGTGTTCTTGATGGCGTCGCGGTAGCGCTCGTAGAAGTGCGGGTACCGCATGGGCCGCAGGGTGAGTTCGAAGCCCGGGTCGAGCAGGTTCTTCGCCGCGCCGGCGGTGTGCGCGGCCTCGCTGGCGGAGCGGGGCTGCGGGACCTCCGCGGTACGGGTGTCGTCGGTGGTGGTCATTACTGGCATGCCTCGCAGGACTCGGGGTTCTCCAGGGAGCAGGTGACCGCGTCCGGGTCGGTCACCGGGGCGGGGGCGGCCGGGGCCGGCTGCCGCGCGGCCTCGGCTCCCCTGGCGGACTGGGCGATGCGCGTGGCGGGACGCGACCGCAGGTAGTAGGTGGTCTTGATGCCGCGCTTCCAGGCGTAGGCGTACATCGAGCTGAGCTTGCCGATGGTGGGTGAGGCCATGAACAGGTTCAGCGACTGGCTCTGGTCCAGGTACGGGGTGCGGGCCGCCGCCATGTCGATCAGCGAGCGCTGGGGGATCTCCCAGGCGGTGCGGTACAGCAGGCGCAGCTCCTGCGGCAGGCGCTCGATCTCCTGGACGGAGCCGTTGGCCTCGCGCAGCGCGTCACGGGTGGCGGCGTCCCACCGCCCGAGCGCCTTGAGCTCCTGCACCAGGTAGGTGTTGACCTGGAGGAACTCGCCCGACAGCGTCTCGCGCTTGAAGAGGTTGGAGACCTGCGGCTCGATGCACTCGTACACGCCCGCGATGGAGGCGATGGTCGCGGTCGGGGCGATCGCCAGCAGCAGGGAGTTGCGCAGTCCGGTGGTGGCGATGCGGGCGCGCAGCGCCTCCCACCGCTCGGGCCAGGTCTGCTCGGCGTCCGCGTAGTGGTCGGGGTGGAGCACGCCGCGGGCGGTGCGGGTGGCGGACCAGTTCGGCAGCGGGCCGTGCCGCTCGGCGAGGTCGCAGGAGGCCTCGTAGGCGGCGAGCATGATCCGCTCGGAGATCCGCGTGGAGAGCCGGCGCGCCTCCTGCGAGTCGAAGGGCAGCCGCAGCCGGAAGAAGACGTCCTGGAGCCCCATCAGGCCCAGACCCACCGGTCGCCAGCGGGAGTTGGAGGCGCTCGCCTGCGCGGTCGGGTAGAAGTTGATGTCCACCACGCGGTCCAGGAAGGTCACGGCGGTGCGGACGGTGGCGTCCAGCCGCTCCCAGTCCATCTCGCCGTCCTCGCCCAGGTGGGCGGCGAGGTTGACCGAGCCCAGGTTGCACACGGCCGTCTCGCCGTCGTCGGTGACCTCCAGGATCTCGGTGCACAGGTTCGAGGAGTGCACCACCCGGCCCGGCTCGGCGGTCTGGTTCGCCGTGCGGTTCGAGGCGTCCTTGAAGGTCATCCAGCCGTTGCCGGTCTGCGCGAGGGTGCGCATCATCCGGGCGTAGAGGGTGCGGGCCGAAACGGTGCGCTCGGCCTTCCCCGCGGCCTCGGCGGCCCGGTAGGCGGCGTCGAACTCCTCGCCCCACAGGTCGACCAGCTCCGGCACCTCGGAGGGCGAGAACAGCGACCAGTCGGCGTCCGTCTCGACGCGGCGCATGAACTCGTCGGGGATCCAGTGCGCGAGGTTGAGGTTGTGGGTGCGGCGGGCGTCCTCACCGGTGTTGTCCCGCAGCTCCAGGAACTCCTCGATGTCCGCGTGCCAGGTCTCCAGGTAGACGCAGGCCGCGCCCTTGCGCCGGCCGCCCTGGTTGACCGCCGCCACCGAGGAGTCGAGGGTGCGCAGGAACGGCACGATGCCGTTGGAGTGCCCGTTGGTGCCGCGGATCAGCGAACCGCGGGCGCGGATGCGGGAGTAGGACAGCCCGATGCCGCCGGCGTGCTTGGACAGCCGCGCGACCTGGTGGTAGCGGTCGTAGATCGAGTCCAGCTCGTCCAGCGGCGAGTCCAGCAGGTAGCAGGAGGACATCTGCGGGTGCGTGGTGCCGGAGTTGAAGAGCGTGGGGGAGGAGGGCAGGTAGGAGAGGGTGCTGGTGAGCCGGTACAGCTCCGCCACGTCCGCCAGGGCCCGCGCCGAGTGGTCCTCGGCCAGGCCGCAGGCCACGCGCAGCAGGAAGTGCTGCGGGGTCTCCACCACGCGGCGCGTCAGCGGGTGGCGCAGCAGGTAGCGGGAGTAGACCGTGCGCAGCCCGAAGTAGCCGAAGCGGTCGTCGGCGCCGTCGGCCAGCGCCCGCTCCACCAGCGCGTCCAGGCTCGCGGCGTGCTCGGCGACGAAGGCCGCCGTGGACTCGCCGATGAGGCCCTCGCGGTGTCCGGTGGCCACCGAGGCGGAGAAGGACGTGGCGCCCTCGGCGGCGGCCTCCTCGGCGACGGCCAGGGTCAGCAGCCGGGCGGCGAGCCGGGAGTACTCGGGCTCCTCGCCGATGAGACCGGCGGCGGCCTCGATCGCCAGACCGCGCAGTTCCGCCTCGTCGGCGGAGCCGCTGCGGCCGCGCAGCGCGGCGGCGGCCACCCGGCCGGGGTCGGTGGCGGGGAGGTCGGCGGTCAGCTCGGTCAGGCTGCGCAACAGCGCCGTGCCCGGCGCGTCGGTGGGCCCGGTCTCGTGGGCGGCGGGCGTGGCGGGCCCGTCCTTGGTGGCTGACGCGGGGTCCGTGGGCGCGATGGTCACGGGTGCTTCTCCCTCACTCGGCGTTGGCGGACCGGGGGAGAGCGGGGGCGGGACGGGCACGGCGGCACCGCGAGAGGCCGCGGGCATGCCGCATCGCGTCCACCGGCCCAACCCTCGGAGCCCGGACGTGGTCGACGCACCGCGCCGGCGGGCGCGGCGGTCACCGTCGGCAGGTGGTCGGACTCGCGGGCCGCAGCGCAGGGCGGCACCGCTCACCGTTGCGGGACAGTCCCGGACTTCCACCGGGTTCCCCTGCGACGACAGCGGGGACGAGCATACATCTTGTGGGCGGGGGCGAAAGCACCCCCAGATGTTGTGTTGGGTGGTGTGGGAGGAGAGCGTTTGTCGGTGCCGGCCGCTAATGTTGGACATTCCTGGGAGGTAGCTCATGACGGCTGTAGAAGACCGTTTTCACATCCAACCCGACGAGTTCGACGAGTGGACCCGCATACTCGCCCGCACTTCGGAGGGACCGCGGGTGGAGCTCATCGACGGGAAGATCAGGAGCCGGGCGGTGCCGGACGGAGACCATGACCTCATCATCGAGTGGCTGACCCGCATCTGCCTCCAGTCCCGACCGGAGCTGTGGCTCTATCCCGAGCGCGGCCTGAAGGTCCAGGCGTACCGGACGGGCCGCGCGCGGCCGGACGGCTCGCTCGCCCCCAGCGGTGTCTTCGGTGGGCAGGGCGAGTGGGCGGACCCCAGTGAGGTGCTGATGGTCGTCGAGGTGACCTCCTACGACTCCGACACCGACCAGCGCGACCGGGTCGAGAAGCCGCGGGCGTACGCCGAGACGGGCATCCCCGTCTACCTCCTCGTCGACCGGGACTCCTGCGAGGTGACCGTCTACAGCGAGCCCGACGGCACCCGCTACGAGAGCGCGCGCACCGTGCCGTTCGGGAAGACCGTCCACCTCCCCGAGCCCGTCGGGATCCCGCTGGAGACGGAGGCGCTGAAGGACTGGGTGCGGTGACGACCCGGCGGCGCCGGCGCCGCCGTGACAGCTCCGGCGGGAACGGCCGTGGGGGCCGCCGGACATCCGACGGCCCCCACGGCCGGTGTGCGCCGTGTGCGGCGTGTCCCTCTCAGCGCCCGGCCGGGGCCTCCTCCTCGGCGGCGGTCGCCGGCGGCAGCGGGACCTCCACCTCGGGGTCGTCGGAGTCGGCGGTGTAGTCCGAGGGCACCGTCTCGTCCACGCCGTCGGGGGCCTTGACCGCCCGCAGGACGAAGGTGAGGACCACGGTCACCACGACGTTGAGGACGAAGGCGGTCAGTCCGATGTAGCCGATCTCGCCGATGCCGGGGATCTCGGCGCTGGACCCGCCGAAGTGCTTCTGCGTGGGGCTGGCCACGCCGAACGCGGCCGCGGTGCCGTAGACCATGCCCACGGCCCAGCCGGCCAGCAGCGCCCACCGGTGGAACCAGCGGGTGAACAGGCCGCCCACCAGGGCCGGCATGATCTGGAGGATCCAGATGCCGCCCAGCAGCTGGAAGTTGATCGCCACCGTCTTGTCCATGGTCAGGACGAAGATCAGCGCGCCGACCTTCACCACCAGCGAGACCAGCTTGGCGACCCGGTGCTCCTGGGCCGGTGTGGCGTCGCGACGGATGAAGTCCTTGTAGACGTTGCGGGTGAAGAGGTTGGCCGCGGCGATCGACATGATGGCCGCCGGGACCAGCGCGCCGATGCCGATGGCCGCGAACGCCACGCCGGTGAACCAGTCGGGGAAGGTCGACTCGAAGAGCTGCGGCACGGCCAGCTGTCCGTTGGTGAGCTTCAGCCCGCCGGCGAGGGCGAGGAAGCCGAGCAGGGCGAGCATGCCCAGCATCAGCGAGTACAGCGGCAGGATGGTGGTGTTGCGGCGGACCACCTTGCGGCTGCGCGAGGAGAGCGTCGCGGTCACCGAGTGCGGGTACATGAACAGCGCCATCGCGGAGCCCAGCGCCAGCGTCGCGTACGCCCACTGGGCGTTGGGTCCGCTGGCCAGTTCGCCGCGGGGTTTGCCGGTCGCCGGGTTGGTCTGCGACAGGGTCTTGCCCGCCACGTCGAAGATGTGCTCGAACCCGCCCAGTCGGATGGGGATGTAGATGATGGCCACGGCGATGACGATGTAGATCAGCGCGTCCTTGACGAACGCGATGAGCGCCGGGGCCCGCAGTCCCGAGGAGTAGGTGTAGGCGGCCAGCACGCCGAAGGCGATCAGCAGCGGCAGGTCCTTGACGAACCAGTTGGTGTTGTCGCCGCCGCCGATGCCCATGACGTCCAGCACGGCCTGGATGCCCACGAGTTGCAGGGCGATGTACGGCATGGTGGCGAGGATGCCGGTGAAGGCGAGGGCCAGCGAGAGCCCGCGCGAGCCGAAGCGGCCCCGGACGAAGTCCGAGGAGGTGACGTAGCCGTGGCGGTGGGAGACCGACCACAGCCGCGGCAGGAAGGTGAAGATCATCGGGTAGACGATGATCGTGTAGGGCACCGCGAAGAACCCGGAGGCGCCGGCCGCGTAGATGGCGGCGGGGACGGCCACGAAGGTGTAGGCGGTGTACAGGTCGCCGCCGATGAGGAACCAGGTGACCCAGGTGCCGAAGCTGCGGCCGCCCAGGCCCCACTCGTCGAGGTTGGCGGCGCTCTCGGCGCGGCGCCAGCGCGCGGCGAGGAAGCCCATCACCGTGACCAGGACGAAGAAGAAGGCGAAGACGATCAGGGCGACGGTGTTGACGCCGTTCTTGACCTGGAGCGTCTCGGCGAGCTGGACGGTGGTTCCGGTGAGCGCCGCGGTCATCGCGAACCCCCCTTGCGGGCCCGCTCATCGCGCTTGACGAGCTGGTAGGCGATGCCGGTGAGCACCGCGGAGATCAGCACCCACGCCATCTGGTACCAGTAGAAGAACGGAATGCCGATGAAGGCCGGCTCCACCTTCGCGTACGAACTCACCCACAGCATCGCCACGAAGGGAATGACCAGGCAGATGCCGGCCACCACACGTGCCGGCGTGACGACCGGTCTCGCGGGGGCGGCAGCGGTGGAAGGTGGCGGCTCGGACATGGCGGCGGCTCCGTTCAGCGATGGTCATGGCCCAGGTCAGCGCACGCAATCTAGGACAGGGCCGACCGACGCGTCACTACCCGTCCGCATATCGGTACGGCAACGGCCTTGCTGAGCTGGCAGTTCGCCGGCGCCCGGACGGGGGAGGTCCGCTTTCCGGACGGCTCGGGGGCGGTCCGGGGGAGGGAGCGCAGGGGGTGCCGCGCGGCACGTGGCCGTGGGCGGCGGGGAGCACGTCACCGGCTTTTCCGGGCGGCACCGGTGGAGGGGGCCCGCCGGTGCAGGCGTATCTGCACCGGCCGGTCACGGACGGGCGGCGGGCCTCAGTCGATCGGACGCTTCAGGCGCGCCACGAACTTGTACCGGTCGCCGCGGTAGACCGAGCGCACCCACTCCACCGGCTGCCCCTCGACGTCGACGGAGTGGCGTGAGAGCAGCAGCATGGGCAGGCCGACGTCGCTGCCCAGCAGGCTCGCCTCGCGGGGGGTGGCCAGGGAGGTCTCGATGGTCTCCTCGGCCTCCGCCGGCCGCACGCCGTAGACCTCGGCCAGGGCCGTGTACAGCGAGGTGTACTTGACCAGGTTGCGGCGCAGCGCGGGGAAGCGGCGGGCCGAGAGGTGGGTGGTCTCTATGGCCATGGGCTCGCCGCTGGCCAGCCGGAGGCGCTCGATGCGCAGCACCCGGCCGCCGGGCGAGATGTCCAGCAGCTCCGCCAGGCGGTCGTCAGCGGTGACGTAGCCGATGTCCAGGAGCTGGGAGGTGGGCTCCAGGCCCTGGGCGCGCATGTCCTCGGTGTAGGAGGTCAGTTGCAGGGCCTGCGAGACCTTGGGCTTGGCGACGAAGGTGCCCTTGCCCTGGATGCGTTCCAGCCGTCCCTCGACGACCAGTTCCTGGAGCGCCTGGCGCACCGTGGTGCGGGAGGTGTCGAACTCGGCGGCCAGGGTGCGTTCCGGCGGCACGGGCGTGCCGGGGGGCAGGGTCTGGGTCATGTCCAGCAGGTGGCGCTTGAGCCGGTAGTACTTCGGCACCCGCGCGGTGCGTGCGGCGCCGTTCGCCGGTTCCGCCGTGGCCCCGTCGGTGTCCATGGCCCGCCCTTCCGGCCGCGCTCGCGCTGGCGTCACGGCTCCTCCGTATGTTGCGACTCATTATCGTGACACGCGTGGGTGCCGGCGCTTTCGGCCCGGCTCTGCGGGGCCGGTGCGGCGGAGCCGGCGGCCCTCGGTGAAGCCGAGATGTCGGTCCGGTAACGGAGCCGACAGGTGCTCTTATACACCCTTGACACCCCAATAGGTCTAGGCCAAGCTACGGCGCACTGGTCTAAACCATTTAAGACCACCGGGTGCCTTCAGGGGAGAGCGCGAATGAAGCGTGGGCTCATAGCGGCGGTCGCCGTCGCGGGGATGATGGTCGGTGCCACTGCCTGCGGGGCCGACGACGGTGACGGCGGGGCGAAGGCCGGTCCCGACGGTTACAAGGGTCAGAAGCTCACCGTCTGGGTGATGTCCGGTTCCAACCCCGCGGGGTGGACGAAGACCGTCTCGGCCGACTTCAAGAAGGCGACCGGCGCCACCGTCGACTTCAAGGTCCAGCAGTGGGACGGTATCCAGCAGAAGCTGACGACCGCCCTGTCGGAGTCCACGCCGCCGGACGTGGTGGAGATCGGCAACACCCACACCGCCGCCTACGCCGCCGCCGGTGGCCTCGCCGACCTCGGTGACCTCAAGAAGAAGCTCGGCGCCGACTGGAGCGAGGGCTTCAACAAGTCGGCGGTCGTGGACGGCAAGCAGTACGCCCTGCCGTGGTACGCCGGCAACCGCGTGGTGATGTACAACAAGAAGGTCTGGGCGCAGGCCGGCATCAAGGGCACCCCCAAGACCCGTGCCGAGCTCTTCAAGGACTTCGACACCATCGGGAAGAAGACCAAGGCCCAGCCGCTCTACCTGCCCGGCCAGAACTGGTACTTCCTGGACGGCCTGATCATCGGCACCGGCGGCGAGCTGGTCAAGAAGCAGGGCGACAAGTACGTCTCCAACCTCGGTGACCCCAAGGTCGCCAAGGCCATGCAGATCTACAAGGACTACCAGGCCTTCAGCGACGCCCCCAAGAACAAGGACGAGGCCAACCCGCAGCAGGCCCAGGTCTTCGCCAAGGGCGACGTCGGCGCGATCATCGCCATGGGCTACGAGGCCGCCACCGCCGTCCAGGCCAACCCGAAGATCAAGGACGACATCGGCTTCTTCACCATCCCCGGCGAGAGCGCCGACAAGCCCGAGGGCGTCTTCCTCGGCGGCTCCAACCTCGCGGTGGCCGCCGGCAGCCAGAAGCAGGACCTCGCCAAGGAGTTCCTGAAGGTCGCCCTCTCCAAGAAGGCCGACGGCGCCATGGTCTCCGAGTCCGGCTGGGCCCCCAAGTCCCCGGACCTCGCCTCCTTCGCCAAGGACAACCCGGCGGCCCAGGCCGAGGCCCCGGCGGCGGCGAAGTCCTCCGGCGTCACCCCGCTCATCCCCCAGTGGGCCTCGGTGGAGAACACCCCGAACCCCATCAAGGACTACATGACCTCGGTCCTGAACGGTAAGTCCCCGGCCGCAGCCGCCAAGGCGGTCGAGGGCGAGATCAACAAGCGTCTGGCGCAGCAGCAGTAACGCCCGTGCCGGGAGCCCGCCCGTCACCGCGGGCGGGCTCCCGGCACGCCCGGCCCCGGCTCCGTCCGGTGCGGCCCGCCGCCGCCCGGCACGGGCACGGGAGCGTGCATCACCCGCAACGAGTGCGTGAGAAGGCGGACCATGTCAGTGCAGACCCAGGACACGGCGGTGGGTGCCACGCCGCCGCCGGTCGACAGCGGCGCCCCACCGACGGCGGACCCGGGCCGCGCGCGCGGCCGGAGAGCGGCCCGGAACCTGACGCCCTACCTGCTGCTGCTCCCGGCGCTGGCGGGCACGGCGGTCCTGCTGGGCTGGCCGTTGGTCCGCAACTTCCTGCTGTCCTTCCAGAGCCTGAACATGAGGGAGCTGATCCAGCACCTCACCGTCTGGAACGGCGTCGAGAACTACCGGCAGATCTTCGAGGGCGAGTTCTGGCGGGTGGTGGTCCGCACTGTCGTCTTCACCGCCGTCAACGTCGTCCTGATCATGGTGCTGGGCACCGCGGTGGGCCTTCTGCTGGCCCGTCTGGGCAAGCGGATGCGCATCGTGCTCTCCAGCGGCCTGGTCCTCGCCTGGGCCGTGCCCACCGTCGCCGCCACCACCGTCTTCCAGTGGCTCTTCGACTCGCGCGGCGGCGTGGCCAACTGGGTGCTGGACCACCTCGGCTGGCACTCGATGGCCCGTTACGACTGGGTGGGGTCCCAGTTCTCCACCTTCACCGTCATCATCCTCCTGATCGTCTGGCAGTCCGTCCCCTTCGTGGCGCTGAACCTCTACGCGGCCACCACCACCATCGCCAAGGAACTCTACGAGGCGGCCCGGATGGACGGCGCCGGGGCCTGGCAGGTCTTCACCCATGTCACCCTGCCCTTCCTGCGGCCCTTCTTCCTCGCCACCACCTTCCTTGAGGTCATCTGGGTCTTCAAGGCGTTCCCGCAGGTCTTCGCCATCAACGGGGGCGGGCCCGACCGGCTCACCGAGACGCTGCCCATCTACGCCTACACCGAGGGCGTGGGCAACCAGCACTTCGGCGCGGGCGCGGCGATCTCCGTCCTGACGATCATCGTCCTGGTGGCCCTGACCGGCTACTACCTCCGCCTGACGCTCAAGCAAGAGGAGGGTGAGCTGTGAGGCGCTCGCTGCTCGGCCGGATCTGGCCCAACGCCACGGCGATCGTGCTGACCGTCGTCTTCGCCTTCCCCGTCTACTGGATGTTCACCACGGCGTTCAAGCAGACCGGCGACATCATCACCGACACCCCCGTCTGGTTCCCGCTCCACGCCACGCTGGAGCACTTCCAGCGGGCGGTGGACGCCCCGCACTTCTGGACGCTGGTGGGCAACTCCGCGCTCGTCACGCTGGCGTCCGTCGGCATCTCGCTGGTCGTCGCGCTCGCCGGCTCGTTCGCCGTCGCACGGATGCGGTTCAAGGGCCGCCGCGGCGTCCTGCTGACGTTCATGCTCGCCCAGATGGCGCCCTGGGAGGTCATGGTGATCTCCCTCTACATGATCGTGCGCGACGCGGACATGCTCAACAGCCTCGTCCCGCTGATCTGCTTCTACACGCTGATGGTGCTGCCCTTCTCGCTGCTCACGCTCCGCGGCTACGTGGCCGCCGTGCCCAGGGAGCTGGAGGAGTCGGCCATGGTCGACGGCTGCACCCGCCCGCAGGCCTTCGTCAAGGTCATCTTTCCGCTGCTGGCCCCGGGGCTGATGGCGACCTCCCTGTTCGGGTTCATCACCGCGTGGAACGAGTACCCGCTGGTCCTGGTGCTCAACAAGGACGCGGAGAAGGGCACGCTGCCGCTGTGGCTCTCGCAGTTCCAGACCGCCTTCGGGGACGACTGGGGCGCCACCATGGCCGCCGCCTCGCTGTTCGCGCTCCCGATCCTGGTCCTCTTCCTGTTCCTGCAGCGCAAGGCGGTCGGCGGCCTGACCGCCGGCGCGGTGAAGGGATGACCGCCCGATGACCACGCTCGCCTCCACCTCCGACACCCTCACCCGTGACGCCCTGGCCGTCCTCCAACCCGGCTTCACCGGCACCACCGCCCCCGACTGGCTGCTGCGCCGCCTCGGCGAGGGCCTCGCCTCGGTCGGGCTCTTCGGCCGCAACGTCCGCGACCCCGAGCAACTCGCCCGGCTCACCGCCCAGCTCCGGGCCGAGCGCGCGGACGTCCTGGTGGCCGTGGACGAGGAGGGCGGCGACGTCACGCGCCTGGAGGTGCACCAGGGCTCGTCCTTCCCCGGCAACCTGGCGCTGGGCGCGGTGGACGACACCGAGCTGACCCGCGCGGTCGCGACCGAACTGGGCCGGCGCCTGGCCGCCTGCGGCGTGAACCTGAACTGGGCGCCCTCGGCGGACGTCAACGCCAACCCCCTCAACCCGGTCATCGGCGTGCGGTCCTTCGGCGCCGACCCCGACCTGGTGGCCCGGCACACCGCCGCCTACGTGAGCGGGCTCCAGTCGGCGGGGGTGGCCGCCTGTACCAAGCACTTTCCCGGCCACGGCGACACCGCGGTCGACTCCCACCTGGACATGCCGCGCATCGACGCGGACGCCGCAACGCTCCGCGCCCGGGACCTGCTGCCCTTCCGCGCGGCCGTGGCCGCCGGAACCAAGGCCGTGATGAGCGCCCACATCCTGGTCCCCGCCCTCGATGCGGAGGGACCGGCGACCGTCTCGCGGCGCATCCTGACCGGGCTGCTGCGGGAGGAACTCGGCTACCAGGGGCTGGTGGTCACCGACGGGCTGGAGATGCGGGCGATCGCCGCCACCTACGGCATCGAGCGGGGCAGCGTCCTGGCGCTCGCGGCGGGCGCCGACGCGCTCTGCGTGGGCGGCGGCCTGGCCGACGACGACACCGTCCGGCGGCTGCGCGACGCGCTGGTGGCAGCGGTCCGCAGCGGCGACCTGGCGGAGGAGCGGCTGGCCGAGGCGGCCGAGCGGGTCAGGGCGCTGGCCGCCTGGACCGCGGGGCAGGCCGGGAGCGGCGCCGGCCGGATCGAGGCCGACCCGGAGGTGGGGCTGCGGGCGGCTCGCCGGGCGCTCGTGGTCACCGGCAGGGACGGCTTCACACCCCTTGTCGAGGCGCCGTTCGTCGCCGCCCTGGCGCCCGTCGCCAACATCGCGGTGGGCGACGCGACACCGTGGGGGGTGGGCGCGGACCTCGGCGAACTGCTCCCCGGGACACTGACCGGGGCGTTCTCCGACGGGGTCACGGCGCAGGAGATCCTGCGGGCGGCAGCAGGCCGCCGGGTGGTGGCCGTCGTCCGCGACGCGCACCGGCACCCCTGGATGGCACGGGTCGTCGAGGACCTGACCACCGCCCGTCCCGACACGGTCGTCGTGGAGATGGGCGTGCCGCAGGCCCCGCCGCGCGGCGCCCTGCACATCGCCACGCACGGCGCCGCCCGGGTGTGCGGGCGGGCGGCCGCCGAGGTGCTCGCCGGCCTCTGAGCGGACCTGCCGCGGACCGTGCAGACCGGCACGGCGAAGGGCCGGATCACCCGGCAGGGGTGGTCCGGCCCTTCGCCGCGTCGGTGAGGCGCGGCCTCACAGGCCCTGCCACCGCGGCTTGGCGGCGTAGGTGTGGCGGAAGTAGTCGGCGAGCTTCAGCTTCGAGGCGGCCGGTTCGTCGACCACGACGGTGGCGTGCCGGTGCAGTTGGAGCGCCGAGGCCGGCACGAAGGCCGACACCGGGCCCTCGACCGTCTGCGCGACGGCCTCGGCCTTGCCCTCGCCGGTGGCCAGCAGCACCAGGTGGCGGGCCTCCAGGATGGTGCCGATGCCCTGGGTGATGACGTGCTGCGGCACCTGGTCGATGTCGCCGTCGAAGAACCGGGCGTTGTCGACGCGGGTCTGCTCGGTGAGCGTCTTGATCCGGGTCCGCGAGGCGAGCGAGGAGCACGGCTCGTTGAACCCTATGTGGCCGTCGGTGCCGATGCCCAGCAGCTGGAGGTCGACGCCGCCGACCTGGGCCAGGTCGGCCTCGTAGGCCTCGCAGGCCGCGGAGATGTCGGCGGCGGTGCCGTCGGGGCCCAGGAACGAGCCGGCCGGGATGCCGAGCGGCTCCAGCACCTCGCGCCGCAGCACGGAGCGGTAGGACTCGGGGTGCTCGGCGGGGAGGCCGACGTACTCGTCGAGCTGGGCGACCCGGGCCCGGGAGGTGTCCACGTCGCCCGCCTGCACCCGGGCCGCCAGCGCCTGGTAGACGGGGAGCGGCGTCGAGCCGGTGGCCACCCCGAGGACGGCCTCGGGCTTGCGCCGCAGCAGTTCCGCCATGGCCTCGGCGATCAGCTCGCCGCCTGCCTTCGCGTCCGGGACGATGACAACTTCCACGCTTAAGCCTGCCGATCTGAAGAGAGGACTCACTCAACCCGATGTGGTATAGACCAATTTAGCAGAGCCCCGTGACGGCCGAGGAGCCGCCGTGGGCCCTGTTGCGGCCGGGTTCGCCGGGCCGCTCGGAGGGCCGCACCCGGCACGTGGACGCGGGCCCGCCGGGGCGCGGGACGGAACACCGTGAGCGCGTCCACCCGGGTGGGGTACCCACTGCCCGCCGGGGGCTTGCGCGTGGTGGGCGGCGCGGCGAGGAGCACGGCGGAGGCGGGGAGCGGCCACGGAGCCCGGTTCGATGGACGGGACGCCGGAGCGGGGCCGGGGCCGGCGTGGTGGGGGAGGGGCGCCCGGGACGGGACACCCGCGGGCCGCGGCGCCGGGACGGGACCCTCAGCCCGTCCGGCACCGCAGCCCGGAGCTTCCACCGGCCACCGCCGCGGTGAGGTGTGCGGTCCTCACGGCGTCGGGTCGCGGCCGGCGTGCGAGAGGACGATCAGGCAGTCAGGGCAGAGAGCGCTGCTCGTCCTCGCTGCCGCCCTCCTGTGCGGGGAGAGCGGACGACTGGAACGCCCCCATTGTGGACTAGACCATTTGGTGCTGTCCATGCCCGTACACCTGGGAAAACGCCGGAGAGCCCCCGGCGGCACCGGAATGCCGCAGTGGCCGCCTCCCCCGGGGCGGTGCGCCGCCCGGCCCGGTCCGGCAGTGGCCGCCCGCCGCCCGGGGGCGAGCCGGTGGGTAGGCTCACCGTGTGCCCTCCATGAACGAACTGGTCCGCCAGCACACCGCCCTCAGCGACTCCGACCTCGAGTGGCTGCACCTGCTGGTCTCGGAGTGGCAGCTGCTGTCCGACCTGTCCTTCGCCGACCTGGTCCTGTGGATCCCCACCCGCGACGGCACACGCTATGTCTCCGTCGCCCAGATGCGGCCGAACACCGGACCCACCTCCTACCAGGACGACATGGTCGGCCACCTCGTCCCCCGCGGCCGGCGCCCGATGCTGGACAGCGCCCTGGATGAGGGGCGCATCGTGCGCGAGGGCGACCCGGAGTGGCGCGAGGAGGTCCCGGTCCGGGTGGAGTCCATCCCGGTGCGCCGGGAGGGCCGCGTCCTCGGGGTGATCGCCCGCAACACCAACCTGCTGACCGTCCGCACCCCCAGCCGGCTGGAGCTCACCTACCTCCAGAGCGCCTCGGACCTGGCCCAGATGATCGCCGCCGGCACCTTCCCCTTCCCCGACCAGCAGGTCGACATGGACGCCTCGCCGCGTGCCGGGGACGGTCTGGTGCGGCTGGACGCGGACGGCTTCGTCCAGTACGCCAGCCCGAACGCCCTCTCCGCCTACCACCGACTCGGCCTCGCCGTCGACCTGGTCGGCCAGCACCTGGGCCGCACGACGGCCGAGCTCGCGCCGGCCCAGGGTCCGGTCGACGAGGCGTTGGCCAAGCTCGCCAGCGGGTGGGCGCCGCGGGAGTTCGAGGTGGAGGGCGAGGACGGCGTCATCCAGCTCCGGGTCATCCCGCTCAAGCCCAAGGGGACGCACAGCGGTTCGCTCGTCCTGCTCCGGGACGTCACCGAACTCCGTCGCCGCGAGCGCGAGTTGATCACCAAGGACGCCACCATCCGGGAGATCCACCACCGGGTGAAGAACAACCTCCAGACGGTGGCCGCCCTGCTGCGCCTCCAGGCCCGGCGCATCGACTCCGACCAGGGCAGGGCGGCGCTCAACGAGGCGGTGCGCCGGGTGGGTTCCATCGCGATAGTCCACGAGACCCTCTCGCAGAACCTCGACGAGCGCGTGGAGTTCGACGAGATCGCCGACCGGGTGCTGGCCATGGTCGCGGAGATCGCCCCGGGCAAGGTGACCACCCGGCGCGGCGGCAACTTCGGTGTGCTCGACGCACAGGTGGCCACCCCGCTGTCGATGGTGCTCACCGAGGTGCTGCAGAACGCCCTGGAGCACGCCTTCGCCCCCGGGGAGCACGGCACGGTCGAGGTCACCGCGGTCCGCGGCGGGGACCGGACACAGCCCCGCCTCCTGGTCACCGTGCAGGACGACGGCCGTGGGTTGCCCGAGGGCTTCGACCCCCGCCGCAGCGGCAACCTGGGCCTGCAGATCGTGCGCACCCTCGTCGAGGGTGAACTCGGCGGCGCCTTCGACATGGTGACGGCCGCCGAAGGCGGGACGCAGGTTCTCCTCGACATGCCGGTGCGCCCCGCGAAGCGTTGAGGCGTTACCGGTGCGGCGATGGCAAGAGGCCGCGGATATCGCCCTTGTGAGGAATGGTCTGCACGGAAGAGCGATTAGCGGGAAAAGGCGGTAAGAAACGCGATCTTGAAAAGCGAGAAGCCCCGGTCGTCAGTGACCGGGGCTCTTCGCGTCGTCGTCTTGCTGGGGCCCCTGGGCGACGCCCTAGGGGCGTCAGGGGCACTGCGCGCTGCGGCTTGGAAGCGCGTGGGTGGTGAAAAACCAGGTCAGGCGCTCGCGTTACGCGCCCGGTTGCGAGCGGCGCGGCGCTTCATTGCGCGGCGCTCGTCCTCGCTGAGACCACCCCAGACGCCGGAGTCCTGGCCGGACTCGAGCGCCCACTGCAGGCACTGCTCCATCACAGGGCAGCGGCGGCAGACAGCCTTGGCTTCCTCGATCTGCAGCAGCGCAGGACCGGTGTTGCCGATGGGGAAGAAGAGCTCGGGGTCTTCCTCGCGGCAAACGGCGCGGTGACGCCAGTCCATGGCTGCTCCATCTCCTCGTTACGGGGACTTGCTTGTGAATGTGAACGCTTTCACGAATCCCTCCGCAAGAGAAGGGGCGACTCCCGCACGGGACGGGGGTTCCCTAAAGGATGAGGAGGGGGATTCGGGCTCTCATGGGGACTGCGGAAGGCTGCCGTCCCGAGCGCCATGAAGAGACTCGCAAACCTCGGCGGCGGATACAACCCCTTCCGGAAACTTTTTTTTGATTCCTCGGTGTCGACTAGGTCACAGCCGTACTTCTAGGGGGTGGAGGGCAGCCTAAACGTTCGAGTAGAAGGAGTTTTGGCGCTGCTGCTCACACAATCACACGCAGTGCACGGCGAACACCTGTGAACGTCACGCTCCGGCGCACCCCGAGGTGGTCGCCGTCGATCTGGAAGGGCAGCGGGGCAGGTGAACGAAGGGTGAAGTCCGTCAGGTCATGAAGTGTGAGTGCGTGCTTTCCGGCAGGACCGCGCTCGGGGGTGGAGGTGATCAGTTGCGTGGCGTAACGGGTGAGTGACGCGGTCGACATCCGGGACAGCGCGAAGACGTCGAGCCCCGTCTCGAACGATGCCTTGGGGGCGGGGTAGATGGGGCGGTTTCCGAGGAACGTGTACGGAGCCGTGTTGCACACTATGGACAGCGCCAAACCCGTGATCGGTTCCTCGCCCGGGCGTTCCAACGTGATCGCGCCGTGCCGGCCCGCCTCGCCGGTGAACTGCCGGAGCACCTGGCGGACGTAGAGCGCGTGGGTGGAGCGCCTGCCGCGCTCCCGCTGCCGCTCCACCCGGCCCACCACCCCGGCGTCGAAGCCGAACCCGGCGCAGAAGGTGAACCAGCGGGCCGGGGCCGCCTCGTCCTCGGTGCCGCGCGTGCCGGAGGCCAGCCCCAGACCCACCGTCCGCTCACTGCCGTCGCGCAGCGCGTCCAGCAGCGCGCCCGTCGCCTCGACGGCGTCGTTGGGCAGGCCGAGGGCGCGGGCGAAGACGTTGGTGGAGCCGCCGGGGACCACCGCGAGCCGCGGCTGCGTTTGGGGGGAGGGGGAGTCGGCCACCAGACCGTTGACGATCTCGTTGACGGTGCCGTCCCCGCCGAGGGAGACGACGAGGTCGATCTCGCCCGACTCGGTGGCCTGCCGGGCCAGGTCCCGCGCGTGACCGCGGTACCGGGTCTGTGCCACCTCCAGCTTCAGGTCGCTGGCGAGTGCGTGGGCGAGCACGTCGCGGGTGCGGGCACTGGTGGTGGTGGCGGCCGGGTTGACCACGAGGAGCGCGCGCATACCGGCCAGAGTATCCGGCCGCCGGGCAGCCGCCCCGCCGACGGGGGTGCGCCCGCCGTCCCGGGCGGGCCCGGACCGGCGGGCCCGGCGCGGGCGGCGAGGGCCGGAAGGGGCCGGGGTGCGGTGCGGCCGGCGCACCGACGACGTCCCGCGATGAGCGAAGCGACGGCCGGGGAGCCGCCCCGGCCGTGTCACCGGTGGACCGCGTGGAGGGGTGATGAAGGTCTCCGGAGGTCTCGCGGGGATCCGTCCGGGAGCCGGGGAAGCGCAGGCGCCGGGGCTACCCTGCAGAGGTGAGCAGTAAGCAGAAGCAGAGGGAGCAGCCGCCGGCCGAGGTCGTGACGGAGGCCGTCGCCCCCACCAGTGAGCCGAGGCCCGCACGGTTGACCGCCGCGGCGGCGCTGACCGCTCTGGAGGGCGCCGTGCTGGCGGTGCTGGGCGCCACCATGCTCGTCATGGGCCTGACGGGCCGTCCCGACAGCCCGGACCAGGCGGAGATGGGTGGTGTGACGATCGTCGCGCTGGCGCTCCTCCCGCTGATCGCGTCCTACGGGCTGCGGCTGCGCCGTCGCTGGAGCCGGGGCCCCGCCCTGATCACCCAGATCGTGGCGCTGCCGGTGGCGTGGACGCTCGTGGGTGCCGGCGGGGTGCTGATCGTGGCGGGGGTGGCCGTGGCCGTCGCCGCCGTGGCCGTCCTGGTGCTCCTGGTGAACCCGACGGCCACCGAGGCGCTGGGCATCGGCCCGCGCGCCTGAGACGCCCCGCAGCGGCGCACAGGCCCCACCGACGGAGGCGCGCGCCCCGTCGGTGACCTTCCGGGCACAGGAACGGGCCCGGGCCCCTGAGGTGGCACCTGCCGCCGGGGGAGAGGGCAGGCCGCGGCGTTCGCGGAAGGCCGTGGGAGCCTTCGGGCCCCGCGTGGAGCGAGCCGGTACACAGCGACGCCGTGGCCCACCAGGGTCACGGCGTCGCTGTCAGTCCGCTCTCACTCGTCGACCAGCAGCTTGTCGCGCAGCTGGGCCAGGGTCCGTGCCAGCAGCCGGGAGACGTGCATCTGGGAGATGCCGACCTCCTGGGCGATCTGGGACTGGGTCATGTTGCCGAAGAAGCGCAGCAGCAGGATCTTCTTCTCCCGCGGCGGCAGCCCTTCCAGCAGCGGCTTGAGGGACTCGCGGTACTCCACGCCCTCCAGGGCCTCGTCCTCGGCGCCCAGGGTGTCGGCGACCGCGGGCGACTCGTCGTCGGTCTCCGGCACGTCCAGCGAAAGCGTGCTGTAGGCGTTGGCCGATTCCAGCCCCTCCAGGACCTCCTCCTCGGAGATCGCCAGCTGTTCGGCGAGCTCGTGGACGGTGGGGGCCCGGCCGTGGCGCTGGGAGAGCTCGGCGGTGGCGGAGGTCAGGGACAGGCGCAGTTCCTGGAGGCGGCGCGGGACCCGCACCGCCCAGCCCTTGTCGCGGAAGTGGCGCTTGATCTCCCCGACGACCGTGGGGGTGGCGTAGGTGGAGAACTCCACGCCCCGGTCGGGGTCGAAGCGGTCCACCGACTTGATCAGGCCGATGGTGGCGACCTGGGTGAGGTCGTCCAGCGGCTCACCGCGGTTGCGGAAGCGCCGGGCCAGGTGCTCCACCAGCGGCAGGTGCATCCGCACCAGCGTGTTGCGCAGCTCCGCCCGTTGCGGGGAGCCGACGGGCAGCGCCCGCAGTTCGTAGAAGAGGGCGCGGGCCCCGCTGCGCTCGGTCGCGGACTCCCGCACCTCGGGGGCGCCGGAGGCCTCCGGCACGTCGGCGGCGTGCTGGGTGCCGTGCACCGTGGTGCCGTCGGCGGTCTCCGTGAGGTCCTGGGGGTGCTGCGGGATGTGCGGATCCTGCCGGTACTGCCGCTGCTCGCTGTGGTCCGCCTGCTCCGCCCGCTGCGCCTGTGCCGAGCCGGCCGGCAGGTGGCCGAGGTCGTCGACGGGCACCGGATGCGGCCAGGCCTGCTGCTCGGGAATGCTCGCGCCCGGTGCCGTCCGTGCGCCGTGCTCAAGATCCTTCACGGGGCCCCCTCTTCGGTCATGACGGTCCAGGACCGGCGCCGCGCTCCTTGTAGAGACTGATGCTGACCGTCTGGTCCTCGGCGACCGACGAGTCCACCTTGCCGGCCAGCGCGGAGAGCACCGTCCAGGCGAAGGTGTCGCGCTCGGGGGCGCGGCCGTCGGTCGTCGGTGCCGACACGGTCACCTGCAACGCGTCGTCGATCAAGCGGAAGACGCAACTCAGTACGGAACCGGGCAGGGCCTGCTGGAGTAGGATCGCGCACGCCTCGTCGACCGCGATCCGAAGGTCCTCGATCTCGTCGAGGGTGAAGTCCAAGCGGGCTGCCAGGCCGGCGGTGGCCGTACGCAGCACCGACAGGTAGGCACCCGCAGCGGGCAGCCGGACTTCCACGAAGTCCTGGATCCCGGGCTCGCCTGCGATCTGGGACACCCTCACCTCCAAGTGGGCACAAGCTGGTTGAGCTGGTATGCGTACCGTGCCCGCGGTGTCCCCACCCGACAGGCGGAGGGGGAGGCTGACCGGTACGGCATGTGGTTCGCCTGTGACGCTATCGCGATCGACGGGGCGGTGTCGCCCGCGCCCGGACCGGCGCCACGTACGGCACCCGCCCCGGCTCGGGCGGCGGTGGACCGGCCCTCTTCAGGCCAGCCCCTTCCTGCCTCAACGCGTGCACCGCCGCATTGAGTCCCGCACGTCCGCGCTGTCACTTATTGTAAGCCCACGGGTACGGAACGTGGCTAGGGGTTCGGTGCACCCAATTTCAGCCTGACTACGCTCCGTTGACGCCCACCGGAGCCCCCAGGTTGTGCAATGCCCCTCCAGTGAGCCGGAAAACCGTCCATCCGTCCACGGGTTGGGCGCCGATCGACCGGTAGAAGCCGATGGAGGGTTCGTTCCAATCCAGGACTGACCACTCGAAACGCTCGTACCCGCGTTCCACGCAGATCCGCGCCAGCTCCGTCAGCAGCGCCTTGCCGTGCCCGCCACCGCGCGCCGCCGGCCGGACGTACAGATCCTCCAGGTGTACTCCGTGTGTTCCCGTCCACGTGGAGTAGTTGCGGAACCACAACGCAAAGCCCACGGTTTCGTGACGTTCCGTGTCCGCCTCGGCGATCAGAGCGAACACCGCGGGGTGCTCACCGAAGAGGGCGTCGTGCAGTTGCCGCTCGGTGGCCCTGGCCGATTCCAGCTCCCGCTCGTAGTCGGCGAGTTCACGGATCATGGTGTGCAGGGCGGGGACGTCGGCGGGGGTGGCGGGACGGATCATGCGAGCCAGGGTAAGCGGTGCCCGGGCGGACCCCGACAGGCGGCTGCCGCGCACGGGCACGTGCGGGAGCGGACCGGGGCGGCGCTCCTGACCGGCCCCTCAGACCAGCCGGGCGTCCACGTAGCACCAGCGCCAGGACTCACCCGGTTCCAGCGAGCGCATCACCGGGTGCCCCGTCTCCTGGAAGTGGCCGGTGGCGTGCTGGTAGGGCGAGGACTCGCAGCAGCCGACGAAACCGCACTCCAGGCACATCCGCAGCTGGACGGGGTGGCTGTTCAGCCTGAGGCACTCGGGACAGGTCGCCTCCTGCGCCGCGGGCTCCGGCTCCGGCAGGCCCCCGGTGTGCGCGCACCCCTTCATCTCCCCGCTCCTTCCCAGCGCCGTGCGTCCGGCTCCCGGTACCGGCTCCCACGCCGGCCGGCGGGCGCCGCCCTCCCCGCCAGCCTAGGCGAAGGCGGGCCCGGCGGCCGGTGACCTGCGCCCGCCGGCGGCCAGGCGGACCGCGCCCGTGCCGGAACTCCGCCCTGCCCGCAGGGACGCCGCCGCCCTGCGAAGATCAGTGCCGTTCACCCGCACGGTCGCGCCCGGCGACCCGGACCCGCGACCGCACGCCGGCCCGGCCCGTACCCACCACCTCCAGGAGGCGGAACCGATGGACCTCATGCCGCTGCTGCTGCTGGTCGCCGGGAGCGCCGCCGTCGCCGGGGTGGGGCGGCGCACCCCGGTGCCCGGCCCGCTGCTGCTGGTCGCCGCGGGCATCGCGGTCTCCTACCTGCCGGGGGTGCCCGACTACACCCTCGACCCCCACGTGGTCCTGCCGCTGGTGCTCCCCCCGCTGCTGCACACGGCGGCCCTGGAGAGCTCCTACCTGGACCTTCGGGCCAACGCGCGCCCCGTCGCGCTGCTCTCGGTGGGGTACGTGCTCTTCGCGACGCTCACGGTCGGCGCGGTGGCCTATCTGGTCGTGCCCGGGATGCCGCTGACGGCCGCGCTGGTGCTCGGCGCCGTCGTCGCCCCGCCGGACGCCGTGGCGGCCACCGCCATCGCCCGCCGCCTCGGCCTGCCCAGCCGCATCACCACCATCCTCCAGGGCGAGTCGCTGGTGAACGACGCGACGGCGATCACCGCGTACAAGGTGGCGGTGGCCGCGGCCGTCGGCGAGAGCGCGAGCTGGGCCGGCGGCGTGGGCGAGTTCGCGCTGGCCTCGCTCGGCGGGATCGGCGTCGGGCTGGTGCTGATGGTCCCGCTGCACTGGCTGCGCCGCGCCCTGCGGGACTCGGCGCTGCTGGAGAACACCCTCTCCCTCCTCATCCCGTTCGTCGCCTACGCCGCCGCCGAGCAGGTCGGCGCCTCAGGGGTCCTCGCCGTCGTGGTCGTCGCCCTCTACCTGGGACACCGCTCCTGGCAGGTCGACTTCGAGACCCGGCTCCAGGAGCAGGCGGTGTGGAAGATGGTCGCCTTCATCCTGGAGTCCTCGGTCTTCGCGCTCATCGGGCTCCAGCTGCCCGTGGTGCTGCGCGAGATCGGCGGGATCGGCGGGGCCCGGGTGGCCTGGTACGCGGTGGTCGTCTTCGGCTGCGTGGTGGCGGCGCGGTTCGTGTGGGTCTTCCCCGCGACGTTCCTGCCGCGGCTGCTGTCGGCACGGGTGCGCCGCCGGGAGCCCGAGGTCACCTGGAAGTCGGCGGCCGTCGTCGGCTGGGCGGGCATGCGTGGAGTGGTGTCGCTGGCCATCGCCTTCTCCGTCCCCCACACCGTGCACGGCGGCGGCGCCTTCCCGGCCCGCGAGCTGATCCTGCTGCTCACCTTCACCACCGTCATCGGCACGCTCGTCGTCCAGGGCCTGACGCTGCCGCCCCTCATCCGCGCCCTGCACCTGACCGGCCCCGACGAGCGCCGCGTCACCCTGGTGGAGGCACAGGCGCAGAACGAGGCCTCACAGGCGGCCGAGGCCCGCCTGGCCGCACTGCTGGAGGACCCCCGCAACGCCCTGCCGGGGCCGCTGGCCGACCGGCTGCGGACCGTGATGGAGCGGCGGCGCAACTCGGTGTGGGAGCGGCTCGGCTCGGTCAACGAGGAGACCGGGGAGTCGGCGGACGCCACCTACCGCCGCCTGTCCGGCGAGCTGATCGACACCGAACGGCGCGTCTTCGTCCAACTGCGTGACGCCCGCCGCATCGACGACGAGATGCTGCGCACCCTGCTGCGCCGGCTGGACCTGGAGGAGGCCGCGGCCTACCGCGAGGAGGAGTGAGGGGAGCCGGCGGCGGCAGCGCCCCGCTCCCCGGCGGGCGCGTCCCACGGCTCGGGGCGGCCCGTCACCACCGCCATCACCCGCGTGCCGGCCGGGAAGGCCCCCTCCTCGGCCAGCGTCACCAGCCCCCACAGCGCCTTGGCGACGTAGTCCGCCTCCAGCCGGAGGCCGTGCCGCCGCTCGAAGTCCTCGGCGAAGGCAAGGAGAGCCGGGCTGCGGCGGGCGTAGCCGCCGCCGTGGAACCGGCTCTCCAGCGACCAGTTGCCGCGCGGGCCGCCGAAGGCCGCCGTCTGCAGCCCGCGCACCCCGGCGGCGAGGAAGTGCTCGGGGCTCTCGTCGCGCAGCACCGGGAAGCCCAGCGCCGGTGTGCCCTCGCCCAGTCCGGCGGCCAGCCCGGCGAGGGTGCCGCCCGTCCCGCAGGCCACCCCCACCACGTCCGCCGTCCCGCGTATCTCCTCGCCCAGCAGCGCGCAGCCGTGGACGGCCGCCGCGTTGCTGCCGCCCTCGGGCACGGCGAAGAACGGCCCCAGGCGCTCCTGGAGCGCATCCAGGAACTCGGGCTCGCCGCGGCGCCGGTAGGTGGCGCGGTCGACGAAGTGCAGCCGCATGCCGTCAGCCGCGCAGCGCGCCAGGGACGGGTTGAGCGGGCGGTCGGCCAGCTCGTGGCCGCGCACCACGCCGATGGTGGCGAGGCCCAGGAGCCGCCCCGCGGCCGCGGTGGCCCGCAGGTGGTTGGAGTAGGCACCGCCGAACGTCAGCACGGTGGTGTGGCCGGCGGCGCGGGCGGCGGAGAGGTTCGGGACGAGCTTGCGCCACTTGTTGCCCGGAGGGTACAGGTCCACTGGTCCAAGTGCACTGCTGTCCCAGGGAACTGTGGAATGGATCAGGTCGTCACGCTTGAGCAGGAGTCGTAGACCTCGGCTGGTGAACCGGTTGTCGCGCAGCTCCTGCACGGGCGACGGGGGACGAGGCCGCAGGGCGGTCGCCATGTCTACGAGATGTGCCATGCCTCTATCGTCGCTGTTGGACGCGGAGAGCCCACTCCCACGACGAGTGGGCTTTGTCGCAGCAACCCCACAGCGTGTGAGGGCCCCTCCTTCGATGGAGCGGCCCCCTACAACCCTCACTGTCAGGTGAGGTACAACCCGTGGCCGGTCGGTTCGACCCTCATACTTTAATCTCGTCCATAAGCATTCTGAGCGTCAGACTGTGTTTTTCGGGCGGCAGTTCATCAAGCGCTTTTTGAGCGTATGCAATGCCTCCCTGCTTGTCTCCTGCCCTGGCGAGCATCAAGCCACGATGCATCTCTAGGTGGGTAGCGAAGCGGGGAAGGCTCTTGGGGAGTTCGGCCCTGGCTGCTTCCTGGGCGGCTACCGCACCCTTTTCGTCCCCCATGCGCGCCAGGAGGAGGCTGGTGAAAACATTCATGCGCCAGTACGGTACGGCGTAGTCAGAGGTTTGTTCCGAGCTTCCGGCCTTGTCGAACGAATGCAACCCTTGATGCAGCAGGGTTTTGGCTGAATCGTGATCCCCACGAATAGCTGCTGCGTGAGCCTTGCCCATAACCGCGTTCAACAGTCCTAGCGACGGTTTGTCGGCAATGGCCATTGCTTGATCTGCCAGCACGTCGGCGACTCCCAAAGACGCCCCTTCGTAGCCGAGTGCGATGGCTGCACGCCCCCTCACCCACACCCGAGTATGAGTGTCGCCGGATTCGTCTGCGGCCTGGGCTGCCATCCGATACCAGGAAACCGCCTTGGCGCCGTCACTGCCTGGAAAGGTTTTCGCGTAGAGGGTCATAAGGCGGGCAGCCACTGACCACGCGTGGCGACTGTCCAGTTGTTGTTGTACGACGACCAGTTCCCGAGAGACGCGACGTTGGATGTCGGCGGCGCCCAAACTCATGTATTCAGTGCCGTAGGTCGAGAGCTTCTCTTCCCATGTGTCTTCTGAAGGCCCGCCGCTCAGGCGTGCAGCGAAACCGGAGGCGAGTAGATCAGATGCAATCACGGGAGCTATGGCCGTTCCGGCCAAATCCGCGATGAATTTTCTTCTTCTCACTTCATCCTCTTTCGCCAGTGCAGCAATGGGGGCGTCGAGGACGGCCGAGAGTGCCGACAGGTAGAACTTTCCAGGGCGGTGTTTGCCGAGCTCCCAGCCGCTCACGTACTCGCGACCAAGCGTGGTGCCGTATCGCTTGTTGATCTCGTCGGCCAGTCCGCTTTGCGACAGTCCACGCACTCCGCGCAGGTCTTTGATCAGCTCCCCGATGCACATCCGCATACGTGCATCCTCCCTCCGCGTTGGCGTGTACGCCACCAACACCCCCTGTCCATCGGCAACTTCACACTAGACATCACACTAGCCACGGTGTATGGGCGCCGCGACGCTAGGCACGTACAGAGACGGACGGGTGACCATCCGTGATCGATCGCCGCGTTGGGACATGGCGCCTACCAGGGAGGATCCGAAGATGGGGGATCACTGCACGCGGGAGTCAACCGCGTTGGGGGAGGGGCGCAAAGCTGCTGAGCGACTGAACGAAGCGTTGAGGCGTCAGGGGCTCGCCCTCCCGAACGTCCAAGGAGGCTTCCCCTGGCAAGGGGTGGCGACGGTGGACCTGGGGGCGGCCCGCGCGGATCACGTGAATGAGCTGGCCGCATGGATTGAGGCGCGCTCATGATGACGCTGACGGTGTACAGGGTTGGCGTTGACGGCCGTCGTCATGTGGTCAGGGGTCGACGTGAGGTCTCTCCGGTTCCAGCGCCTCCCAGTACGGCCGTCTGGCCCCCCTGCCAGTGCCCCCGGTGTAAGCGGGGGGAGCGCAGGTGAGGCACTTACGCGCTTGGGCGTACAGGCACGCGGGACCCCTCTACATATCGATGGTGGGTGCGGGACTCGCATATCTCTTCGGTTGTGCGGGTTGCGGTCACCTGTAATTTCCCCCGACTTCCTAAAGCCCTGGCGCTGAGGAGGAATTATGCGACTGCGACGCCGGATGGTACACCCCTCTGAGCGTGGGCGGAATCCAGCACGATTGTTGAGGTCACTCAGATTGCTTTGGCGTGAATGGCGGGTGATTCTCAGGTTTGAGATGCGTCGCCTCTGGTGGCGTCATGTCACCGACCGGGTTGTTTCGAGCCCCTTCATGTCGCGGAGAAGCAGTTCGGTGTTCCCGACTGAGTGGGGCACGAAGGAGTACAAGGCTGCCTCTCTGGAAGTCATACGGAAAATGGTGGAGAAGGAGAGGGTTGTTGGCTTCGCGCCTCGTCCCTTCGAAGTCTCAGTAGAAGACAAGTTGAGTGGTGTAGAGGAAAGGAAATGCAAGTGACCGGGTGGGAACCTGTCGTGCGCTTTCCGGTGCTTCCGTCGCAGGTGGTTCAAGAGTGCGTGAAATATCCAGTCTTTGCGCAAAAGTTAGTAAGAGAGATGGTCACAACTGGGCAAGTCCGGATGTCATGTTGTGAGATCTTTAGGCTCGGACCGGTGGCCGTGGTGCAAGCGCTCGCTGCGGGGGGCGAGGGTGAAGACGGAACGCCTCATGAGGCGATTTGCTGCCTTCATGCTGGGCATGGTGGTTTGCACTACGGCGTGGCCATGGACGCTTCTCTAGGGTCTGAGATTTGGGTGCGCTGGGTTGGCGGCATATACGAAATGGTGCAACTGAAGGATTGCCCTGCCTATGACCGAGAGGGCGATAGAGCTTGCACTCTATTTGAGGGGCACAGGGGGTTGCATCGTGGATGACGGCAAGTTGGTAGATATCCAACGGGAACTGTCTGACCGACTGTCTCGGGCGCGGTTGGTCCCGGCCTCCGTGATCGAAAAGTGGAGTAAGGGGGACGCGCGCATCATCGCTGATGAACTCCGGAAGGTGCTGGAGGAAAGGCGTCGCGCGGAAGAAGAAGCGTTCGTAGGGGCGGTGGAGGAAGCTGGCAGGATGCTGCGAGAGTCGCTGGGTCTGGACACTGCCACCGGTGCGCGACGGGGGACGGGAGAGCCGTAGCCGCCTCCATCGGCCGCCCAGGGGCTGATGGCAGCGTCATGGAAGCCCACGGCCCCGACCAGATGGAGGACGCGCGGGCTCACTCCTGCGGTGACGCCTCAGGGGCGCGAGCGAGTGGCGTAACTTTTCTTCACGTTATCGAGGGCGCACCTTGCCGGGGTGGGGCATCGGCGCCCCACCCCGGCATGCGGCCTTCGGCCGGTCCGGAGCGGGTCGCCGAGGCCCCACCAGGCAGCAGACTCGATCCGTTCGAACCCGGGCCACTTCGTCGCGCCCATCGGGTTACACGCCGCTCGCCCTTGCTCCTCCGTTGTGGTCGGGGGCGGACGGCTTCCAAGGCTTTAGGCAGCCACCATGGGGCGAGCCTCTACGAACAGGGGGCCAGCCGGGCCATTGCGGGCAGGGCACAGCCAGCCCGGTTCGCGGCGAGCGTAGGCCCCCTGTTCACTCGCCCCATGGCAGCTCCCGCCCAAAGCCTCTCCAGCCGGCCGCGTGCCCAAGGCGCACCGAGTGGCTGTGACCGGTTTATGCCTGCCAGGCAGCAAGACCTATGTCGTCATACCACACTGTGTTGTCAAGTCGCCGGTTGTCTGTTTTCAGAGGTTGGGCCTTCTCGCCGACCCAGTGGAAGCAGCAGCGCGCGTAGAGCTGGTGCAGTGAGCGGGGACCTGTTCCGTCAGGAGGTATGAGTGTCACCGAATTGAGGACGACTCGCAGGAGTTGACGAGCCCTCTCCAGGTCGGCGCTCATCCAAGCTTCGAAAAGGTCGTCCGACCGCTGGAACTCGCACGGATCGAGCATGGCTGCGAGTTGATCCCACTCTTTCGTCATGGGTTCTAGTTGCGCCTCGATGGCATCTCGAAGTCGCTCGTAGCGTTCCTTCCCTCTGGAACCTTTGAAGCGGCCATGTACGTAGTAGGCATCTTCGAGTTCTTCCAGGCGGACCCGCGCTTCGTCCATGGAGAGGGAAAGCTCTACGCGGCGTGCGTTCTCTTCAGGTTTCGTGAAAGCCGACCAGCGCAAGAACAGTGCCTTGAAGGCGTCATGGTTCACCGGTAAGTTTGCGGCCCGTGACAGAAAAGCAACGCTGAGAACCGTGTCGGCATCTTTGACGAGCACACTCATGCCCGTACACACGGATTTTCCAAGGTTCACACTGCGGTAGCAGCGATAGGCCCTACCACCCTTGGTCATGTTGCCACCGCACCGGCCGCACTTGAGGAGCCCGGACAGCAGGCTCTGCGCGGCAGGCTTCCCCCGGCGGCCGGTGGCCAGAGACTGCGAGGTCCGCGCCCGGAGCCCGGCGAGGATGCGGACGCGTTCCCCCGGGGTGACGACGCCCTGACCGATCCGGACAGGTTGCCCGTCGGGACCAGAGAGAACGTCGTCCGTCGAGCGCCACCGTTCCCGCCCGAGCGGATCGGTGTACCGCTCGTGAACGGGCATGAGGCCCGCCCAAGCAGGAGAGTGCGCCAACTGCGTGATGGTTGAGGAACGCCAGCACTTTCCCCGACGAGTTCTCAAGCCATCCTTGTTCAGTTCTTCGGCTACAGCAGAAGCCGCCTTGTTGTTCAGCAGCGCGTCAGCGATGCGGCGAGAGGTCTCGTATTCTTCGGGGTGATGCTCAGTCTTCTTTTTTCCCTGCCTCACGCGTAGGCCATACGGAGGCTGTCCGCCGGGCCACTCCCCCGTGAGTTTCTTGGCGGCTTTCGTGCGTCGAGTACGCGTGGACGTATTAAACGACTCGGATCGCGCTTGCTCGGCCAGCCAGGCAAATAGTCCCCGGTGTTGTGGAACGCTGCTGTCCAGTCCGTCGATGTGGGCCAACAAGCGAGCCCCCTTTTCCTCGAACTGGTCGAGGACTTGACCGACCTGTCCCATACCCTTACGACTCAGTCGATCGAGCTTCCACACGAGAAGGTGACGTACATCTCCTGCCAGTACAGCGGAAATCGCGGAGTCGAACTCTTCTCGGATGACGCCTTTCTTGAATGCGGAAAGTTCCTCTTTCCACACCTTGCGGACGGTCAGACCCTCGCGCTCAGCACGCTCCCGGAGATCACTCTCGTGCGCCTCAAGCGTCGTCTTGTCATCCTGCAACGTGCTGCGTCGGAGGAACAGGTCACACAGCGTGGCAGGGTCTGTCACCTCACCCATAGAACACACCTTCGAACGGGGTGTCGCGGGTTGTCCAGGCATTAAACGCCCAGGTCGGACCCGCTTACACCAGTCGGCTTGTTCCTGGGCAGATCCGGGTGGATGGCGTCCTCGCGTTTGAGGAGCAGGCGCAGGCCGCGGGCGGTGAAGCGGTCGTCCGCGAGCTCCTGGACGGGGGAGGGCAGCCGGGCTCCGAGCGCCGCCGTCAGCTCCTGCGGGCCGTGCCCCGGCGGTCCGCCGCACCCCGCCACCGGTGCGGCGGCGCGGGGCGGGAGAGGGTGGGGCGGGCCGCCGGTCGGCCGGTCAGAGGCCCTGGTCACCGCGGAGGAACTGGTCGCCGTGCGCCGTGACGTGCGCCTCCAGGGCCGTCACGGCGTCCTGGGTGGCCTGCGGGGTGCCGCTGCCGCGCTTCTCCGCGTAGTAGGCGGCTCCCAGCCGCCGGAGGAGTTCGTTGCCGGCGCGCTGCTGCTGCACCTCGTCGACCTTCTGCTTGCCCTGCGCCAGTCCGCGCTGCGCCTGCTCCCGCGCGCGGTCCAGGAATCCCGCCATGACTGCCTCCCGTGGGCTCGGTGTGGCCGCACCCGCCCGCGCCCGCGAACGGGTGGGCCTGCTCCTGTGCCAACGACCCGCCCGGCCGCCGTGTTCCCCGGCGGCGCGGCTGCGTGACGGGGCGCGGTGTGCGCTCAGCCCTGCTTCGTCTCCCAGAAGATCTTGTCGATCTGGGCGATGTAGTCCAGCGCCTTCTGGCCGGTGGCCGGGTCGTTCGAACCCTTGGCGGCGCTGAGCGCCTTGAGGGTGTCGTTGACCAGCTGGTGCAGCTCCGGGTACTTCTCGAAGTGCGGCGGCTTGAAGTAGTCGCTCCACAGCACGGAGACGTGGTGCTTCGCGAGCTCGGCCCGCTGCTCCTTGATCACGACGGAGCGCGTACGGAAGTCCGCGTCCTCGTTCGACTGGTACTTCTCCTGGATGGCCTTGACCGACTCCGCCTCGATGCGGGCCTGGGCCGGGTCGTAGACGCCGCACGGCAGATCGCAGTGAGCGCTGACCTTCACCTTGGGGGCGAACAGGCGTGCAAGCATGTTCCGTCCTTCCTCGTGATCGTCTTCTCAGGTGCGAGATTACTCGTAGGGGGAAGCCTTTTCTCGGGTGCCCCGGGGGTCTTAGGGCAAAAGTCCAGTACCAGGGTGGTGCTGGTGGAGGATGGAACCGGGAGGTGCCGCATGCCGGAGCGGGTGGAGGAGCAGGAGTGTGAGGGGAACGAGGTGGGACGCGGCCTGCGTGCCTTCGGCCTGGCGGAGGTCCACAACCCCTCGATGGTCCCGACGCTGAACCCCGGGGACCGCCTGGTGGTCCGCTACGGGGCGCCGGTGCGGCCGGGAGACGTGGTGGTGGTGCGTCACCCCTTCCGCCAGGACCTGCTCATCGTCAAGCGGGCGGTGGAGCGCCGCGAGGGCGGCTGGTGGGTACGCGGCGACAACCCGTTCGTGGAGAACGACAGCCGGGAGTTCGGCACCGTGCCCGACGAGCTGGTCGTGGCGCGCGCCCTGCTGCGGCTGCGGCCGCCGCGCGAGCTTCAGCGCTCGGCCGGAGCGGTGCTCTCCTGGGCGCTCTCGGCGGTGCGCCCGGTGGGGGTGCCGGCGCCCTCGCCGCGCCCGGCCGGACGCGGTCCCTCCCGGCGCCTGCGGGCGCGGTAGGCGGCGACGTTGGCGCGCGTGGCGCAGCGGTCGGAGCAGTAGCGCCGCGAGCGGTTGGTGGAGGTGTCCACGTAGGCGTTGCGACACGGCGCGGCCTGGCAGATCCCCAGCCGGTCCAGCCCCTCGTCGGCGACCTGCACCGCGAGCCCCATGCAGGCGGTGGCGGTGTACCCGGCGGTGGCGCTGGCCGCGTTCTCGGCGACGTGCAGGTGCCACAGCGGGCGCCCGTCCTCGTCCCGCGTCTCGTGGCCGGAGATCTGCGGACTGACGGGGAACTCCATCAGCAGTGCGTTGAGCAGGTCCACGGCGCGTTCCTCGTCCCCCGCGGCGGCGGCCTCGAAGACGGTGCGGAGCCGCCCGCGCACCGTCCGCAGCCGCGTCACGTCGCTCTCCGTTGCACGGCGGGCCGTCTGCCGGGCGACACCGAACAGCTCGCGCACCGCCGCCACCGAGGTCAGGGTGTCGGTACCGCGGCCGGGCTGCTCGGTGTTGACCAGGCGGACGGCGAAGTCCGCGTAGTAGGCGAGTTCCACGTTCCGTCCTCACGACTGCGCTGCGGCCACCGGGTAACGGTCGGGCCGGGTTCGAGCGTATTACGCCGGCGGCCGCTCACGTCGTGGTGGCGGTCACTTGCCGCCGTTGACCACCGCCTGCGGGACCGCCCCGTCCTTGACGTCCCACTTCGCGAGGATCTTGGCGTACTCGCCGTTCTTGATGATGGCGTCGAGCGCCGAGCTCAGGGCGTCCCGCAACCGGGTGTTGTCCTTGGCGACCGCTATGCCGTAGGGGGCGGCCTCGACCTGCCGGCCGATGAGGGTCAGCGCGTTCGAGCCGTGCGACTCCTGGACCGCGTGGGCCGCCACCGGGTAGTCGGAGGAGACGAAGTCGACGGCGCCGGAGGCCAGCTGCGCCTGGGCCTTCTCGTCGTCCTCGGCCTCGGCCACGTCCAGGGGGTTGGCCGCCGGGCACTTGTCGGCATGGCTGTGCGCGATGTCCTCCGAGACGGTCCCCCGCTCGACGCCGATCCGCTTGCCGCACAGGTCGTCCCAGCTCTTGACACCGTCCGTCGCCCCCTTGCGGCCGTACAGGGCGACACCCGAGTTGAAGTAGTCGACGAAGTCCACGCCCCCGCCGCTGCGCCGGCCGGTGTCGGGGTCCGTACCGTCCTGCCGGGCCTGGGTGTCCGTCATGCCGGCCATCACCACGTCGTACTGCTTGGCGCGCAGGCCGGAGAGCAGGCCGTCGAAGGGGCCGTTCTCGAAGTCGAAGGTGACACCGAGCTGCTTGCCCATGGCGGCGGCGATGTCCGGGTCCAGGCCCATCGTGGCCGCGGAGGAGGAGAGGTACTCCAGCGGCTGGTAGTAGGCCTCGGTGCCGACCTTGATGAAGCCCTTGTCCCGGATGTCGTCGGGCAGCAGGTGGGTCAGCGGTGCGGAGGACTTCTTGCTCGCGCCGGAGCGCGGGTCGTCGGCCTTGTCTCCGCACCCGGACAGGAGCAGGGCCAGCGCCAGCGCGGCCACCCCCGCGGCGGTCGGGCCCGGCCTCCTCTTCCGGCTCGGGGAGGTGGGACGGGAGACGGTTGCGGCCATGGGAGTTCCTCCGGGTGCGGGACGGGCAGGGACTGCTCGCGCCCGGTGCCCGGGGCCTTTCCGGCTGGTGGCGGAGCGGGGTCGCCTGATTACCGGATCTTCCCACCGCACCGGCGCCTTGAGGTCCTCGCGCCGGTCAAAAGTCCATAACGTCAGCCCCTTTGAACACAGTGCGGCTGCGTAAAAACGGCCAAAGGTGTCATCGGCTTCTGTGCGTAGGGGAGTTGGTGCGCGGGAGGTGTCCCGGGCGGTGCGTTGCCGCCGGGGAACGGGGTGGTCGCGGGGGTGCGCGGCGGGGCGCGGGGCCGGCCGGCCGGGGCTCCGGAGGCGCCGGGTGTGGCGAAACAGACTCGTCTCGTGGTGCTCCCTTCGGGTACAAAGGAGCGCTACACCCCTCATCCGGGGCTCAGGGCGCGTGTGCGGCGCGCCCGGCGTCCGTACCTCCCCCTCGCACGGCGGCAAACGCGTCAGGCGGGGAGCGGACGCGGTGCCCGCCCGCTCTCCACATCAGGAGCGGTCACCCTCACCATGTCCAGCAACAAAGGGGTTTCACAGTGGCAGCCGAGATCGTCAATCCCCGGACCGCGGGCGGTGCCGACACCGCCGGTCGTCCGCAGCGGAACGTCAACGACCTCGAACGGAACGGCGACGGGCTCGACCCGGCGTTCGCCCTCCACCGCGGCGGCAAGATGGCGGTGCAGGCGACGGTGCCGGTGCGGGACACCGCCGACCTCTCCCTCGCGTACACGCCCGGTGTCGCCAAGGTGTGCAGCGCCATCGCCGACCAGCCCGAACTTGTCCACGACTACACCTGGAAGTCCCAGGTGGTCGCCGTCGTCACCGACGGCACCGCGGTCCTCGGCCTCGGCGACATCGGCGCGGAGGCGTCGCTGCCCGTCATGGAGGGCAAGGCCATCCTCTTCAAGCAGTTCGGTGACGTCGACGCGGTGCCGCTGGCGCTGGGGACGACGGACACCGACGAGATCGTCGAGACCGTGGTGCGCCTGGCGCCCTCGTTCGGCGGCGTGAACCTGGAGGACATCTCCGCGCCGCGCTGCTTCGAGATCGAGCGGCGGCTCCAGGAGCGCCTGGACATCCCCGTCTTCCACGACGACCAGCACGGCACCGCCGTGGTGACGCTCGCGGCGCTGCGCAACGCGGCCAAGCTCACCGACCGCAGCCTGGGCCAGCTGCGCGCCGTCATCTCCGGCGCGGGCGCGGCGGGCGTCGCCATCGCGCGCATCCTGGTGGAGGCCGGCATCGGCGACGTCGCCGTCTGCGACCGCAAGGGCGTGGTCTCCCAGGACCGCGCGGACCTCACCGACGTCAAGCGGGAGGTGGCCGGCTTCACCAACAAGTCCGGACTCACCGGTTCGCTGGAGGACGCGATGAAGGGCGCCGACGTGTTCGTCGGTGTCTCCGGCGGCACGGTGGCGGAGTCCGCGGTGGCCTCGATGGCGCCCGACGCGCTGATCTTCGCGATGGCCAACCCCGACCCGGAGATCCACCCCGAGGTCGCGCACCGGTACGCCGCCGTCGTCGCCACCGGGCGCAGCGACTTCCCCAACCAGATCAACAACGTGCTGGCCTTCCCCGGCATCTTCGCCGGCGCGCTGAAGGTGCGGGCCTCGCGCATCACCGAGGGCATGAAGCTCGCCGCCGCCGAGGCGCTGGCCGCGGTCGTCGCCGACGAGCTGAGCGCCGACCGCGTGATCCCCTCGCCCTTCGACGAGCGGGTCGCGCCGGCCGTCTCGGCCGCGGTCGCCGCGGCGGCCCGTGCCGAGGGCGTGGCCCGGCGCTGACGCCTCCCGCCGGGACGGGGCGGCCCGCCGGTGGCGGGTCCGCGCCCGTCAGTGGTTCCCTTCGGCGGCCCTCGCGTCCTAGGTTGGCCGTATGTTCGCTGCCTACGCTGCTCGCACCGACCGTGACCGGCCCCTCGACGGACTGCGGACGGGGGAGCGACCCGCGCCGGAGCCCCGGCCCGGCTGGACGACCGTCACCGTCAAGGCGGCGGGTCTCAACCACCACGACCTGTGGTCCCTGCGCGGGGTCGGGCTGGGCGAGGAGTCCCTGCCGATGATCCTCGGCTGTGACGCCGCCGGGGTCGACGCCGACGGCAACGAGGTCGTCCTGCACTCCGTCATCGGCCAGAGCGGGCACGGCGTCGCCCCGGACGAGCCGCGCTCCATCCTCACCGAGCGCTACCAGGGCACCTTCGCCGAACAGGTCGCCGTGCCCACCTGGAACCTGCTGCCCAAGCCGAGGGAACTCTCCTTCGAGGAGGCCGCCTGTCTGCCCACCGCCTGGCTGACCGCCTACCGGATGCTCTTCACCAACGCCGGTGTGCGGCCGGGGGACAGCGTCCTGGTGCAGGGCGCGGGCGGCGGCGTCGCGACCGCCGCGATCGTGCTGGGGGCCGCCGCCGGCCTGCGGGTCCTGGCCACCAGCCGGGACGAGACCAAGCGCCGGCGTGCCCTGGAGCTCGGCGCCGAGGGGGCCTTCGCCCCCGGTGAGCGGCTGCCGCGCAAGGTGGACGCCGTCCTGGAGACGGTGGGGGCGGCGACCTGGTCGCACTCGCTGAAGTCGCTGCGGCCCGGCGGGACGCTCGTCCTCTCCGGCGCCACCAGCGGCCCGAACCCCGAGCGCGCCGAGCTGAACCGGATCTTCTTCCTGGAGCTGCGGGTCGTCGGCTCGACCATGGGCTCCAAGGAGGAGCTGGCCGGGCTGCTGGACTTCTGCGCCGCCAAGGGCGTGCGGCCCGTCATCGACACCACACTGCCGCTGGACCGGGCCCGCGAGGGGTTCGCGAAGATGGCCGAGGGCGAGCTGTTCGGCAAGGTCGTCTTCACGGTCTGAGGCACAACGGGTCGTCCGGCACCGGGCGGGAAGCCCCGCCGCCCCGCCCGGTGCCGGCCCCGCCTGGCGTCGTGCTCCGGTACCAGGCGGGGCCGGCCTCACTCCCCGCGCAGCAGGGAGCCCAGGTCAGCGGCGGTCCGGCCCAACCTGGCCCGGGCGGTGCGGAGCTGCTCCGCCGTCACGCCGTGGTCGCGGGCCGCATCGCGGAGGTCGTCGCGGAAGCGGTCCAGCAGCCGGTCGAACTCGCGGTCGGGGGCGCCCGTCGCCCCGTGGTCCTCGGCCCAGGCGGGCAGCGGCGCCTCGGGGTGCGCCTCGGAGGGAGCGGTCGGCTTGCTCAGGTCGGGCCCCGGGCGGCCGGGCCCGGGCTCCGGGCCCGCCGCCGGACCGGACGCCGTCGCGCCCGGCTGCCCTGCGGAGCCCGGGTCCTGGGGGCCCGCCTCCCAGCCGGAGGTGAAGCGGCCCATCTCCCGCGAGACCTCGGAGAGGGCGTCGCGGACCGCGCCCGCCCAGTCCCCGGTCTGGGCGTGTTCCTGGGCCTGCGCCGTCACCCGCCGGAAGGCCTGCTGCCACTGCTCGCGGACCGCGTCCTGGGCGGCGCGGGCCTGACGACGGGCCTGCTGGGCGTCCTCCCGGGCGCGGCGGCTCTCGGCCTTCGCCCGCCGGGCCTGCTCCTTCCACTCCTCCTTCGCGCGCCGGAAGTCCTCCTTGGCCTGGCGCCAGGACTCCTTGTCCTGGAATCCGCCACCGAAGTACGCGGCCGGGTCGGGGAAGCCGCGCTCGGGGCCGCCGCGGCTGCGGGTGCGCCGCGCCGCCTCGTCGACCTCGCGCCGCAGGTCCTGCGCCGAGCCTCGGACGTCCTCACGGATGTCCGAGGCGAGGGCGGCCACCGACTCGCGGATCTCCAGCTCCAGCTCGGCCAGCTCGCCGCCGCGGTCCGCCAGTTCGGTGCGGCCCGCGTCGGTGATCGCGTAGGTCTTCCGGCCGCCCTCGGAGGTGTGGGTCACCAGGCCCTCGGCCTCCAGCTTCGCCAGCCGGGGGTAGACGGTGCCGGCCGAGGGGGCGTACAGGCCCTGGAAGCGCTCCTCCAGCAGGCGGATGACCTCGTAGCCGTGCCGGGGTGCCTCGTCGAGCAGCTTGAGCAGGTAGAGCCGGAGACGGCCGTGGGCGAAGACGGGGGGCATGGTCAGAGCACCTTCTTCCGGGCGGGCGGGGTGGTTTCGGCGCCGGTGCCGTCGGGGGCGGCGGCCCGGGAGGACTCGTCGGACGGTGGCCGGCGCAGCAGGGCCAGTCCGCCCGAGACCGTGGTGAGCCGCAGCCGGCCGGTGCCCGAGCCGAGCCGGCCGGTGACGCGTTTGGTGCCCCAGGCGCCGCTGACCCGCAGGTCCTCGAAGGCGTTGGAGACGGTGCCGCTCGTGGTGCTGGCCTCGACCTGGGCGTCGGAGGGGTCGGGCAACCGGACGGCCACCTGGCCCGAGACGGTCGTCAGGCCGATGTCGGATGCCGCGGCCGCCTCGTCGAGGTCGACCACGATGTCGCCGCTCACCGTCTCGGCCCGCACCCGGGGGCCGCCGCACTCCATGGCGGTCAGGTCCCCGGAGACCGACTGCAAGCGCAGCTCGCCGGTGACGTGCTGGGCGCTGACCGCGCCGGCGACCGACTGTGCCCGCACCGCCCCGGCGAGCCCGACCAGGGTGCCCTCCCCGGTCACGGTGCGGAAGCTGACCGGCCCGCCGAGGCCGGAGACGACCGTGGCCGCCTCCACCACGCCTACGTCGGCGCCGGCGTCCGCGGGCAGGGTGACCGAGACGACGGCGCGCCGCCGCCGGCCGGAGGGGTCCAGGAACTCCCACAGGCCCTTGCCGGGCAGGTCCTCGTAGCCGATGGAGAGGGCGCCGTCCTGGTAGGCGACGGTGAGCGGCGGACCGTGGACCTCCGTCACCTCCACCCGCGCCGGACCGCTGCCGCGCGCCCCCACGACGTTCACCGCGCCGCCCACGATCCGCACCGTGAGCGCGTCAACGGGTTCCTCGAACTCCAGCGTGCGTGGTCCGGCGACCGGCCACTCGGTCCGCGCTGACATCAGGCCTCCCACGGCAGTAAGGGACGACGCAACATATCGCGTCTTCTCGCAACACGATATATCGCGGTTGCGGAATGTCAACGGGGTGGGGCGCCCGACGCGGCTGCGGTGTGAGGTGCGTGCGCGGGCGTGGCGCGTGTGCGTGGGCGGGCGGGTGCGTGCCGCGGCAAGGAAGCGCCGGCCGCGGGCGGAGCGGGTGCGGGCGCGGGGGTGCCGCGGGCGGCGGTCGGGTGCCGGGCTCGCACGCGGGTGGGGGTGCGGCCTGGCCGGCCGGGGCAGGGAGGTCTAGCGGGGGGAGGGGAGGCGGGGGGTGCCCTCGCCCGACAGGAGCCGGTCGACCGCGCGGCGGGTGCGGTCCGGTGCGGCCGGGTCGCCGTAGAGCTGCACGGCCTGGTTGAGGCTCAGGTAGGTGCCCAGGAGCTCGAAGACGACCTGTTCCACGTCGGTGTCGGCCGGCAGTTCGCCCCGGGCGGCGGCGGTGCGCAGGTCGCTGACGAGGCGCCGCCGCCAGTAGGTGAAGCGGCGCACCACGGCGTCGTGCACCGGGCCGCCGCGGGCGTCGAACTCGACGGTGGCGGTGGTGAAGAAGCAACCGCCGGGGAAGCTGCCGCGCTCCCGCTCCAGGTAGGTGGCCCACGCCTCGCACACCGCCCGCAACCGCGCCAGGCCCGGCTCCCGTCCGGCGGCCGGCTCCCAGACGGAGCGGGAGAAGATCACCGAGGCCCGCTCCAGGGTGGCGAGCTGGAGCGTCTCCTTGGAGCCGAAATGGCCCAGTACGCCCGCCTTGCTCATGCCGAGGTCGCCGGCGAGGCGTCCGATGGTCAGTCCGTCCAGACCCTCCACCGACGCCACGGCGACGCTGTGGTCGACGATCCGCTCCCGCGTCCGGCGGGCCTCGGCGACGGATCTGCGCGGGCTCATGACGACATCGTACGCGACCGCCACCATTTAGCGTCCGACCGATCGGTTGCTATTGTCCCGGGCAGCGCCACGGCCCGAACCGGTGGGACGCCGCCGTCCGCACCGCCCTGCCCTCCTTCGCCCCGCCCACCGACGGTGGGCGGGCCTCGCCGACTCCTCAGGAGCCCACGTGCCCACCACCCGTATCGCCGCGCTCGGCCACCACCAGCCGTCCCGCGTGCTGACCAACGACGACCTCGCCGGCATGGTGGAGACCACCGACGCCTGGATCCGGCAGCGCACCGGGATCGTCACCCGCCGCATCGCCGACGAGGAGTCGGTGACCGACCTCGCCGCCGCAGCCGCCGGGAAGGCGCTCGCCGCCTCCGGCCTCGACCCCCGCGACATCGGCCTGGTCACCGTCGCCACCTGCTCGGCCGTGGACCGCTGCCCGTCCGTGGCCGCGCAGGTGGCCGGCCGGCTCGGGGTGCCGTCCGCGGTCGCCTTCGACCTCAACAACGGGTGCGCCGGCTTCTGCACGGCGCTGGCCACCGCCGAGCACTCGGTGCGTGCGGGCGCCGCGCGGCACGCCCTGGTCATCGGCGCGGAACGGATGTCGGACGTCACCGACTGGAGCGACCGCTCCACCTGCGTCCTGCTGGGCGACGGGGCGGGCGCCGCGGTGGTCAGCGCGGTCCCGGACGGCGGCGAGGGGGACGCGCCGGGCATCGGACCGGTGGTGTGGGGTTCCGACCCGGCCCGCGGCGACGCGGTGCGTCTGCTCGACGAGTGGCGGCCCCGGTTCCGGCAGGAGGGCCAGACGGTCTTCCGCTGGGTCACCACCGAGCTCCCGGACGTGGCCCGGGAGGCCTGCCGCCGCTACGGCATCACCCCGGACGGCCTCGCGGGCGTCGTCACCCACCAGGCCAACCTGCGCATCATCGAGTCGCTGGTCAGGAGCCTGGAGCTGCCGCCGGAGGTGGTGGTCGCCCGGGACGTCGTCGACTCGGGCAACACCTCGGCCGCCTCCGTCCCGCTGGCGCTGGCCAAGCTCGTGGAGCGGCGGGAGGTCCCCGCCGGCGCGCCGGTGCTGCTGCTCAGCTTCGGCGGCGGACTGTCCTGGGCGGGGCAGGTCGTGGCCTGCCCCTGACCTGCGGCGCAGGACGCGGCCGCGGCGCGCGGGGCCACGCGCCGCGGCCGGCGCTCACTCGTCGTCCTCGTCGTCCAGCCGCGCCAGCCACGTCGCCAGCCTCTCCACCGGCACCTCGAAGTCGGGGTTGAGGTCGACGAAGGTACGCAGCTGCTCGGCCACCCAGCCCAGCGTGACCTCCTCCTCGCCCCGGCGGTTCTCCAGCTCCTCGATGCCACGGTCGGTGAAATACAACGCGCTCTCCTGCTGCTCAACTGAGGTTTCCGGCCAGGATAGGCAGGCCGCAAGGATGCTCGCGCAGCGTGCAGACCGGGGCTAACCTGATCGTCTGTCAACGATCCGGCGGCAACCGGGCGCAGGCGTCATCGCGGTCACGGGCCCGGTCGCCGCCCGGCGGACCGCGACCCGCGCGCCCAGAGCGGCAGCCGGTCGCGGCGACGGGCCGTGCGGGGGAGCGGGAGGCTCTGGATGGCGGATCGCGCGCAACGCGTCGTACTGCCCGACGGCACGGAGGTCTGGGCACGGGTGTCCCGTTTCGACGGGGTGGGGGGCGGAGCCGACGGGTTCGAGGACGGCTTCGAGGACGTCTCCGTCTGGGACACCGTGACCACCCGCGTCGAGGGCATGCGCGAGCTGGTCGCGGGGGTCGCCGCGAGCGTCCGGGACGCCACCCGGGCCGCGGCCCCCGACGAGACCAGCGTCACCTTCGGCGTGGAGGTCGCCGCCCGCCCGGGCAAGGCGGTGGCGCTGCTCGCCGGCGGCGAGGTCAAGGCCAACCTCTCCGTCACCCTCACCTGGCACCACGGCGCACCCCGCGAGGAGGAGCCGTCGGCCACCGCCCCCGCGGCCCGCCCCGTCCCCGACGCCGAGGAGGTCAGGTGAGCCCTGCCGAGGGCCGGTCGCACGACGCCGCCGTCCACGGGCCGCTGCTCGACCTGGCGGGCAGGGCCACGGTCGCGGTCCGCGCCGCGCCCGGCAGCCCCGAGAACCAGGCCTGGGGGAGCGGGGTCCTGGTGGCACCGGGCTGGGTCCTCACCTGCGCCCACGTCCTGAGCCGGCACGGCGTCCGGCGGCCGACCGGTCCGCGCGGCGAGGTCGGCTGCGTGCTGAACCTGCCCGCCGGGCGCCGGCTGGTGGCCGCCCGCCAGGAGTACGACCTCACCCGCCGGGTGCCGGGCGGCCCCGTGGAACCCGCGGACCGACCCGACCTCGCCCTCCTCAGGCTGCTGGACGAGGTGCCGGACCACCCCTGCGCCTGGCTGGCCGACCGGTCCGCGGTGCTGCTCAGCCACGGCGCCGCCTTCCGCGGCCACACCGGCACCACCGGCGCGCCCGTCCCCGGGGCCGAGCCCGCGGCGGCCGACGAGGAGCACCACCACCCCCGGGCAGCCACGGGCGACATCGGCTCGCCCCGGCCCCCGGCCGGCGACCCTGAGCGGTACTCCGCCGGCCTGCCGCGGGCCCGTTCCTCCCGGGAGGCGGCACCGCCCCCGCCCGACACCCTCCCCACCGGCGGACCACCCGCCGTCCTCGGGGGCGTGCGGGGCGCCGACGCGCCCACCCGGTCCGGCCCGGGGCCGACCGCCACCGACGTGCCCGCGGCGGGCCCGCTACCGGCCCCGGCCCTCCCCTACGAGGCCCCGCCGGCTCCCCCCGGGGCAGCCCCCGCCCCACCCGGCGGCGCACCGCCGCCCGGTCGCGTCGGCCGGGTCCCGGCACCCCAGAACGGCAGCGCCGTCGACGCCCTCACACCCCCCGGGGACGGCCCCCGCGCGCGGAAGGCGCAGGGCGAGGCCGGCGAGATCCTCGCTCTCGGCGGGGACGGCACCTTCGCGGTGGGCGACCCGGGCCGCCTCCCCAAGAGCGCCGAGGACGCCTTCAGCGCGGGCCCGGCCCGCGGGAGGAGTGAGGGCCGGCGCGCCGGAACCGGCCCGACGCCCCCCACCGAGGCCGCGGCACCGGACGACCCGCCGGGGCCCGACTCCTTCGTCCTGGTCCGCTTCGGCGGGCAGCACGGCCACGCCCTGATGCTCGGCAGCGACGTGCGCATCACCCCCGGCGCCTCCGGCGGCCCGCTGCTGGACTGCGACCGCGGCGAGGTGATCGGCGTCATCCGGCGCAGCCACCGGCAGGACGTGGTCGCCGTCGCCGAGCCCGTCAGCCTGCTGCGCGGCCTCCACCCCGACCACCAGGTCCCCGGCACCCCCGGGCTGGGCCCCGACCCGTACCACGCGCTGATGTCCCTCCACGACCGCTGGCACTGGCAGCGGTCCCGGCTCGGCGGCGACGGCGAGGAGACCTGGCTCGACGCGCAGCGCACGGTCACGGCCGAGGCGGGCAGGCCGTGGGGGGTCGAGGAACGCCTCCTGGCCTTCGAGATCCTCTCCCGCCTCCCCGCACCGCGCGACCCCGCAGCGGTGCGCGAGGCGGTGGCCCGGGCGTTGCCGGGCCGGCAGATCCCGCCGGCCGTGCCCCTGCCGACCTGGCGTGACGGGCACGGCGCCCTCTACGTCACCAACGACGCCTACGGCGAGCTGCGCAACGTCGTCCACTACCTGCGCATCGTGGCGGAGGAGACCGCGGCCGACGCGCGCGAGGCGGCCCGCGAGGCCGGGCCCGGCGAGACGGCCACCGCGGCGCAGGCGGTGCGCGCGGCGGCCGACCTGGAGCGGCTGGTCGAGCTGCGGGCGCGCTCGCTGAGCGCCCAGGACCGGGCCGCGATCGGACCGGTGCGGGCCCGCGTCACCAGCGTCCTGGTCGACTTCGACCCGCTGTTCTACGGCGAGGGCGACACCGCACACGTCAACTGGTCGGTCAGCGAGGGCTACGGGGACGGCCGCTGGGACGTCACCGACCTCCACCAGTCACCCGCGGGGGTGCCCTTCGAGGAGGCGCAGGCCCTGCTGCTGCGCCGGCTGGGCCCCCGGCTGCTGGCCGCCGACCACGCGGGCGCCACGGCCGCGGCGGGGGGCGGCGCCGGGCCGGTGCGGCTGGAGGTCGTGGTGCCCGAGGGCTACTGGCACCTGGCCGCCGACCGCTGGAGCCTGCCCGCCTCCACCCGCCGCACCCGCCGCACCCATCCGGTCGGCGAGTTCCGGGCCGTGGTGCTGCGCGACTCCGAACGCCGGGGCGGCGAACACCCCGCCTGGGACGCCCACTTCGACCGGCTGCGGAACGCGGCGCGCCTGGTCGCGCTGCGCGTGGGCCCGCGGGAGGCCGGCCGGGCGGTGGGGCCCTCGCTGCGCAGGCTGCTGCGGGACGCGGGGCCGGGAGCCGTGCCCACGCTGTGCCGGTCGGTGGCGTGGGGGCCGGGCCAGGACGTCGTCTACGAGTCCCTGCAGGGCGGCCATGCGGTGGCGCTCTGGTTCGCCCAGGGGCACGAGGACCGCGGCTGCGACGAGGAGTGCGACCGCCGGCACCAGCTCCTGGACGCCTTCCTCGCCGACTGCGGCGCCGTGGCGGACCTGCCCGAGCGGGTCCGGGAACTGCGCGAGCAGGTGGCCGAGGGCGAGGCGCCCTGGGCACAGGGCCTGCTGCTGCTCTACGACGACCCCCGCGACCCCCTGCCGCCCGTCTTCGGCCGCAGCACCCACCTGACCGCCGCCCCCTGACCCGCGCACCCGCCGGCCCCGCGCGCCCGCGCGCGACACCCCGCTCCGGCGCCCCGGGCCCCGGGGCCGGACGGGGAGCGGGCCTGCCGGGCGGGGCGTGCGCCGGAGGCAACACGCCGCCCGTGCTCCGGTGCGGCAACGAGGTCCGGAATACGTCCGGTGTGGCGTCGCGGGGATGGGTACTGTCTTAGCGTCAGGAGCGGCGGACCGGGCTTTCGAAGCGGTGGGGCGGGCCGGGCACGCCGCGGGCCGCCTCCCGGGTACACGGTGCGGCGTGGTGGCGGATGCTTGTCCGGCGGCGAGGAGTTCCGACGTGAGCGACTGGCTCATCTATCGTGGCGCGGGGGCCCCGCACGACGGCATCGAGCACCTGCCGCCCCCGCCTCCCTGGCGGGATTTCGACGGGGGCCCGCTGGTGCCGCCCCCCGCCGCGCTCGACCACTCCTCGGAGCGCCGGCTGGGCGTGCAGCGACGCGAGGCCACCTACCACCGGCCGGGCGAGACCGAACGCGAACTCGTCAACGCCGCCCTGTACCTGCGCCGCCCCCTGCTGGTCACCGGCCCGCCCGGCAGCGGCAAGTCCACCCTGGCCCACTCCGTCGCCTACGAGCTGGGCCTGGGCAAGGTGCTGACCTGGCCCATCGTCAGCCGCTCCACCCTGCGCGACGGCCTCTACCAGTACGACGCCATCGGCCGCCTCCAGGACCTCCAGATCGCCCGCGCCACCCCGCACGCGGAACAGGCCCCCGACCCGCAGGGCGACGCCGCCGCGGAGCCGGGCGGCGGCATCGGCCGCTACATCCGCCTCGGACCGCTCGGCACCGCCCTGCTGCCCACCGCCCGCCCCCGCGTCCTGCTGGTCGACGAGCTCGACAAGAGCGACATCGACCTGCCCAACGACCTCCTCAACGTGCTGGAGGAGGGCGAGTTCACCGTCCCCGAGCTGGAACGCCTGGCGGCCAGCGCCCCTGAGGTGCCGGTGCTCACCGACGACGCGCGGCAGGTGACCGTCCGCGGCGGGAAGGTGCGCTGCCACGCCTTCCCGTTCATCGTCATGACCAGCAACGGCGAGCGCGACTTCCCCGCCCCGCTCCTGCGCCGCTGCATCCACCTGCACATCCCCGCCCCCGACAAGGAGCGGCTGGCCGGCATGGTGCGGGCCCACTTCGGTGAGGACGCCGCCGAGCGGTACGAGTCGGTCATAGACCACTACCTGGACCGCGACCCCGGCGACGTGCGCGCCGTGGACCAGCTCCTCAACGCCATCCACCTCACCCAGCAGGCCGGCTGGGCGGACGCGGACGAGGAGCAGACCCGAGCACGACTGACCTCGGCGCTCATGCGCCCCCTCGATCGGATGAGGTGAGACACGCGTGGCCGCCGGCTCCGCCCTGCCCTTCGGCGACGGCTCGCACCCGCCCCGCCGTGCCGTGACCGGGCCGGGCGCCGAGGGGAGCGCCCCGCCGCAGCCGGCAGCAGCCGGACCGGGGGCCGCGGCCGGCCCGCCGGCGGGCTCCGGCGCCTTCGGCCGGCTCGTCGAGCGGCTGCGGGCCGGCGGGGTGCCCGCCGACGCCCGCGCGATGGCGGACGCCCTCTGGCTCGCCCAGTGGATCACGCGCCCGGAGCGCTCGGCCCCCGCCGAGGACCCCGGTCTCTCCGACGCCCCGCCCCCCGACCGACCACTTTCGGCCATCACGGCGGACGCGAGCCCCCCGCACCCCGAGGAGCCCGGCCCGGTGGCAGCGGACCGGGACCAGCAGCGCACCGGCGCCCGAAGTATCGCCCTGCTCGCCGTCGAGGACACCGCCGCCGCCCCCGGCCCGGGCAGCCGGCGGCTGGGCGAGGTCGCGGTGCCCGTCGCCGCCGCGCTGCCGGGCCTCCTGCCGCTCCAGCGGGCCCTGCGGCCCATACAGCGCTACCAACCGCCGGTCTCGCCCGCCCGGCGGGAACTGGACGAGGCCGCGACCGCCGAACTCTCCGCCCGCAGCGAGATGGTGGTCCCGGTACTGCGCGGCGTGCGGCGCCGCGCGGCCGGCCTGCGGCTGCTCATGGACGGCTCCGCCTCGATGGCCGTGTGGGAGCAGACCCTCCGGGAGCTGCGGCACGTCTGCGAACGGCTGGGCGCCTTCCACGACGTGACCGTCCACTACCTGCGCCCCCTGGGCGAGGACGTCGGGGTGGCGCCCGGGCCCGGCCCCACCGCCCCGGTGCGCCCGGCCGCCCAGCTCCACGACCCCACCGGCCACCACCTCACCCTCGTGGTCAGCGACTGCGCGGGACCGCTGTGGCGCGACGGCCGCATGCAGCGGCTGCTGCACACCTGGGTCGCCGACGCCCCCGTCGCCGTGGTCCAGCCGCTGCCGCAACGCATGTGGGGGCACACGCTGCTGCCGGCCGTCGCCGGGACCCTGCTGCGCCGGCAGGGCCCCTACCGGGCGCTGGCGTTCGAGCCCGCGCGGCGCCGCCGGGCCGCGGCGGCCGTGCGCCGCGGGGCGCGCCGCGAGCGGCCCGTCCCGGTGCTCTCGCCGGCCCCCGCGGCGCTCGGCACCTGGGCGAGGCTCGCCGCCGCCGACGCCGGCCTCTCACTGCGGGGCGCGGCGGCCATGGTCCGCGCCGACCACGGCACCGGCGTCACCCTGGCACCCGCCCTCGGGGCGCACGGCACCGCACCCACCGACCCCGCAGCCAGGGTCGCGGCGTTCGAGCAGACCGCCTCCCCCGACGCCCGCCACCTCGCCGTCCAACTCTCCGCGGTCCCGCTCTGCCTCCCCGTCATGCAGCTCGTACAACGCGCCATGCTGCCCCACACCGGTCCGGCCGAGCTGGCGGAGGTGCTGCTGAGCGGCCTGGTCGAGCAGACCGGCCCGGCGGGGGGCGAGGACGGCCCGCCACCCGCCGGCCCCGGTGGCCAGGACGGGACCGCGGGCGCCGCCGGCCCCTGGTACTCCTTCGCCCCCGGCGTGCGCGACGAACTGCTGGCCCGGCTCAGCGCCACCGAGGCCGCCCTCGTCCTCAAGCACTGCTCGCTCTACGTGGAGCGCACCTACGGCCGCGGCGCGCGCAACTTCCCGGCCGTCGCGGTCGCGGTGCTCGCCGGCGGCAGCCGGGAGCCGGAGACCGGCGCCGGTGCCGTGCCCGAGCCCTTCGCCCGGGTCTCCGAACGCGTCCTGCGCCGCTTCGAACCCGCCCTGCGGACCACGCCCCCCGCCGCCCAGGCCGACGGAACGCCGGACGGCCGCTTCCTGCTGGCCCGCTTCGAGCAGGAGGGCGACGCCCGGGACCTGCTGGAGGCGCTGCGGCTGCTGCGGGCCGAGGCGGCCGACGCGCCGGTCACGGCCGGAACACCGTGGCCCGGCACCGACCTGGCCCGCGCGCTGCTGCACGGCTGGACCACCTGGCGCCGCCCCGACTCCCTGGCCGAGGCCGAGCAGGCCGCCCGCGACGCCGTCGCGCACACCGTCCCCCGGGGCGACCAGGAGCACCCGCGGGCGCTGCTGGCCCTGGCGGAGGTCTGCGCCGCGCGCGCCCGCGAGCGGCACGAGGCCGAGGACGCCGAGGGGGAGCGCGCCGCCCTCACCACCGGCGCCGGCGCGCTGCGCACCGCGTGCGCCACCATGGTCCCGCCCGACGAGCGCCTCACACCCGCCCTCTGCCTGCGGGCCGACCTGCTGCGCCGGCTCGCCGCGCTGCCGGCCCCGGAGCCCGGGGGCCCGGCCGAGGACGAGGACCCGCTGGCGGACGCCGAGACCTCGCTGACCGCCGTCATGGAGCGCTGGCAGGGCGGCGCGGAGGTGCCGGGCGCCCTGTACGCGGCCCGCGGCACCGTCCTGCTCGACCACGCCCGGCGCAGCGGTGCCGGAGCGGGCCGGTCCGCCGTGCGGGCCGCCGCCGACCTCACCACCGCGCTCCGCCTGCTGCCGCGCGAGCGCGCCGGGGACCGCACCGTCTCCGCCGTCCTGCTGGACCTCGCCGACGCCCGGCTGCTGGCGGGCGAGAGCACCTCCCTCACGGACGTGCTCGACCTGCTGGAGCGGGCCCGCGACCGCGCCCACCAGGTGGGTGACACCGCCCTGGAGGCGACCGCCCTGCGCCGCACCGCCGACGTCCGGCGGACCCTGCACGAGCGCACCGGCGACCTGGCCGCCCTGGACGCCGCCGCGGCGGCGCTCGCGGCAGCGCTGCGGCTGTCCGCCCCCGACACGGCCGAGCACACCGAGCTGCTGGTGGAGCGCGGGGCGGCCCTGGTGGCCCGGGCCCGGCTGGCCGAGACCCCGCAGACCGGGCGGCGGCTGGCCTCCGACGCCGTCCACGTCCTGCGGGAGGCGCTCGCCCGGGTCCGGCCGCAGGACCCGCGACTGGCCGCGCACCGGCTCCTCTTCGGCCGCGCACTGCGGCTGCGGCACCAGTGGCGGCCCTCCCTCTCGGACCTCTTCGAGGCGGACTACGTGCTGGAGGTGGCGGCCCGCGGCACTACCGACCCCGTGGTGTGCGCGGAGGCCTGGCTGGAGGTCGGGGACGTCCAGCTTCTGCTGGACGAACGGACCTCCTCACGGGAGCGGCACGACCGGGCGGCGGCCTGCTACCGGCGGGCCGCGCAGGCCGCCCAGGAGGCGGGCAGCCCCGTGCTGACGGCGCGGGCGTACCACCGCCGGGCCGGGGTGCTGGCGGTCAACGCCGGGCCGCAGGCCGCGTTGCGCGCCTACCGCGACAGCTGGGAGCAGTGGCAGCGGGCGGGGGAGGCACGCAGTGCCGAGGCCCTGGCCACCCGGCGGCGGATCGCGGAGCTGGAGTCCCGCGGCGGCCCGACGGAGGCCGGGCACCCCTGACCGGGCGGTGTTTGGCCGTCCGAGCCCAGCGGGAACACCTGTGTCGAGCCAGCCTGAGGAGAACAGTGTGGCCGTGACCGTGAGGACGACCTCACCCCCCACCACGGCGGCCGTCGCACCACCGCCGCCCTCGTCCGGGCCGCCGTCCCCCTCCCCGGAGCGGTTGCCGGCCCTGCGGGCCCGCGGCGTCGAGGCGGTGGCCGAGGTCGCCACCCACTGCGACCACCCCGTGCTGGCCAGGGTCGCGGCGGTGCTGGTGCGGGACTGGCAGCCGATGGGGGAGGCGGTCGCCTTCTACAACGACGCTCCGGAGCGCTTCTTCAGGTGAGGGGACGCCACCGGAGGAGCGCCGGACAGGGCGGCGGCGAGGGGCCCGGTGGCGTGAGCGCGCCGACGGAAGGTGAACACCCGGCAGCGAGCACCCCACCGGCTGTGTTCACCGAAAGCCCTTGTCCGACCGCTGAGGGACGTGATTCGGGCAATCCAGCGTCATAACACGCCACTTGGAGACCCGTCCCGCTTCGGACCCGGACCTGCGGGCCATGGATGCAGCAGATGACGGACGCTGCACGGCGTGCCACAGGGCGAGGCGGGGGGAGCCGCCGGCGCCGCCCGCCCCGTCCCGCGGGCACCGCGTCCGGCCGGGACCGTCGCCGGGCGCCCGCCCCGAGGACGCGGGACGGCCGAGGGCAGGGGGAACCGTGACGGGCGAGACCAGTACGGTGGCGGCCGTCCCGATACGGCAGTTCGTGCTCAAGATGCACAGCCGCTGCAACCTGGCCTGCACCTACTGCTACCTCTACACCGGCCCCGACGACACCTGGCGTGACCGTCCCTCCCGCGTGGCCCGCCCCACCGTGCGCCGCACCGCCGAGCGCATCGCCGAACACGTCACCGTCCACGGCCTGCGCGCCGTCCGCATCGACCTCCACGGCGGCGAACCCCTGCTCGGCGGAGCCGAACCCCTGCTGGAACTGGCCGCCCACCTCCGCGCCCAGCTCCCCGCCGGGTGCGAGGCCAGCCTCGGCGTCCAGACCAACGGCACCCTCCTCACCCCGGCCCTCCTCGACGCGCTCGCCGACGCCGGCTTCCACATCGGGCTCAGCCTCGACGGGGCGGGCGCCGAACTCAACGCCCGCCGCGTCGACCACGCCGGCCGCCCGTCCTGGCCGGCCGTCCGCCGCGCCGTGGAGCTGCTCACCACGCGGCGCCCGGAGGCCTTCGCCGGCATCCTCACCACCGTCGACGTCCGTGCCGACCCCGTCGCCGTCTACCGCTCCCTGCGGGACCTGCACCCGCCGACCCTGGACTTCCTCCTGCCGCACGCCAACTGGTCCGCCCCGCCGCAGGCGCCCCCCGGCGCACCGCCCCGCCCCCACGGACGCTGGCTGTGCCGGGTCTTCGACCAGTGGTGGCACGAGCGTGAACCCGCGCCCCCGGTCGGACTGTTCACCGAGGTCATCGGCCTGCTGCTGGGGCGTCCCAGCTCCAGCGAGGCGGTCGGGCTCTCACCGGTGGCGGCGCTCGTCGTCGACACCGACGGCGCCATCGAACAGGTCGACTCGCTCCGCTCCGCCTACCAGGGCGCCGCATCCACCGGCCTGGACGTCTTCCACCACAGCTTCGACGAGGCACTGCGACACCCCGGCGTCCTCGCCCGGCAGAGCGGTCTGGCGGGTCTGGCCGCGGCCTGCCGCAGCTGCGCCCTGGTGGAGGTGTGCGGCGGCGGCAACTACGCCCACCGCTACCGCGACCGGGAGAGCGGCTTCGTCAACCCGTCCGTCTACTGCCCCGACCTCGAACTGGTGATCCGGCACGTGGCGGACCGGCTCGCCGCCGTGCTCCCGCCGACGCCGGCCGACTCCGCCAGAAGCTGACGAGCCGACGGATCGCGGGTGCAGACTTGGGTTATCGTGCCGCTGGGCCGGCCCGGCAACCGGCCCGTGGCGGCACCCCGTACCCGCTCGTCCGTCCAGTTTTCCTCCACGTTCGCAGGGAGACGGTCGCATGGCCGAACAGTCCGCTACCACCGGCTCCAGGGAGCACGTCACCATCAGCTACGCGGGCTTCAACCGCCCGTGGGCCGCGTGGATCTCCCACCAACTGGAGCAGCTCGGCCACGGCACCACGCTGCTGCGCTGGGACCCGGCGGCCCACACCCCCCTCACCGAGGAGCTCACCGCACTGCTGGGGGCGCAGGGCCGGCTGCTGATGGTGCTGGACGACTGGTACTTCCGGCTCGGCCCCAAGACGGACGAGGAGTGGAGCGCGGCCCTCCAGGAGGTCGTGCCCCCCAACCTGGAGCGGTTCGCCGCCGTCAGCGTCGCCGCCAGCCGGCTGCCGGCCACCGTCGCCGCCCTGCGCCCGGCGGACCTGCGCGACCTTGACGCCGTCGAGGCGGGACGCCGCCTGCTGCACCGGCTCGGCATCACCGCCCCCAAGGAGTCCCCGGCCATCGCGTCGGCCGGCCTGGTGCCGGCCCCGCGCTTCCCCAACGACCCACCCGAGATCTGGAACATCCCCCGCCGCAACAACCGGTTCACCGGCCGCGACGCGGTCCTGGAGGAACTCCACAACCGGCTCGCGGGCAGCGGCACCCTCAACACCGCCGCCCCGCAGGAGACGCGCATCGCCCTCTACGGCATCTCCGGCATCGGCAAGAGCCAGATCGCCGCCGAGTACGCCCACCGCTTCGGCAACGACTACGACGTGGTCTGGTGGGTCAGCGCCACCCACCGCGGCACCGCCCGGGAACAACTGGCCGAACTCGCCACCCGGCTGGGGCTGCCGGTGGGCCGGGAGATCGGCGACCGCATCCGCGCCGTCCACGAGGCGCTGCGCACCGGCCGCCCCTACCGGCGGTGGCTGCTGGTCCTCGACAGCGCCGACGACATGGAGCAGGTCGAGGACCTGGTGCCCGACGGCCGCGGCCACGTCCTGATCACCACCCTCACCCGCGACTGGTCCGGCTCCGGCAGCGCACAGGAGATGGAGGTGCGGCCCTTCCAGCGCGAGGAGTCGGTGGCCTACGCCCGGCGGCGCGCCCGGCGCCTGACCCCCGAGGACGCGCACGACCTCGCGGAGGCCGTCCAGGACCTGCCGCTGCTGCTCAACCAGACGGCCGCCTGGCTGGACGCCAACCCGATGCCGGCCCGCGAGTACATCGACCTCATCCGGCGCGGCGAACCCAGCCTGCTGGGCATCCGCATCTCCACCGACTACCCGATGGCCTTCCAGACCAGTTGGGCCATAACGCTGAACACGCTGCGCGAACGCAGCCCCGTCGCCGTCGAGCTCCTCAAGCTCTTCGCCTACTTCGCGCCCGACGCCATCCCGGTGGGCCTGGTCGAGGGCGCCCGCACCTCCCTGCCGCCCCACCTGCGCGACCTCGCCTCCGAGCCCATCAGCTGGAACACCGCGCTGCGGCGCCTGACGGAGTCCACGGCGGTCAGGCTGGACTACCAGACCTCCGGCGCGGCCGACCTCGCGGTCGAGACCGCCCAGATGCACCGCCTCTACCACCGCTTCCTGCGCGCCGACATGCTCGACGACGAGCACGACACCTTCTCGGCAGCCGCCTGCCGCGTGCTGGTCGCCGCCAATCCGCAGAACCCCGCCGACACCCGCACCTGGGACCGTTACGCCGAGATCACCCGCCACCTGGAGGCCGCGGGGGCCCTGCGCAGCCCCGACCCCGCGACGCAGGAGGTGGTCATCAACTGCGTGGACTACCTGAGGGTCCGCGGCGAGTACCGGACGGGCCTGCGGCTGTGCGAGCAGTTCATCGCCCAGTGGAGCGGACGCCTGGACCCCTCCGCCCGCGTCATGCTGGTCCTGACCCACCAGCACGCCAACATGCTCCGCCTCCTGGGGCGGTACCGGGAGGCGGAGGCGGTCTGCAGCCGGGTCGCCGAGTTCCTCGCCGCGGAGCGCGAGGAGAACGACCCCGACCTGGTGCGCGCCCGCGACGGTCTGGCCGGCACCCTGCTGGCGCTGGGCGAGTACGGCCGGGCCCACGACCTCTTCGCGCAGGGCGCAGCCGCCTACGAGACACTGCTGGGCCACGACCACCCCCGCACCCTCGCCACCCGCAACAACCTCGCCGTCTCCCTCAACCTGCTGGGCCGCCACGCCGAGGCGCTGACCACCTTCGGCGAGGTCCTGGCCCTGCGCGAGCAGCGGCTGCGGGCCCGGCACTACCTCACCCTCGGCGCGAACACCTCCTACGCGCGCACCCTGCGCCTGCTGGGCCGCTACGGGGAGGCCATCTCCCGTCAGGAGCTCAACGTCCGCGTCCACCGGCAGGTGATGGGCGAGCACCACCCGCAGACGCTCCACGCCGAGCACGTACTCGCGCTCTGCCTGCGCCGCTCCGGTGATCCGGTCCAGACCGAGGAGCTCATGAGCCGGGTCGTGGAACGGCTGCTGCGGGTCCAGGGCTCCCGCGACCCCTCGGCGCTGATCGTCCAGGCGGACTATGCGACGTTCCTGCGCGAGCACGGCGACCCGGGGCGCTCCCGCGCCCTGGCCGAGGAGGTCGCCGAGCGTTACCGGCAACTGGTCGGCCCACAGCACCCCTACGCCGTCGGCACCCTGGGCAACCTCGCCCTCAACCTCGCCGAGCTCGGCAGCCACCAGGAGTCCCTCGACCTCGCCGAACGCGCCCTCGCCGGCATGACCCGGGCCGTCGGCCCCGACCATCCCTGGACACTGGGCTGCGCGCTCAACACCTCGGCGGCCCGCAACCGCGTCGAGGACGACCCGGGCGCCCACGAACTCGACCTCGACACCGTCGAACGGGCGCGGACCGTCCTCGGCGACACCCACCCCCTGACGCTGTCCGCCAAGACGGCGCTCGCCCACGACCTGCGCCGCCTGCGCCGTGGCCCGGAGGCCGCCAAGGTCGAACAGGAGGCGGTCGCCCAGCTCGCCGAGACCCTCGGCCCCCACCACCCCCACACCCTCTCGGCCCGCCGCCGGCAACGGCCGTACTGGGACTTCGAGCCGCAGCCGACGTGACGGCGGTGCCGGACGCCGCTTCCGCCAGGCGGGCGTCCGGCACCGGGCCGATGCAGGGCCCCGCGCGTCCCGGCCGGAGTCTGCGCCGCCCACCGGGGCCGGCGGGGAGGGAACGCCGCCCTTCCCGCCGTCCCCCGTGGACACCCCCGCCACCCCGGCATAGCGTCCCGCCCATGACCTACCGCTGTGCCGTACTCGACGACTTCCCCGGGGCGGCGACCACCCTCGGCGACTTCTCGCCGCTCGCCGACCGGGTGGACGTCACCTCCTTCCCCCGCCACTTCGCCACCGAGGACGAACTGGTCGCCGCCGTCGCCGACTTCGAGATCATCGTCACCTTCCGGGAGCGGGTGGCCTTCCCCGCCTCGGTGCTCGACCGGCTGCCGAGGCTCCGGCTCCTGGTCGCCACCGGCGCCCGCAACACCGTCATCGACTACGAGGCGGCCCGCCGGCGCGGCGTCACCGTGTGCGGCACGCCCAGCGCCGGCGCACCCCCCGTCGAACTGACCTGGGCGCTGATCCTGGGGCTGGCCCGCCACCTGGTCACCGAGGCGGGCGCGCTCCGCTCCGGCGGCCCGTGGCAGTCCACCGTCGGCTGGGACCTGCGCGGACGGCGGCTCGGCGTCCTCGGACTGGGCCGCATCGGCACGCAGGTGGCGAAGGTGGGCCTGGCCTTCGGGATGGAGGTGAGCGCCTGGAGCCGCAGCCTGACCGAGGAGCGGGCCGCCGAGGTGGGCGTGCAGCGGGCGCCCTCCCTGGACGAGCTGCTGGCCACCAGCGACGTCCTCACCGTCCACCTGGCACTCAACGAGGGCACCCGTGCCCTGGTCGGGAAGCGGGAACTGGCCCTCATGCGGCCCACCAGTCATCTCGTCAACACCGCGCGGGCGGCGATCGTCGACCAGGAGGCACTGTTCGCCGCACTCCACGAGGGGCGCATCGCCGGCGCGGCCCTCGACGTGTTCGACGTCGAGCCGCTGCCCGAGGACCACCCGGCCCGCTCGGCGCCCGGCCTGCTGGCCACCCCGCACCTCGGCTACGTCTCCCGCGACAACCTGCGCACCCAGCTCCAGGGGGCGGTGGAGGACATCGAGGCGTTCCTGGCGGGGGAGCCGCTGCGGGTCCTGGGCGCGGACTGACCACCGGCCGGCGCGCGCGGAAGGGGTGGGCCCCCCCCCCCCCCCCGGGGGGGGGCCCCCCCCAAACCAACACCACCCCCCCCCGCACCCCCGCGCCCCGGCCCCCAACCCACCAAAAACAACGGGCGTGGGGTGGCC